>CAYSYX010000260.1:0-13081 GCA_964435055.1 uncultured Polyangium sp. | reverse complement strand
GAAGTGCGGGCCGGGGCGCGCATCAATTTGCTTCGCGACGGTCCGATCGATCGCAGACGCGCGACGATTCAACGCACGGAGATCGGTGTCGACGTCGCGGCGAAGAGCGTTGATCAGCAACGTCTCGATGCGGTTCGTCTGGGCACGTTCCGCTACTGGGATTGGGTCGGCGCGGGGCGTAAAGTCGCGTTGTCGGAGGCCTGGCTCGACTTGGCCAAAGCGCGGGATACCGGGCTTGCTCGACGTGTGGAAGCCGGCGACTTGGCGGACATCGAGCGTCAGGACAATCAGCGATCGATTCAGCAACGCACGGCGCACTTGGTCGCCGCGCGACGGTCGCTCGAACAGGCGGCCATCGAGCTGTCGATGTATTGGCGTGGCGAAAACGGCGCGTCGCTGTTGCCGCGGGCGGATCAGTTGCCGGGACGAATTGCCGACCCGAGCGACTTCGATCCTACGCAGCTTGCGGAGGCGGAGCGATCGGCTCTCGCGCGGCGTCCGGACCTGGCACGTTTGGAGCTCCAACGAAGGCAGGCCGAGGTCGACGAGCGCTTGGCGACAAACCAACAACGTCCGGCGATCGACGTGGTGATCATGGGTGCGAAGGACCTTGGTCCCGGGGATCCCAAGCAGGACAAACCCATGGTCGAAGCGGGCGTGATGATCGACATCCCGCTCCTGAATCGGACGGCGACGGGTCGAGCTCAGGCCGCGTCGGCGCAGGTTCGTCGTGTTGAAACGCAGACGCAGTTCCTACGCGATCGCGTGGTTGCAGATGTGCGTGATGCGGTGTCTGCGCTGCGTGCGGCACAGGAGCGAGTGAAGACGATCCGCACGGAAGTGGACATGGCGCAAACGCTGGCGGTGCAAGAGGCGCGACGCTTGGACTTGGGCGAAGGCAACGTCTTGCTGGTGAATTTGCGGGAGCAAGCGGCGCTGGATGCGAATTTTCGCTTCATCGATGCGCTGATCGACTGGCACAAGGCGATGGGGGCCTACCGGGCGGCCACGGCGATGCCGAGCACGAATCAGGCGGCTGACGTACAGGCACGTTGATGCGACAGAGGCTTGGTTTACCGAGTGAAGTGGGCGCCTAGGACAACTTTTGACGGTGGGCCAAATTTTTGAAGAGACGGATGGCGTTCTGCATGTAAACTGCGGCTTCCAACATGCCGACAGCTCGCAAGCGCCTCGAAAGCAAGGATATTCCGCAAGCCGACAGCCTCGAAAACGTCCGTCGCATCGTCGACGCCGTGGTTGATGGCCTCCGAACGAAAGCGGAAGTTTCCGAACGTACTGGGATCAACCCTCGCCACGTACTCTACGGACTCCACACTGCCCGCGTACTCGGGTTTGTCGTCGAGGACGAAGGAGGCGGCTTCAGCGCGACCGAGTCGGGCAAGTCGCTCCACGCCCTGACGGCGAACGGCACCGAAGAGCAGGATCGTTTCCGCTCGGCGATTGGCGACAGTGAAATCATCGCGGCGATCGCCCCGCAGCTCCTTTCCGGAAAGCCGCCGACGCAAGACGCCATCACGCAAAAGATCGTCAAAGCGACCGGTTTGTCGGAATCGACCGCCGGCCGACGGGCTCAAACGCTCGTTTCTTGGCGCACGCAGTTGATGGGTTCGTCGGGGCACGCAGCCGCTGCTGCTCCCGCCGCGGAACCGGAAGCCGCTCCCGCCGCCGAAGAAGCAGCCGCAAGCTGATTCGTCGACGCCGATTTCGGACGTCCCTCCCCCTTCGCTCGTTTCCGTCATCCCCGTTCGTGCACGTGGGGCTTCGAGTCGCGCCATCCAGCGCATTTCGCCCCAAGCCCCACATCGTTTGTTCTCAAACGTTCGTATCGCGCGCGTTTGGGAGCCCCAACATGACCTCGATAAACCGGCGGAGTCGTGTTGGAGTCTGACCGCCCTCGTCACTGCTTTCGAAACTGCTCAATCCACGCGTACGCTTCGGCCTCGGTGGCGAAAGCAATGAGCGGAGTGTATTGGAGAGACAAACGAAACGCGCGCGAGATTTTTCTGACGATATCGAGGACGGTCCTGTGGCTGAATTGCGCATTGTAATAAACGAATGCCCGATACCGCCGCATCTGATCCAATAAGTCGCTCGATTTCAATATATCGAGATTGGGACGACCGGATTTCGATATGTCGACCATGGCCACCGGACGGGGGACATTTCGAATAGATTCCTCGAAGGTATTCAAGAGCCCGCGAACCTGGTCGTTCCCCAAATCGCCGACGATACGGATGTGAAGAATGTCGGGTTCTTCAAACCGAACCGAATGCGAGCCGATTGCGTGCCATCCATCATTGGCGGCGTCGGGCATCATGACTGCGCCTCGCCTTCCGCATGTTCCGCGTGCGTTTCTCCTTCGGGATGAAAACACGCGACACGGTGATGACTCCCGGGAACGATTTCGGTGAGTTCGGGGGCTTCGACGTCGCAACGGCCTTTTTCCACGCGCGGGCAGCGCGTATGAAACACGCAACCGCGAGGAGGGTCGAGCGCGCTCGGAGGTTCTCCCGTGAGCACGCGTTTGGGTTTTTCGCGCGAGGCTTCTTGAGCGCCTTCTTTGGGCAAGGCACCGAATAATGCGTGCGTATACGGATGCAATCGCCGCTGCGAAACTTCTTGGGCCGGGCCCATTTCGACAATTCGTCCCAAATACATCACGGCAATGCGGTGACTCGTATAAGCGACGACGCGTAAATCATGCGAAATGAACAAATAGCTGACCGATAATTCATCCTGCAGTTTTTCCAATAAATTCAAAACTTGCGCCTGAACCGACACGTCCAATGCGCTCGTCGGTTCGTCGCAAACGACGAAATCCGGGCGGACCGCCAAAGCCCGCGCAATCGCAATACGTTGCCTTTGCCCGCCGGAAAATTCGTGCGGGTATCGATCGAGCACATCCGCGCCAAGCCCGACTTTGACCAGCATTTCGACGACCGTCTCTTCCGCTTCCCGATTCGTTTTGGCCAAACGTAATGCCGCAATGCCTTCGCCCACGATTTCCCGCACCGTCATTCGCGGATTGAGCGACGAATATGGATCTTGAAAAACAATCTGCATACGTCGACGAAGCGGGCGCACTTCCTGCTCGGACAAACTGGTGATGTCCTGACCGTCGAAAATGATTCGCCCGACCGTCGGCTCGACCAGCCGCAAAACAGCCCTGCCGAGCGTTGTTTTGCCACAACCGGATTCACCCACGAGGCCCAAGGTTTCACCGGGACGAATGTAAAAACTGACGCCGTCGACGGCATGCACGAAGCTCTGCGGCCGAAAAAATCCTTTTCGATGCGGAAAAAGGACCGATAACTTCTCCACCACCACGAGCGGCTTGATGTGGCTCCGCGCATGAGGGCGTGACTCACGCTCGCGCTCCGTCATGCGGCCGTCCCCCGAGCGTTCGGCGGTTCATGCAGGAAACACCGCACCGATCCATCGGAAAAAGCCGTCGACGCCGGCGCCTCGGAACGACAACGATCGCGAACATCCGGGCAACGTGAAGCAAAAGGACATCCGGTTTGTCGCGTACGCAAATCTGGAACGGCTCCATCCATCGTCGGCAAAGGCACGCGACGCTCCCCGCGCACGCGAAAACTGCTCGTCGGCGGAACACTTTGCAAGAGCGCCCGCGTGTACGGATGACGCGGCTCACGCAGCACGCGCGACGGTTTCCCCGTCTCGACCACCGTGCCCGCGTAAAGCACCACGAGTTCGTCCGCGATATCGACGACAAACGGCAGGTCGTGCGTGATGACCAGCAAACTCATGCCGAGCTCGCGCGACAAATCACTGAGTAGTCCCATGATTTGCGCCCGCAGCGCCGTATCGAGTGCGCTCGTCGGTTCATCGGCGATGAGCAAGCGCGGGCCCGCCGCGAGCGCCATCGCAATGAGCACGCGCTGCCGCATGCCTCCGCTGAGCTCGTGCGGATAACTGTCGATGCGTTCTTCCGGACGGGAAAACCCGACGCGATGGAGCAGTTCGATCGCGTGAGCTTTCGCCGCCGAACGTGAACGTCGATCATGAAGCCGAATCGCTTCGATGATTTGAGCTCCAATCGTATAGACCGGATTGAGCGCCGTCAGCGGCTCTTGAAAAACCATCCCGATCTTGCCGCCGCGGATCCGCTGCATGTCACGCTCGGACAAACGCAGCAAATCTTCGCCTTGAAACAAGATCCGACCGCGATCGATCGCCGACCCGGGCGAAGGCAACAAACGCATGATCGAAAGCGCCGTCGCGGTTTTTCCACACCCCGATTCACCCACGATCGCCACGGTTCGTCCCGATGGAACATCGAAGGAAACACCGTCGAGCGCTTGGAGTTTTCCGCCTTCGGCCGTTGCATACGAAACCGCGAGATCGCGCACCGACAAAAGCGGAACCTCGCTCGAAGAGCTCATCGCAAGTACACCTCGAGGCGCGGGCCGCGACCTTCGGTTACGCCGAGGGAAAAGGGCGATCCGTACGCGTCCGTTTCATCGGCGACGATGGCGATGCCGTGATCGTCGTCGTTACGTTCGGCCCAGCGTTTGACGATGGGCGTGACGTCGATACGGACTATGTTCCCGGACGAACCTCCGAACAGACCGGCTCGTTCGGGCACGCCAAGGCTGGGAATTCGGCCGTTGGAAGCACCTTCGGAGGTCCACGGAGTTTGGATGTCGGCGACGTGAATCGGAACGGGCGTGGCGGGAGGAAGAGCATCGCGTGGCGGCTCGAGGACCAACACGGCGGCGGTGACGTCGCGCGGATCGGCGATCGGCACGGCGAAGTGCAGGAGCAAGGTCGCATCACCGCGCCCGAGAAAAACGACGGCGGGTAATTGCTGCGCGCCTCCGGCGGGATCTTTCGATGAAGTGACGGCGATTTCGTCGGGTTCGAGAACCAAACGTCGACCATCGGTGGGGCCGACCAAGGTACTTCCGGCCAAACGACAACGACCCACGATGCACGTCGTGCCTTCGGCACACACGGCACCATCACCGCACAAAGGCGGCGTGGCGGGTGCTTTGACGCAACCGACAAAAGCAAACGCAGCTACGGCCAGGGGCGAGAAAATACTACGCACGTCGGAACGAACGCACGATAGCAGCAAGGCGCCGCAACTCCCATCGTGAAGAGAGACTCAAGGCGTCGTGGAAGCCACGGGAAGCAATGTCGGGAGCCAACGGCCGAGCGTGATGCCGACCATCGCGTCGTGCGCCATGGGCTCGGTCACGCGGACGTGTTCGAGTTCGCGCAAGAAACCTTGGGCGGGAGGGTTTTTCTTGACCGAACTCGTGAACTGGGAACGGAAGAGATCGAAAGGACGTTTGGTCCAGCTTTGCGTTTGCCATGAAACGACGACGTGCGAGTCGGAGCGAGCGCCGGCGAGGACTTCGGCGAAGTCGAGCAGCATGCAGGTGTCGATGGCCAGAGCGGCGAAGACCGGGGTTTTGCCTTTGATCGCGGACGCCATGCCGCCATGCGCGTTGCAACCTCCGCCGGAGTGACCGGCGACGATGATGCGCGAAGTATCGATGGTGGCGGTGCCGGCCAGAGCGGTGCGGGTTTGCTCGACAAACCGATCGAGGTCGAACGACGGCCAGCTCGTGACGGCGTTGGTGACGGAAGCGAGGACGATCGAGCTTGGGGCTGCAACGATCATCGGTGGAATTTTGCCGGATTCCATGAGGTTCGACATGATGCGTCGAACGTCGCCTTCGTTGCCTCCGCCCATCCAACGGTAACGAATGCGTTCGGAATTCAGGCCGTGGATGAAGACGAGCAGCGGGCGAGGTTTGGCTGGATCAACCGCGACTGTTTTGTGAACAAAGCTTCTGCCGAGCCACGCGCGTTCGGGATGACCGATGTCCTTGCCATCCCAAGCGTAATCGATGGTTTGTCCTTCAAGCGGCGGCGGGGGCGGCGGCTTGCGTTTTTTGGCTTCGGCGTGGTTTGGAAAAAGAAACAGGAGCGAGAGGAAGATCAGGGTCGCGAGCCGGCGAGAGAGCATGCGGGAGCCATTCATCAAGCGAGGCGCTCCTGGGCGGCTTCTTCGGTCGAGGATTCTTCGGCCGAACCTGGAGCGGTGTACTTTTCGGGATGCAGCAAGCACGAGATCACGCCACCCACGGTAAACGTGACGGCCAAGCCGAGCAGGTATTCAGGGAGAAGCATGAGCGGGCCGCAGGCGTAAGCGGCGACGACGTTGGCTCCCAGGAAGACGTTGAAATATTTGTTTTTGGTCAGCTTCATTTTGGGAAGCTTGACGCTGCTGATCATCAAAAACGCGGCAATGAAGAGAAATGCCGGAAAGTAAATGAGCAGCGCGGTGTTCGAGCTGTATTTGTCCCACGTCAGGTAGCTCGAAGCGACCGTTGCGCCCATGAGTGTCCCGGGCAAACCGAGAAAGATGTCTTCGCCGCCGGTGGTGATGTTGAAACGAGACAATCGGACGGCGAGGGCGAGCGCATAAAGACCCGAGACCGCCATAATGCCGCCTTTTTGCCAACCGATGAACTCGCCGGTCCCGAGAAGCCGGTAATAAATGAGGGCGGCAGGGGCGATACCGAAGACGACGAAATCGGCAAAACTGTCGAACTCGACACCGAACTTGCTGGTGGCGTTCATGAGCCTGGCGGCGGTTCCGTCGAGCTTGTCGAGAAGAACGCCCCACAGAATCATCCAGGCGGCGAGGCGATAGTCGCCTTGGGCGCTCATGGTGACGGAAGCGAGGCCAAGAAGTAGGGAAAACCCGGTGAAACCGTTGGGAACAAAGTAGCGAAGGGGCGGCACGGACGGGATGCTACAGCGATTGGGGGCAACGCGTCAAAGCTCGTGGATTGGGGTCAAGTCGAAGCACCGAATCGGTGGACGAGGGTGGCGACGTCAGCGACGGTCGTATTGAGGGCCGCGACGGCGTCCACGGAGCGTTGGGTATTTTCGACGACGGCGGCGGAATCGTTGTTGATGACGCGAATGGCTTCGGCGGCTTCGGCGACCCCGGCGCCTTGATGCCGTGCGGAGGTGGCGATGATGCGCGCGGATTCGACCGTTTCAATGATGAAATGATTGAGCGCTTCAATGCGTTCGCCGGCGCGTTTGGCAAGCAAAACGCCATCGTCGACCTTGGAGGATCCTTCGTGCATGGCCGAAGCGGCGGCATCGGTTGCGCGGCGTATTTCCCCGAGAATCCGGCGAACTTGAACCGTGGCGTCTTTGGATTGTCCCGCCAAATTGCGAATTTCATGGGCCACGACGGAAAACCCTCGACCGTGGTCCCCGGCCCGAGCGGCCTCCATGGCGGCGTTGAGCGCCAAAAGGCGGCTTTGTTCGGCGATTTCGGCGACCGAAGCGATGATCTCTCCAATTTGTTGATTCTGATTGCCGAGAATATCGATCCGCGCGCCGATTTGTTTCACCTTGTCGCGTATTTCGTTCATTGCCCGCACGGTACCGTCGACGACGGAACGCCCTTCGGCCGCTCCACTGAGGGCGCGATCCGACAAGTCGATGACGATTTGGGCCTTGTCCATCGATTGCACGGCCATGTGGCGCAATTGAGCCATCGCCGTCGTTAATTCCGCAATCGCCGTGGCTTGGTTTTGCGAGGCCGTCGATTGCGCGTTGTTCATTCGGGCAATTTCATGCGATGCCGACGTCAACCCCGCCGAGAGCTTGGCCATGGCCACTTGAAACTCCGACGCAATTCGGCGCTCTCGTTCGACACGAGCGATACGATCGAGTGCTCCGGAAAGGAGAAGTCCGACACTGCGCAGGGCATCGATTCGTCCTTCGGACAGGTCGAGCGAGCGTTTGACGAAAAAGTCCATCGTGCCCCAAACGACGCCGTCGACGAGAATGGGAAAACAAATGCCGGATTGAATACCGAATCGCTTGGCGGCGGGCGCGCGAGAACAATCTTCCATCGCGCCGATGTCCTTGACGAACAAGAGGTCGCGTCGGCGCCATGTTCGTCCGTTGAAACCCACGCCTTCGGCAAACGTGGATAGATGGGTGATTCGGCGAAATTCCTCATTCATCGCCCCGGAATCGAGCGCAAAACGAAGAAGCTCGGCCTGTTGATCTCGTACCCAATACGAACCGTAGTCCCACCCAAACTCGCGACGCACCGTTTCGAGCGTGACGTGAAGAGCTTCTTCGCGGCTGTTCGTCTCGGCAAGCACCGACAAAATTCGGTTGATTGCGGCGGTATTTTGCGCTGTTTCCAAAGCGGTCTCCGTCGCTCGAAGACGCGTGATCGCTGCGGACACCAGGCGCCCGACGTTCCGCAACGCTTCTCGACGTCCGACGCTCAAGTGCAGCGCGTGCATGACGAAGAAGTCCATCGTGCCAATGACTTCGCCAAGCACCACGATGGGAAAACACACGCCGCTTTTCACGCCCATTTCCCGCGCGACGGGGGCTCGCGCGCAATCGCTCAATTCACCGATGTCTTCGACGAAGAACAAATCTCGTTGTCGCCAGGTTCGACCATTGAGCCCGACACCTTCGGCGAACGTGGACGTCATGGTGACGTTCCGAAACGCATCGCTGACATCGCCGGAGTCATGGGCAAACCGCAGCTCGCGACGCTCGCGATCCAGCGTCCAGTACGATCCGTACGACCATCCGAACTCGTGACGCACGGCCTCGAGAACGGATTCGATGGCTTCACGAAAATTCGTCGCTTCACTCAAGACGTTCAAAACGCTGATGATGGCAGCGGTATTGGCGTGCGCTTCGTCGAGCTGCCCTTCGAGGTACGTGATGCGCTCGTCGCCATCGAACATGGCGCTCTCCACTTGCTCTTCGAAGCGGGAAAACTTCGTTGGACCAAGGGTTTGCGGATCGTGTTTTTCGTCGCGTTTTGAGGCCATTCGAGCTCTCGAAATTCGATCCGCGAAACGGTGCGCATCGAAGTGGCGTCCATGTTCTGCCGGGGAGCCGATCGAGTACAGCCATTTTTGACGATCGGTGTGTTGGTCAGGTGGTGCGGCTCGAGTGTCCACGATTGACGACACTGTCGCCGACGAGGATCAGGGCCGGCCTACGAATATGCGTCACGTGTCCACGACCGATGACACGTCGGGAAGAAACTCCGCGATTTCCACGAAGAATCCGAAGGTGGCATTGCCCTTGCTCTACGCATTGCATCTCAAAACGTGAGTCGACGCTCCATTCAATGGGGCCTTATGGGGAAAAGTGCCATGAAACGTTCGAGTTTGTCCCGACCCTTGTCCATCGTAACGTGGACGTTACCGGCGATTGTCCTGGGGTTTGCAGGATGCGGAGATCCGGCCCCTAGCGGCAATACGACGAGCAGTTCGAGTTCGTCGGGGACTGCGGGAATGGCGGGAGCCGGCGGTTCCGGGGGAATGGAGACCGGAGGTTCCGGAGGTACGGGGGGAAGCGGCGTATTGTGTGGCAATGGCAAGATCGACGCGATGGAGACGTGTGATACGGCCATTGCTGCGGGTCTTGTCGGAGCATGCGTCACGGCGGGCGATTGTAATGACAATGTCGCGTGTACGACGGACAGCGTAAAAGGCGGCGGTACATGCGGCGCAGTTTGTCAAAATGATCCCATTACGACTTGCGCCGCCGGCGACGGGTGTTGTCCTTTTGGTTGCGATTCCATGTCCGACAGCGATTGCTCGACGACCTGTGGCGACGGGAAGCTCGATGCGGGCGAAACGTGCGATACGGCGATCATGCCCGGCGCATCGGGTGGATGTCCCCAGACGTGCGACGACGGTAAAGCATGCACGCACGATACGCTGCTCAATGCGGGCAATTGCTCGGCGCAATGCCTCAATGAAGCCATTACGATGTGCGTGAACGGCGACGGCTGTTGCCCCTTGGGTTGCGCGAACAACGATACCGATTGTGTTGGGGAGACGCGCATCAAGCAATCGGTCATCACGGATTCCGGACAAACGGCTTGGGCCCGAAATGGTTATTGGGACGGGATGGGTTACACTTCGTTTACGGGCTGGAGCGGACAGAGCATGTTGTCGCTCGTTCCGAACCAAGGCTCGAGCCAAGCGTACCGCGGAATCGATTACGTCGTTTTACCCGACGGACGGCTCAAGGCGACGTATTTGCAGATGGACGGCCAACACGCGTGGTATCGATATGCCACTTGGAATGGCACGGCGTACACGAATTGGACGGCGTTTACGAATCAATTCGGCGATTTGACGCAAATCATTCCGAATCAAGGGACGATGCAGGCGTTCCGATCGTTCGATCACGTGGTTTTCCCGGATGGAAAACTGCAGCAGAGTTTGTTGGCGATGGACGGCAAGACGTTGTGGAAGCGTAAGGGCACGTGGGATCCGAATACGATGACCTACACGTGGGCGGCTTTCGCGAGCACGGACATCAGCGGCCTCGTTGCGGACTTGGGAGCGGGTCAGACGTTCCGCTCGTTTAATCAAGTGGTATTTCCGGACAAGCGGATGAAGCAAGCGGTGTTGACGGAAGACGGGCACACGGTTTGGTATCGATATGGAACGTGGGACGCGGCGATGGCGTCGTATCCGATGTGGTCGGCGTGGAGCAAGCAATACGGCAATTTGACGTCGTTGCTGCCGGGCCAAGGAACGAATCAAGCGTACCTCACGTGGGATGAATCGACGATGGGAGGCGCGGGAAGCGTAACCAATTGCCAAAATGGTTGTGACGACGGCGATCCTTGCACCACGGATGCGTGCGTCGCGAATGCATGCGAGCACGTGGCCATTACATGTGACGACGGTAATGCGTGTACAGCCGATGTCTGCATTGACGGAATGTGCCAATCGACCGCAAAAACGTGCGATGACGGCAATGCTTGCACCGACGACGTCTGTTCCAATGGAACGTGTTTCTTCAATACGAAGAGCTGCGATGATGGCAATCCGTGCACGGATGACAGTTGTTCGGGTGGATCGTGCGGGCATTCCAACAATTCGGCGTCGTGTCCGGGTGGAACATGCAGCAATGGGACATGTCAGCAAATGATGTGTTCGTGCAACAATTGCAAAGACACGTGCACCAATGCACCGTGCAATCCGAACACAGCTTGTGCTCCGAATGCGACGTGCCAAAATGGTACGTGCGCGTGCACGACGCTGTTCTGCGGAAACGCGTGTTGCAATGCGAACGAAACGTGCAATGGCGGAAAGTGCTGCCCGACGAAAGCCAGCGGCTTCTGCGGCGGCGGCAAATGCGGCATCGTCAATGGACCTCCGGGATGTCCGGCCGTCGATTGCGGCACGAATTGCCCCGGCACGTTCACGTGCTGCAACAACCAATGTGAAGACATCTGCGCGCCGTAAAACCCTTGGCGCGGGGTGAACAGCCGGGTTTCACCCGGACCCACCGGGGGCTGCGCGCCCCCGGCCCCGCGCCAGGACCCGTCCTGGACCTGATATTGGTTTGTCCGCTTTGCGGTCAAACCAATACACGCCGGAGCTTCTTTTTCACCCGCTCACCGCGCCCCTTTTCGGCCCAAGATCCACGGCAAGAGCCGCGCGATGTTGCGCGCATCGTCAATGCCGCGATGATGCGTCCCCTGCAATCGCAAGCCGACGCGTCGCAATGCCGACGACATTCCGTAGGATTGCGTTTCGCCCAGCGCATCGGAGAAACGCTTTTTCAGGTTCAGGTGCCCCGCTCGAAACGGAAGCCTCACGCCGTGACGCCCGGCATCGCGCTCGAATTGATTGCGATCGTAATCGCCCCACGAGCAAAACAAGGCGTCGCGTCCGCCGATGAATTTGCCGAAACGGATCATGGCTTCGCGAAAGTTTGGCGCGGCGTCCACATCCGCTTGCGTAATGCTCGTCAATTGCGTGCAAAACGGCGTCAATTTCCGATGCACGATGGGTTTGACGAACGTGGCGAATTCTTCCACGGGCTGAAGGGAATCGGCATCGACGAGGACGGCTCCGATTTCGATGATCTCGGTTTGGGCTCGCGGAATGCGGTGGTTTTCGTCGCACGTGGCTTCGAGGTCCACGACGAGATAAAATTCAGGGTTCGTACTCATGTTACTTTCTCTCTTGTTGTTGTTGCTGTTATACGGTCCGCATGGCCGATTCACCCGGACAAGAACCCGGACACGACGTCGCGTCGGACGCTGGAAACGCTGCGGATCCCGGCTTTTCGTGGGCGGATCACGTCGCGTGGCTGGTCGAAAAATATGGTTCGCTCGCCGCGGTGGCCGAACGATTGTCGGCGCTGCGCGGGTACAAAGAAGACGTCGCGACCATTGAACGAGCTTTACGTCGATTGCGAACGCGCGGGCAGCTCGATGGAGGCACCTGGGGCGGTCGATTGCTGGCGGCGTTTGGTCTTCCCGGCGCCGTGGACGCTCGAGCGCGCTGGATGGGCGCGTATCATTCGCGATTTACGGATTTACCTTTGCCGGTTTGTCGGGACCTGGTGCGTTTATGGGATCGTCCGCCGATCAGTGACGCTCCCGCGTCGCGAATATGGCTGGCATTGGCGCATGCGACGTGTGCATTGCGAGGAAACGAGCGGGAAGCGGCAATGACGCATTTGCAGCGAGCGCGCGGATCCTTTGCGAAGGCGCCGGCCGAAGCTCGCGCGGAAGTGATTCTCGTCGAAGCGTACATGGCGAGTCGCGATGATGTGCAGGCGGTACCGGCGATGTTGGTCCAAGTGGAACGATTGCTGAGCGAAGACATGCCGAAGCATGACAAGGCGTGCGTGCATGCGCGATGGATTGATCAACAAGCGTACGAAAAAAACCGTCATGCACCGGGAAAAACGCCGGACCATGTGGGCGCGGAAGCGTTGTATCGATCGATTGACGAACGTGGTGCTCCGCCCTTTGCGTTGTGTCGGCGCGCAAATGGGCTTGCGTACGCATTATGGAAGCAGGGGCGCGCGGACGAAGCGGCAACGTCTGCGCGTCGCGCGGCCGAGCATGCGGGGGACGGCGGGCATTTGCGATTGCGAGCGATGGCGTTGAACATGCTGGCGCGGATCGTCACGGGGCCGGAAAGCGAAAATGCGCGGGAACGAGCGGCGTCGATTGCCGCGTCGCTCGATGATGAAG
>CAYSYX010000259.1:12769-13098 GCA_964435055.1 uncultured Polyangium sp. | reverse complement strand
GCTTGGGCTCTTCGCATTCACCCTTGGTGTATTTCTCTTGCTTCGGAGCCACGGCGGCCAAGGTCTTCGCATGGACGGCGCGAGCGCATCCGGGCCACTTGCTCTGCGAACAATCGGCATCCACGTTGCAATGCTGCGCGCCATTGATGAGTTCAAACCCATCGCCGCGAAGTTTGTCGCACTCTTTTTGCTCGATCTTGTTCGAACAACCCAGGAGCATTCCAAAAACAACGATGAGAGCGGATGCAGGAGCGATTACGCGCATGGACACTGTTTGCCTCCAGTCGTGACTCATTCGGCTCCTATCATGAGTTCGCACGGGCGTGTGT
>CAYSYX010000259.1:0-12759 GCA_964435055.1 uncultured Polyangium sp. | reverse complement strand
TGTCACAAGCGAACCATGAAGTGCGAAGAGCGAAGTGTCGCCCCGAAGCTCCGAGCCTGACGTACACTGCGCCTCATGCCCGACGCCCTTCGTTTCGGCGGTATCGTTGCCGAAAGCGCGATCGACCTGATCGGCCGGACGCCTCTTTGCCGCCTCGCCCGCATTTCCCCCGAAGGCGGAGGCACGGTTTTCGGCAAACTGGAATCGCAAAATCCAACGGGCAGCGTGAAGGATCGCGCAGCGCTCGGGATGGTGCTACACGGCGAACGCACGGGAGAACTGACGGCCGGATCGACGATCATCGAAGCCACGAGCGGCAACACGGGGATCAGCCTGGCCATGATCGCGGCGATGCGCGGTTACCACTGCATCGTGGTGATGCCGGAAGACATGAGCCTCGAGCGCAGGCACATCATGCGGGCCTACGGGGCCGAGATTGTCCTGACAAAGGCGAGCCTCGGGATGGTCGGCGCGGTGGAAAAGGCGCTGGAGATCGCGCGAGCGACCAAGGGCGCGTGGATGAGCCGGCAATTCGAGAACGCGGCGAACCCGCAGGCCCATGCGGAGACGACGGCGCTCGAGCTGCTGGAACAAACGGGCGGCGAGATCGATGTGTTTGTCGCGGGCGTAGGAACGGGCGGGACCCTGACGGGGACGGGACGAACCTTGCGCAAGCACTTGGGCCGACGCGTGCGGATCATCGCGGTGGAGCCTGCGGCGAGCGCGGTTCTATCGGGCAAACCTGCCGGGGTGCACAAGATCCAAGGCATCGGGGCGGGGTTTGTCCCACCGGTGTTCGATCGCGAGCTGATCGATGACATCGTGACGGTGACGGACGCGGCAGCTGAACGCATGGCGCGTAAGTTGGCGCGTCAAGAGGGGCTCTTGGTGGGTCCGAGCGCAGGCGCGAACGTGCACGCGGCGGTGGAAGTGGCGAAGCGGACGGCTGGGCGAATCGTTACGATTTTGTGTGATGCGGGGGAGAGGTATTTGGGCTGAACTTCATTTGCCCACAAACGATGGCTCGCGCTTCTGCATCCACGCCATCACGCCCTCCATGCAATCGTTCGACTGCAAGAGCTTCGTTTGTCCCGCTCGCTCGCGATCGAGCGCATCGTCAATCGTGCCCCCCAAACTCGCCCGCACCGCTTGCTTGATCGCCGCAAACGCGAGCGGCGGGCCCTTCGAGAGTTTGTCCGCGAGCTTCATCGTCTCGTCGCGCAACACGTCCGACCCGACCACGCGATTGGCCAATCCGAGCGCCAATGCCTGATCCGCCGAGATGCGATCACCCGTGAGCATCAGCTCCATCGCTTTGCCCAGACCCACGAGTCGCGGCAACCAGAACGATCCGCCCCCGTCGGGCATGAGTCCGATCTTGACAAACCGCTCCTCCAAGTAAGCGTCTGTCGCGAGAAACCGCATGTCGCACGCGAGCGCCATGTCGCAACCAAAACCCACGGCCGGGCCTTCAACCATCGCGATCACCGGCTTCGGCGCATTCACGATCGCGCGAATCACCGAATGATAACGGGTCATCGTCTGATCCAAGTTCGAGAACGCTTCGGGATCCGTCATCGCCGCCTTCAAATCCGCACCCGCGCAGAACGCTCCGCCCGCACCGGTGAGCACGATCGCGCGCGTCGCCGCGTCTTCTCCGAGTTGTTGCAACGAGTCGCGGAGGGCCGAAAGGAGCGCTGCATCCAGCGCATTTTTCGCTTTCGGACGGTTCATCGTGACAACCGCTACCGCCACGTGATGCTCGACCAATAGAACTTGTTCCGACATGGTCCCCTACTTATCAGATTGCTTTGCCTGCTCCCAGTAGCCATCGAGCACTTCGAGCGACAACGGAGCGAGGCCTTTCGACGTATCCGGAAATCCACCGTGCTCTTCGCGAACTCGCGTCTCGACATGCGCAAACCGCGTGGAAAATTTGTCAATCGTCCGGCGCAGAGCGCTCTCCGCATCGACATGCACGTGCCGCGCAAGGTTCACGAGCGCAAAAACGACGTCGCCAAACTCGGCCTCGATCGCGTTCGCATCCCCTTTGGCGATGGCTTCGTCCAGCTCACCGAGTTCTTCCGTCACCTTGGCGCGCGATCCGGAGACGTTTGGCCAATCAAACCCGACACGCGATACTTTTTCGCCGATACGTTGCGCCCGCACGAGCGCCGGCAGACTTCGCGGCACACCGGACAACATGCTTTCATTGGCTTTTTCCGTACCCGCTCGTTCTTGCAGCTTGATCGCTTCCCAATTGCGCAAAACTTCGTCCGCGTCGTCCACATTAACGTCACCGAAGACATGCGGATGCCGCCGAACGAGTTTGTCGCAAATGCCCGCCACGACATCATCCGGGCCGAAAGCCTCTTCCTTACGCGCAAGTTCGGCTTGAAAAACGATCTGCAAAAGCAAGTCGCCAAGCTCGGCACGTAATTCCTTGCGATCGCCCGAATCGATGGCATCGATGACTTCGCACGCTTCTTCCAAGACATATTTACGCAACGTCGGAAGCGTTTGTTTGCGGTCCCAAGGGCACCCGTCGGGAGCGAGCAGCCTTTGCATCAATTCGACGAGGCGCGGGAAGGTTTGGCCGGATTGTTCAGCCAGCGGAGGAACGACGACGGGATCGAAGGGTTTCGGCATGACGCCCGCCGTGTAGCACAAGGGCGTGGGTTTGGTGAGGATTGTTTCGAGTGACGCGTGCGGCGGTGCGGCGGACCGGTGGCTCAAAATGAGTTTGGCAAGACCGCTTCGGTTTGTACGTACCCGAAAAGATGCCGGCAAACAATGCACGACACCAGATCCACCCGGCCATTGATTTCGTCAGCCGCCATCGGACGGAGTCCACTTCTTATCGCATGGGGCCTTGTTTGGCGTAACGCTCTTCCACAACCGCGCCTGCGGTGAATCGCTGCGCAGCAAGCCGGAACCAAGAAGCCCGCCGTAGGACAGCACGGGGCCTTGATACGTATAAACCGCCATGGCATGTGGAAAGCCGACCCCCGCGACGCGAATACCGTCCGACAGCAAATAGAAGGCGTCGCCCAAGTACGAAGCGACATCCTCGTTCGTCGTGCACTCATTTTTGGCAATGCGTAGAACCTCGTCGAACTTGGTGAAGATTTCAGCCGGCTCGATCTCCTTGCCGGTCGCGAGGTCGAGGTTGAGGACGGAGGCTCCGGCAGCATTGGTCGGATGAGCCGTTTCGGCGTACTGATAATACCCGCCAAACTGCAGAATGAGAACTTCGTTGTGCCCGGGAACGACGGAGAAATTCGCATTGAAATCGACCAGCAGCATCTGTTCGCCTTCGGCGCTGCAGCGCTTTGCGTCGGCTTCGTATTCGCCGCTCATCATTCCCCACTTGGCGACGAACCGATCGACAGAAGCCTGCAATTTCCCGTCCAAATCGCCCGTCTTGGCCCCGAAAATCACCGGCAACGAGCGCTCGAACGTGCACGAGTCACCAAAGGCGCTCTTGCTCTTGGCCTTCGTTTTGAACTTCTGAACGCGCGCCACAACCTCGAGCTTTGTAGGAACCGCGAATTCGAACGATAATGAGCGTTTGCCATCCGCCGAGGTCCACGTGCCCTTCATGCGCTCCGGTGTCTCGCATGTGCCGTCGAACTTGCCGGTGACCTTGCCCCCGACCTGCTCCTCGAGCACAAAGCCGTTGTCGGTGACCGAACCGGTCAATGCGAGGTCCGAGCCCACTTTGTTGTAGAAATAGCTGCCTTGAAGTGCCTTGTCCTTGCGTAGAAGCCGCAGACTCGCGTCGCTCTGGCCAATCTTGCCGGTCATCCCACGTGCAAAACAATCCACCGCGGGGGATTGCGCCTTCACAATTGCCGGGACCGAGGAACCGGGCGGCTTTGGGTCGAGCTCTTTCTGCGGCGCTTCGCTACGACAACCAGACAAAACAAGAGCCGCGAGAAGCACACGCGAGGAGAATTGAGCCATGAGAAAACCCCATAGCATGATACCTCGTGCTCGGGGGAAAAATAGCCGCGACGTCGGCGACCACGAAAGAGGTATTCCTTCCGCCGACAGATATTGTGTCGAGGACGCGGATGAAGTAGGTTGCGGCGCAATCCGTTATGCGTGCATCTTCGACGACCGCCGCGTCCGCGATTCAGGAGCGTTTGAATGGTATCGCCTGGAGCGAATTGAACCACGCGTACGGGGATGCGGGCGATATTCCCGACGCGCTGCTCGCGCTGTTCGATGCACGGAAGAAAGTCCGGGCCGAGGCGTTGCGGCATTTACGCCATAGTTTGAATCATCAGGGGTTTCCCGAAAATGCGACCCCCGTGGCCATTACCTTCTTGCTTATGATTTTGCAGTCGCCCGGCGTGCAGGATCGTGATGCGCTCTTGCATTTCTTGTCCGAACTTTCCAATGGGCATCGAATGACGCAGCTCGGGCACCTCGAAGAAATGACCCTTTCCGCGTGGCGCCCCGAAGAACCTCTCGTAACGATTTATCGCCGAGTGTACGAGGAAGTTTGTCTCGGTATACCCGCCTATTTGTCGTTGCTGGACGACCCCGATGAAGCCGTCGTTCAGCAGGCTCTTTATTTACTGGCCTGGTTGTCCCCGGCCGCACCGAAGCTCGCACCTGTTTTGCGCGAAAAACATACCCGAACGTCGTCGGAGAACGTGCGGTTCGGCATTTCGATCGCCTTGGGACTGGCCGTGCGTTTCGTAGGCCTTCCGGCGAAAACATCGGATTGGGCATATTGGCAAGAAGAATTGCGTTCGTCGTCGTTGTTGCGTCGTTTTGGAGCGGCGGTGGGAATGTTTTATGCGGCGGATACGCCGTCGCCCGAGGCTTTGTCGGCTCTGCAAGAAGCGCTTTGCGCCATCAAATACACGCCTGTGCCGTGGAACAATGGGCATTTGGGCAGCTACGCCGGGCTCGTCTTTTCGTGGTTGCACAGGACGAAACGCGTCGATGTCATACCGGTGTATCAATACGTGCTCGAAGAAAAAGCCCGGACGCTCGCACCGCGAGAAATCAAATATCGTGAAGCATCGGGGATGTGGCCCGACGTCCTTGCCGCAGCGATCCTCGATATTGCATTCGAAACAAGGCCATCCGGAGTTTGGCCTGCGGGATACACGCCCTTGCAACGGTGGATTCTACGATTTTTGGCTGCGCATCCCAATTTGGCGATCAGTGAAGGATATTGCTCGTTATGTGACCACCTCAATCGACTGAACTTGCCGCATCCCGCCAAACCCGACGAAACCATGCGTTTCGACACGCTCGAAGATATCGCGCGTTTGACGGACGAAACGTATCCGAAGATTACCCAGGTATTGTACAGAAAGATTCGCGTCGCGTCGGGGAATCTATCGAAAGAGCTGTCATTCTTGGAGCTCTGGGAGCTCTCGCGACAGGCGTCTGTACGCGCCAAGGCGACGTGGTTGCTCGAAATTTGTTCGGGTTTGTCTTGTGGCGAGCTTTGTACGTTCTTGGAAGAGTTACTCGCCCAGCCGGAGAAGACGCATCGATTGCCTGAAGACGAGGCCCAAACGATGGCGCTTTTTTTGGACTTGGCGGTCAAGAAAAACGGAATGCTCGATTCGGTCCGAAAAACGGCTCGGACGCTGGTGACCTTTGGGGGATTGCGATATCCCCGGCCGAGCCGTTTGGTGTTTACGACCTTTGCTGAGCTTTTGTTGCGGCTCGCGCCTGACGAAGCGCCGCTCGGTGCCAAGTTGTTGCAAAAATCGCCGGAATATTTCGAGCATCAAGAGACCATGGCGATTCGGTCCATCTTGGCTCGTCTGCCCGAAAAAGAGCGCGGCGAGGTCATTGACGCATTGAAGATGCGCTCGTTTGCCGAGCCGGAAGTTGCGTGGTCGCTTTATGACTTGGCCCCCTCGGAAAAACGATCCCGGCGTCTTTTGCGGGCGCTTCGCGAATACCCGGATTTTTTCGTCGGCCCCGGAGCAGCGAAATTCGTCGCCTTGTCGGCGTCGATGCCCCGCGAATACTTGCAGGTCTTCGTCGAGGAATTGCAGCGTCCTCGGGCTTTGACAGGCGGTTACGCCCATCTGTTGGCAGCGTCGTTTGCGCAGCACGCAGAACGCGAGGCGCTTTTTCAAGGCGCCGACACGCACGCCGATCCTCGATTGCATTGGATCATGAAAAAGAAGCGTCGTTTGACCAAAAAGGAATTGTTGCAACTCGATATCGATCCAACGAACAAGAACTATACCCGAGCCAAAGGCGGGGTGATCGGAGCCAACGGAAAACCGTGGGATGGATCGATGCCGCGTTATCGGCGAAAGTGAATCGTCACAAGGTTCGTCTTGCGCTCGCCGACGGGACCGAGTAGCATGGGCCCATGGTTCAGGTCGTCCCTCTTCGATACGGCGCGATTTTCAAGAAGGCGTTTTCGGATCCCGAGGTGTTTACCGGGTTCGTGGGCGACGTAATCGGCGAGAAGCTTCATTTCACCCGGATCGAACAAGAGAAGGCATTTTTGCCGCCCGTGGGCCGCGTGGACGTACGCTTTGACTTGTTTGGCGAAGATGTGGAGCATCGCGCCATTGTCGAATTGCAACATGTGCGAGAAGCGGACGCATTTTCACGATTTCACTATTATCACTTGGTGGCCCAAATCGAACAAGTGACCAGCAGCAAGCAATACGATGTCGCACGTACGGTCTACACGATCGTGGTATTGACGCGGTTGCCGGAGGACGAGAGGCTGCAATTTGATTTGGCGTCGCAATCGAGCGACATCATTACGCATGATGGCCGTCCGCTCGGGCTGTTCAAACATCGCATCGTGTTTCTGAACCCTCGAGCGGTCACAGCGAATACGCCGGAACCCGTTCGGCAGTGGCTCGAGCTTTTTGAAGATTCATTGGATCACACGATTGATGAATCCGCGTTCCCAAACCCCTTGATGCGCAAGGTAATCCAGACGATTGAAGAAGACAATTTGACGCCGCAAGAGCGATATTGGTACAAGGAAGAAGCCATCTGGGAAGATACGAAATCGAAGAGTTTTCGTGAGGGCGAAAAAAAGGGGCTGCACGAAGGCCTGGAAAAAGGGCTCAAAGAAGGTCACGACAAGGGGCTCAAAGAAGGTCACGACAAGGGCAAGCTCGAGGGCAAGCTCGAGGCGATCGTCGATTTGTGCGAGGTATTCGGGATCGAATTGGATGCATCGCGCCGGGCGTATTTGAACGGATTGAGCATGCCGGCGCTCGACGCCTTGCGGGCGCGAATCAAAGAATCGCGAGGTTGGCCGGAAAAACATTGAGCTCGGTCTCGAGCGCTTCGACCGACGAAACCAACAAAAGAGCTGTAGCGGGAGCACTTCTGTGATGCAGCATCTTCTCTTCGCGCCTGTTTAGCTCGTCAAGACACATCCTTCATTCCGACAAACACTCGGCCGGGAAACGTCAGACCAATTGCCTGCATTCGAAGAAGTTGTCGTAACCGCCCTGCACACTACCGCATCCCCGAAAAACCTGATAAGCAAGGTTCATCATGGTCCGCCAATTCCGACTACCTCTTCTTCTGGGAACATTGCAGATTACGGCCCTCGGTTGCGGCGGCGAAGCGTCCCAACGAGCCAATCCACAAGCCGTGACGATTGTGGATTCTCCCGCGACAAACACCGCGGCAGCAGGCACGTCGACAGCAACATCCGGCGGCGTTACGCCCGGTGGCGATGAAAACGACCCGATGACCTACGTGAACCGGTTGTCGGATGCGTCCATGCGCCCGGCGGCGGTCGAGCGGATCATTCAATTGTTCACCAACGCCGACAAAAACGCCCGCAATGATCCCCAAGTCCAGCGCATTCTCGATGCGGCCGTACAGCCGCTTTCGCAACACTGCACGGCGAAAGATTTCGACGCTCGGACGCAATCGAAAGTCGTTTCGTTCTTGGCGGATGCGCGCGATAAACGTGGATTGCCCTGTTTGTCGAAGACGCTCGAGGAATACGAGCCGGACGTGACGGAAAGTGATATGCGCACGGCCGCCCGCGGAGTCGCCGCAATGAAGGCACAAGATGCCGCAGCGCCGCTGTTTTCGGCGTTCAAGAAGGTTCATGTGTCCAAACCCAAGGCGGCCCCAATCTATCGCGACTTGAATGAAGCGGTCGTCGAGATGTCCGATCCCTCGTGGGAAGACCAATGCATTGCGACGACGGGCAAACCCATCGACGACAAAAAGGACCTGGCCGGGTACAACGACGAGAGCTACTGGCAACTGACGTGCGCTCAAGTCCTCGGTCGATTGAAGTCGGAAAAAGCTGTTCCGAATTTGATCAAAATCATGCTGTCGCCCATGAAGGTCCAAGTGCAATCGACAGCGATCAATGCGCTCATCAGAATCGGCAAACCGGTGATTGCTCCAACGGTGGCGTTGCTCGAAGGAAAAAACGCTGAAATGGTCGAATACGCGAAAGCCGAAGCCTTGAAGAGCGGCGCAGCTGCCGACGGCAACATCTCCGAAGCAACGCGGAGAGAAGCGGCCAAAGCTTACTTTTTGCCCGCCGCGGTCATTCTTGGATCCATCGGTCGCGAAGAAGCCGCCGCACCGATGATCGCGCAGATTGGCAAGACAGACCCCGTGGGCAAAGCACTCCTTGCGCGCGAGCTGCTCAAGCTGCCCATTTCCGAGTCGTCGCTGAAAGTCGTGCGCGAAGTTTATGAAAAGACCGATTTGACGGCGACGATTCCTCCCGGGATGAACGCTCGCGGAGCCGTGCTCGAACAAATGGGATACGCTTTCGATTCGAGACTCGTGCCATGGCTCGTCAAAGAAACGCTTCGCCGGCGCGGCTCGGATGAAGACCTCGAGGAGGCTCGGGGCAATGCCTTCGTGCTGGCGCTGAAGCTCGCACGGCACGATCAGGTGAACGACATTGACAAACTGGGCAACCTGCGGGCTTTCGGCGGCGACACGATTGCCAATGGTTACAAGAATGAAGCTGCACAGGCAAAGGCGTTGCTCGAAGAATGCACCGACAAACTCGATTGTTACGTGAACAAGCTCTTGGATCCAAGCGTGCACGTTGGGGACAAACAGTTCGTCGGGATCAAGGCGGCGTATATGGTGGGGGTTTTGGGCACCGAAGCGATCAAGCCGAAGCTGCTCGATTTGCTGCCCCAAATCACCGGCGACGCAGCGCGGTTTGTCGTGGTCCAATCCATCGATCATTTCTCGCCGCGGGGAGATGCGACAGCTGCGACGAGGATGCTCGGGATGCTGGCGGAAGCCGAAAAACAAAAGAATTCACGCCTCGTCGCCGGTTACTCGTATTTCAGGCAATTCGGCCATCGTCTTTTGGCCCGCGAGTGAGGTACTTCCATCGCATCAAGGTCGGCGTCGAGACGAAATGCTCGATGTTGAACGATCGATATCCCGCGCTCACCGCGATGTTCAGCGCCGCGTAAAACTCCGCTTTCGCCGCCTGCACATCCAGCTTCGCCGCCTGCTCGAGCGCCATGGTTATGCGTCGGTCATCGATTGATGGAGAGACGTTATTTGTTGAGCGGGCTTGGTGCATTGCAGCGGCAAGAACTTCCGCCATTTGGGCAACCGGGCCAATCGTCCGGTCGTCCATCGTGTTTTTCCGTCAGGCCCGCAAACAGATCACTTTTTTTCGCGCATCGGCGTATGATCGTGGAATGCTCGCGCCCGCTTATACCGACACGCCCGTGTTACAACCCGCGCCACGCAATCCGGAAGGCCCTCTGCGCGTGGTGGTGCTCGTGCGCCGCAGTAAATCCGCAGGACCATCGACCCGTGAGATTGAATGGCTTCCGTCCGAGAGCCACCTTGGCGCTGAAGGACATGGGTTCCTCAATCATCTGCTTGTCGACGATTCCGAATCCAATCGCCTGGTGCGCGGTATTTATGCAATGGTCCAGGCAGCGCGGCATGGCGCCATTGAATTGGGTATTCTGGCGGATTGCGACGAGGCTCTTTTTGGGCCGCCATCGAACCATGACGACGATCCCATTTCCCTGCCCACGACCGCAGCGCTGCTGAACTCGGCTACGGCACGCCGCCCCATCGACCTCTTGATTGTTCCGCATCGACAAACAGATCGTGTGGATCCCATTCTTATCGAAACACTCATGCGCGTCGCGCATCGGGCAAACGTTCCGACCGCGATCGGCGTTCCGGCCGACGCTTTGCACGTGCTGCCGCAAGCCCAAGCTTATCAACAGCTGCGGATTCGGGACGAATCGGGTTGGGTGGCGCTCGTCGCGGGCGATCTCATTTCGCCGAAACACGAATCCATCGAGGCGGGATTGGTGAGTGCGGTCTTTGCGCTCGGTGCGGCGGTCATTTCGAGCATGGCGCGTTTGGACTTACCCAATTTCATCGGCCCGGTCCAGGGTATCGCGGAAGGGTTTCGAGCTTGCTGGGATACGCCCGAAGCGGCGTTGGTATTTCCCGACGATGGATGGGTCAAAGTCGCCGTGGAAGGGTTTGTCCCCATTCGAGGGACGCCGAAGGAAGCATTGTATTTTCCAGCGATGCCCATGATGGTGGATGAATCACGCGCGGCCGAGCCCATTCATCACCTCCCGTGGCGAATGCTGCTCACGCGGATTCTTTCGAATGTGCGGAGGGCGCGCGACGAACTTCTTCGGGACAAACCTCACGCCGAAGTGAATGCGATTCGACAAACCATGGAGGAGGAGCTCAATACGCTGACGGCGACCCATGGCGCGCTCATTTCGCCGCCGATTCGATCGCGTCGCCCCTTGAGTGATCGTTCGACAATATCTGTTGAATGCACCGAGCGGGGCGATCGGGTCGTGCTCACGGTGTACCCGCATCGAGCGTCGACGCGGCGTGAGATGGTGCTGCGATTCGAGGCTGTCCTGGCGCGAAGCTCGGGCCCGAACGACGGATGAGATTCGCCCGTACCGCAGGTGTCGCCTTCGCCGTCATTCGAGACGAAATCGCATACCACCGCAACGAACAAAACCTCCGCGCGCTCTTACATCCATCTTGCACCGCCCGCAAACTCCCTGATACGCTCGGCGCGATCCGTCGGAGTGACAGCGGGTGCGGTCATTCCTGGAGGCGAGCTTCATGTCTTCCACGGTGCAACCAGGCGAAGTTTTGTTGGGCAAATATCGCGTCGAGCGCGTCTTGGGCAAAGGCGGCATGGGGATTGTCGTGGCCGCACGGCACGTGCACCTCGGCGAACTGTTTGCCATCAAGATGTTGTTGCCCGAAGCGATGGACCACCATGAAGCGGTCGAACGATTTTTGCGCGAAGCTCGAGCGTCGGCAAAGCTCAAAGGTGAACATGTCGCTCGCGTGCACGATGTCGGGAGCCTCGAAAATGGAATTCCGTACATGGTGTTGGAATACCTCGATGGCCAGGACCTGAAAAAGGTCGTCAGAAGCCGCGGCGGATTGCCGCTCGACGAAGCGGCATTGTACGTGTACCAAGCTTGCGAAGCCGTTTCCGAGGCCCACAGCAACGGGATCGTCCACCGCGATCTGAAACCGGCAAACTTATTTTTGATTCAACGCCCCAATGGCAGCCCCTGCGTGAAAGTGCTGGACTTCGGCATTTCCAAGGAGATTGACCCGACAAACCAATTATCTTCCGATTTGACACGAACGGGTGCGTTCATGGGTTCGCCCTTGTATATGTCGCCCGAGCAAATGGCGAACATCAAAGCGGCGGACGTGCGGACGGACATTTGGGCGCTCGGGGTGATCCTTTATGAATTGGCCGTCGGGCGTGTTCCTTTTACCGCTGCGGCCGTCACCGAGCTGGTCACGAAGGTCCTGACGACGTCGCCCATTGCGCCAAGTCTGGCTCGTCCGGGCATACCGACGGCATTTGACGCGATTGTACTCAAGTGCCTGGAAAAACAGCCGGAACATCGATTCCAATCGGTGCGCGAATTGATGGAACAATTGCTCCCGTACGCGAACGTCCTTCCCCAGCCGCGCGCTTCATCGCGGGCTCCCGTGGCTTCCGCGTCGGCTCTTTCCCACAACGCCGCCCCCTTGGTCATGGCGGCGCCCGCCCCGATTGCGAATACATTTTCAACCACGGTGCTGATGGATTCGCCGACCATGCCGACCAATTCGTCGGCATTGCAACCGGCAGTCCCTGTGGCGCCGGATCCGATCACCGCGGGTGCGTGGGGACAAACGAATCCGGCGGCCGTCGGCAAAAAGGACAAAACGGCTCTCATCGCGGGCATCTTGGCCGTGGGTGTCGTGGGGCTCGGGGGAGTGATTTTCGCGGCGACAAGATCGACCCCCGAAGTATCCGCGACAAACGCAAATCCAGCCATATCGACGACTTCCGACGCGCCCCGGGCGGTCAAGGTCGAACCACCCACGGGCGCCGCGTCCGAATCGGCGCCAAACCTCGCGCCGACAAACGCTCCGCTTCGCGAAGCGGCTGCGGAACCGAAGCTCGAACCAACGACTCCGACCGAAGTCGCCAAACCTGCGGAGCCCAAGGTTACCTCCAAAGCGACGGCGCCCGCGACAACCAAACCAACGACGACGGTCAAACAGACGACGAAGAAGCCCGCCATTGCGGATTTCTATGATTGAACGACGATTAGGGAACACAAGGTCGCAATGAAAACCGAAACGAGCTTCGTCGTCGGACCGACGCACGTTGGCCTGCGCGGCCGTTGGTGAGAGTTTTCAGCGTTTGGCCGGGATGACCATTCAAGCAGCGCAAACCTTGGTGCCCATGAATAAAACGCACTGACCGCT
>CAYSYX010000258.1:0-13117 GCA_964435055.1 uncultured Polyangium sp. | reverse complement strand
TGGACACCGAAATCGGCGTCCCCGGTTGGGCCAAAAATTGTTTATTGACCGCGACCGACGCTTGCGACGCTTGCGGCGCCGGCGCGCATTGCTGCGTCAATATCGAAACGAGCGCTTCACGCGCCTCGTACGTGAGTTCGATCTTGCCTAACTCTTTCGGCAATTCCGGCGCTCGACCACTTTGCGTCGAGCATTGCAAATGATGATACGGCCACGGCAATCGCTCGGGCGAATCACTCGGCGCCATGGGATCGTACCAGTAAAACACTTCCGCCTTCGGTGCGAATCTTTCGAATGCCCCGCGATCCCGATCCGATACCGTTTCATCCAGCGCCGAATGATATCCCCACACGCGTGCGTCATCCTCGACCGTCGGCACACGCGCGCAAACGTCAATGATCTCCGCCGACGGATTCATAACGTGCAAATCTTTTTTCGTGAGATATGGCGCGCACGCCGAACTCTCGCTGACGATGAAAAGGCAAAACAAGAATCGAAACCATGCAATCAGGTGATGCTTGTTCATCGCGCGAGAGCACCATGACTAGCCCCGCGCGTCAAGCGATGCAAAGCCAGTCGAGAGCTGCCATTGCTTGATCTCGTCAACAAGAATCGTGACGACGCCCGATACCGTCGTTGAATCATTTCCCCCCTGCCCCACCCAAGCTCCTCCCGCGTGAGCCTCGAAACGAACGAGGTGCGGGAACGAATCTTGCTGACGCTAATCCCGCGCCCTCGAGCGCACTGCATTCGAGCTGCCCATGACGACTCGAACAAGGCGTCATTTCGACGTCCATCAGGCTTCGTTTGTCTTTGGTTCGACCCGCATCAATCGGGGCGACGCCAAACCTGCTGCATTGACGTCATTTCGTGCTTGCCATTTCTCTGACGGCTCGTTTTCAAGTTTTGCGCCGACGCACATTTTGCACCTCGATCGCAGCATTTTCGCCGGCGCGGTTTGGCGCCGGCCCCTGCACAATCGGAACATCCTCACGGCCACTCGTTTGGAGCGACAACCTTGAGCAACGTGGTGGGCATAGAAGCATGCGATGCTCAAATCGAAGCCTGGGCAAAGTCCGCCGCGGGGGATGGAGTCGCCGTGTCGCTCATCGATTCGCCGTCGCTCGCGGAGCATCGTCCGTCGGTTCAGCCGATGGTGGAAATCGTATTGCTCGATATGCAGCCGAATCTCGGCGATGACGCCCCGAAAAAGGCGGTTCTTCGCGCGACATTGCGGTATCTCGTCACGGTGCGCGCGGATGAAGTTCGCGTCGCCCACGGCATTTTATCGAAGCTCATGTTTGCCGCAATGGAACACGAAAGTTACGAAGTGGAGCGCGAGGTCCCGTGGCTTTCGGTGTGGCCCGCATTGGCCACGGCCATGCGCCCGGCTTTTTTGATTCGCACGATGGCTCAAACCCCGCGTGAGGTTCGTCCGCGAGCCAAAGCGCCGGTCAAGGGTTTGCGGGTGCTCGAGTTTGTCCTACCCTCACCCGGATCCACGTTTCAAGGCGTCGTTTTACGTCATTCGGGTGGCTCTGCGGTGGCGCCTGCGGCGGGCGTCATCGTCGATTGTGCCGAGGTGAACGTGCAATGCGTCACCGATGCCAATGGTTTTTTCGATCTCGGTGTGTTGCCCCCCTGGCCGCCGAGAAAACGAATCAAAGTCACTTCAGGGGATTCGACATGGCAATTCGAGGTGGACGTTTCTCATGCGACAAACGCAAGCCAGGAAAAACGCCTCACGCTCGAGATCGGGGTAAGTTGAGTTATGACGTACGGGTATCCTGGGGTATACGTGCAGGAGACCGCCACTGGGCCGAGGCCCATTGAATCGGTCGGAGTGAGTACGCCGGCGTTTATCGGTTCGGCGCCGAAGTCGTCGGAGCACACTGGAAAACCGGTCGAAATCAACAATTGGTCGCAATTCCTCAAAGAATTCTCCGACGATCGCCCGGGGGCGGCTCAAAGCACGTATTTGTCTCACGCCGTCTTTGGTTTTTTCGCCAATGGCGGTCGTCGCTGCATTGTCGTGGATGTGGGAGGAAAAGATCCCACGGCGCCGGATGGAACCGACGCTCGCGCCAATGAAATCGCCAAAGCGCTCGATGCCTTGACCTCGGATGAAGAGGTCGCATTGGTCGCCGCGCCGGGCGTATTGGATGCGGCCGTGCGTTTGGCCATCGTCGATCATTGCCGTTCACTACGCGATCGCGTCGCGTTGCTCGATGGTCCGCCGGCGGAACACGATGTCAACGAAATCGTGAAAATCGCCAAACAGGTCGATGGAGGGTATGCCGCGCTGTACGCGCCGTGGATCGAAGTGCTGGATCCGCTGGCTTCGAAGCGCACGGCCACGTTTGTCCCGCCAACGGGTCATGTCGCCGGCGTGATTGCGCGTATCGACGCGCTACGCGGCGTGCACAAGGCTCCGGCGAATGAAGTGGTGCAAGGCGCCTTGAGCGTACGTCGAGCGTACGCGCCGGGCGAATTGGAGATCGCCACGAAAGAAGGCATCAACGCGATTCGGGTTTTTCCTGCCGACTACCCGCGTATTTGGGGCGCTCGAACGCTGGCCAAAGAAGGCGAATGGCGATACCTCAACGTGCGACGCCTTTTCATCATGGTGCGCGAATCCATTCAACGCAGCATGCGCTGGGTGGTCTTCGAACCCAACGATCGGACGCTATGGAACGCCATCAAACGCGACATTCGCGCATTTCTCACCCGTCTATGGCGCGAAGGAGCGCTCATGGGCGCGTCCCCCGAAGAAGCATTTTTCGTCAAATGTGATGAAGAGACAAACCCGCCGGAAGAAATCGACGCCGGACGGGTCACGACCGTCATCGGACTTGCGCCGGTAAAACCAGCCGAATTCGTGGTGTTCAAGATCGGCCAGCACGTAGGCGGCGCCGAGATCGAGGAGGCATAAGGTGGCTGATACGAACGTCGACCGCACGGATCCCTTCCGCGCGTACAACTTCAAGCTGCAAATTCAAGGCGTGGTCGAAGGCCACTTTACGGAATGCAGTCCGCTCGGGGCTCGCGTCGTTCCCATTGCTTATCGAGGTGGCGGGGATGGTCGCGTCGTCCGGCAGCTCGCGGGTCCCGTCGAATACGATCCGGTCACGCTTCGTTATGGGCTGACGCAATCGTCGGATTTGTGGAAATGGTTTCTCGATTCGTTACGCGGTGTTCCACGCAAACAAAACGTCTCGATTCTGCTGCTCGGAGCCGACGGCGTGGAAGAAGTGATGCGCTGGGACCTCGAATCCGCGTGGCCGTGTGAATGGCGTGGCGCGCCGCTCGATGCGCTGGGTAAACAATTGGCCATCGAATCGTTCACGCTCGTCTTCGAAGGTTTGTCGAGGAGCAGCTGAGCGCGTATGAAGATCTTGCGCCGCGTCCCGTACTTGCGTGAAATCGCCTTGTTGGCTCGACGTTTTGCAGACGCCGTGCTCGAAGACGAGGACACGGACGCGGCGTTCGATCCTATCGAGCCGGCAGCCGAAACGTCACCGGACGTTCCGCCGGAAAAACCCGCCGCGGGAAAAGGTCCTCCCGCGCATTGGCTCGCCGATATCGCCGCCAAAGCCCCGCATCTCGTGCACGACGGCGAAATCATGGGCGGCGCATTGACGAGTTTCGATCTGCGTACGCCAACCGCGCCCGAGGAAAAGGTCGAGACGTCCCGACCCTTCGTTGCGCCGAAGACTCCGACGAAGCAGCCCCCGCAAACGCAGGCGACAGGAGCGAAGAAGCCCGCCCCGCCAAACCATCTTTTGAACGTCAACGATCGCCTTGCCGAAAGACAAACAGCGCAACGACAAACACCGGCCCCCGCGGCGAACAAGCCGGTAGCGACCTTGCGGACCGCGGAAAAGCCCCCCGCCGCGCGCACGGCACCGACACGTCATGATGCAGCCCCGACAAACATCCGGGCAACCACGACGTTCGTTCCACGAAGGCAGTCGCCCGAATCATCGACTACGCCTGCGCCTGCTCCCGAACGAAAAACGCCTTCCGTCTCGACACATCCGCCGCAAGCGAAGCAATCGTCGCGAAGCACCACGAACGCGCCGACGATATGGCCGGACATGTCGCCACCCATTCACGCGACAACGCAATGGCCGACCATCGAAGAGGCGTCGCCCGCAGAGGAAAATCAGGCTTCAACGGCGGTAGCATACGCGCGTCCGGAAAAACCTCACGACGTGGCTCGTCCCCGCCCGCAAAGCCCAAAAGCACCGCTCGACCCCATTCCGACAAGGCCGCCTGCAGAATCGCCTCGAGACAAAACATCGTTTGTCGAAGTACCTCGGGAGCGGCAAACCTCGACGGCATGGCCCAATGCAACGACAAACCTAACACCGCCCGACCGGGCGCCTCTTCCCAATTCGGCCGAGTCGACGAAGTTTTACGAAACAAACGATCCCTGGCCGGCGCTCGAATCCGGCGACAACATGACGGACACAGCGCCGCACATCATGACCCTGGAACTTCAGGCTTCGCGCGCAGCGCGCCTCGATAAGGAGCAACGCGGCGATTGGTGAGCCGCTGGAGATGATTGCATGGTCCCGACGTCCCTCCACCGATTGCAATTGACGATCAACGGACAAGGTTTGTCCGAATCGGGGATGCTCGTGGGCGTTCGGATCGACCAACGTTTGAATATGCCCGCCGTCTGCGAATTGACGCTGGAGCCGCAAAGCAAAGCTGGGTTTTTGCTGGGAAAGCTGGGCGAACGCGTCGAGCTTCGCGTGGGTGGTCCGGACGAACGGTTGCTGTTTGCCGGCGAGGTCTGTGCTCGGGAGGTGATCCACGCGGCAAAAGCGGCGCCGCGGGTCATCGTGCGCGCGTACGACGGGCTGGTCGAGCTGACCCGGGCGCAACGCGTACGGGCGCATGTCGGCGTAACGCCTGCGGATTTGCTGGAAGAGCTGGCCGGTGAAGCGGGCCTGCGGGTTTCGTCGGACGAACGAGGTCCCGTGTTTGCTCACCTGATGCAAGCGCACCAGACAAACCTGGCGTTGTGCGCGGACATTTGTACGCGGGCGGGGCTGTACTTCTATCTCGCCGGTAATACGCTCGAATTGTTTCCCCTTTCGCGAACCGAACCGGCGTGGAAGCCCAACCATTCCGACGACGTCTTGCGCCTGGAATCGACCGAATCCAATACGGCGGCGCCGACGATCAAAGCGTGGGGTTGGCATCCGCGCAGCAACGAGATCTTTTCCGCCGAGACAAACGCGGCCGGCGAAACACGTGGCGAACGCTTGATGACGAGTCATCACGTGGACGATGCGCCGCAAACGCGCGCGGCCGTGCGGGGCGTGGCCGAACGAAATGCCGCCAATTGCTCGCTGATGCAGGCGTTATGCACCGGAGACGCTCGATTACGTCCGGGCGTACGCGTTTTCTTTCCGCATCACGCCGGAGTCGACGACAACGGATATTTGGTTTGTCGCGCCATCCACCGTTTTTCCACCGAAACCGGCTACGTGACGGAGATCTCCAGTGAACCGCCGCCGCGGCTTGAGTCGGCGCCGGGAAGCGCTGTTGTTTTGGGGATCGTCTCGCAAATCGACGGGGCGCGGTTTGTCGCCAAGGTACGATTGCCGGCGATGGATAACATCGAGTCGGATTGGATGAAAGTCGTCTCACCCGGAGGCGGGCCCAAGACCGGGCTGCTCCTGATGCCGCATCTCGAAGATCCGGTGCTGGTGCTTTGCGCAGAAAATGACCCCGGTCGAGGGATCATCGTGGGCGGGTTGATCGCCGATCGCGGGCCGAATCTGGATACGCACGGGGACGAATTGCCTTTTCAATTGCGAACGCGAGATGGCATCACCATCGAGCTTTCCGACGAAACGAAGACCATGCGCTTCGAAGACGCCCGTGGAAGTCGCATCGTGCTCGATCCGAAGGGAATCGAGCTGTTGGCGCGAGGCGATTTGCAGATTCGCGCGCCGGGAAAAACCATTACGATCGCCGCGGCGCGGATCGACTTCAAGAAAGCCGAAGGTGAAGCATGAAGCCCGTCGTCACCAAAGATTCGGATCTGCGCTGCATTCACGGGGGACGCGTCGACACGAGCGGCGCGCCCGAGCGCCATGTGCGCATTGAAGGGCATAGCATCGTGTGCGGCAAGGATCCCGTCGGTTTGCCCATTGGTTCCTTGCCCAAAGCCTTGCCCATTTGCCCCACGCCGCAGACAAACAGCACCAAACCGTGCCAAAACACCGTTTCCGTCGTGTCGGGACAATCGGATTTCGTCTTCGTGGATGGCGATCCCGTGAGTTTCAAAGGCCTCGTGGGTCATACCGACGGTCTCGCTCCCGCGCCGCTTATTCCGTATGCCGTCGATGATGCGCACCAAGCGTTTGTCCAAATGGAGGAGCCGGCATGACGACGCATCGATCCATGAGCTTGTTTTCCGGCTCGGATATCGTAGGCCCGTCGCTCGCCGCCGATGGCACGACACGCACGGTCGACGATTCCGAAGCGATTCGCCAAAGCCTGCTTTCGCTGCTCGCGACACGTCCCGGCGAACGCGTCATGCGTCCTTTGTATGGCTGCGATTTGTACCGCCTCGTGTTTTCGCCCAATGACGCCACGACCGCGGGTTTGGCGATGCATTACGCGCGACGCGCCGTCGAACGCTGGGAACCGCGCGTCACCGTGGTCGCGGTGGATGCGCGATCGGCAGACGAGACAAACCTCGTCGTGCAATTGACCTATACGCGGCGCGGGCGCAACGAACGTGAGTCTGTCTCGTACACACTGCAACTGGCCGGAGGTGAGCCGTGACCTTGATGTCTCCGCGGCTCGATGACCGCAATTTTGATGATTTGTACGCCGAAGCCATCGCCCACATGCGCGCGGTTTGTCCGGAATGGCGCGGTGATTTGTCCCCGGGTGATCCTTCCGCGGTGTTGCTCGACATTTTCGCGTACCTGACGGAGGTCATGCTGTACCGAGTCAATCGACTTCCGGAAAAAGCGTATGTGGAATTGTTGCGCCTCGTGGGCATTCGCCGACAACCCCCCGCCGCAGCGATGACGCTGCTCGAATTGCGAACCGCAGGCCCGGCAACGACCTCCGTGCGCATTCCTCGAGGCACACGCGTTTCCGTCGAAGGCGACCGTTCGAGTCGCGAAATTTCGTTTGTCTTGGTCGATGACGCTGTGATTCAAGGCGGTCCGGGAAGTTCGGGGCTCACGCGCGTGCTCGCGATGGCGTGTGACCTGGTGCCGGGGGAGCTCGTGGGCGTAACCTCTGGAAATGCCGGGCAAAAAGTGCGTGTCGCGCGAGCGCCAATCATCACGGCCCCGCCGCTGCGTCTTGATGAATCGCAGCTTTTTCTGGGCCGTGAATTGCTGGTCGGTGTCGAAGCGGGCGCGGGCGAAGCGGATGTTCTGCCGTTCGAGATCGAGGGAAAACGATATCGGCGTTTTTACGAAACGGACCATTTTTCAACAGATTCGCAAGGATGGCCGCGCGTGTTTCGCGTCGATCGTTTGGCCGGAGAAATCGAATTTCCTCCCGAAGCGCTCTTGGACGAATCGGCGCGGGGCGCGGGAATTCCCCCGGTCGGGCGAGAAATTCGCGTCTGGTATGCGCGCGGAGGCGGATCATCGGGAAACGTTGCCGCGGGAAGTTTGTCTCGGCTGGTGGATCCGATCGCGGGTATTTCCGTGACGAACCCGGAGCCGGCTCGAGGTGGACGAGACGAAGAATCGTTGGCGGCGGTGATGCGTCGCGCGCCCGAAGAATTGGGGCATCGCGATCGCGCCGTGACGGCATCGGATTACGAAAAGCTCGCCCTACGAGCATCGCCCGCGGTTTGTCGCGTCTTCGTCGATACGCCTGCCGACCATTACGCCGAAGATCGCCCCGGTACGGTTGAAGTGCGGATCGTGGTGGATCCGGCGCATCGGGAACGTCGCGCAGCCATAAGCGCCGTCAATGATGTGCGGGCGTTCCTCGATGCTCGGCGCCCATTGGGAAGCTCGTGCGATGTGGCGCTCGCGTATGAAAAAGCCGTCACGGTCAAAGCAACCGTCGTGGCCGCGCCCGCGGTGGATCCCGTGGCTTTGCAACAAGCCGTCGAAACGCGTTTGTCGCGGCTCTTGTCGCCCATTCCCGTCGCCGGCGAAAACCCGTGGGAATTCGGCCGGACGCTGCATGTTTCACACGTGTACGAAGCATTGAACGCGGTGCCCGGCGTGCGGCACGTCGCCGGGGAAATCGAAGTGGGACAAACCCCTGCCCCGCTGACGATCGATGCCCTCGAAGCGGACGCGGATCGACCACGAACGTTTTACCTGGCCAGCGGAAGACTCTTGTTTCGTTCGGAAAACGATGGCCTCGGCTGGGAACCGACGGCGCTCGAATTGGGCAAACAAGAAACCATCGTCGCCATTCGTTCGCATCCGCAAGTCCCCAATACGATTGCCGTGGCGACCAAAGCGCCGGGATTGGGATCGTGGCTGCACGTCAGTGAAGACGGCGGAGAAACCTTCCCGTTTGCCCCATTCGCCCTCGCCGGAGAAGAAGTTCGCGATATCGGCTGGGATGCGCTCGATTTGACCAACAAGGTTCGTCCGCTCGAACGCGTGTTGTGGGTCGGTTCCAGTGGCGGATTGCGTCGAGTTCGTCTCTCTAGAACTTCGCCGCGGAGCACGGCGGAATGGCAAGTGGCGGAAGTGGTTGATTTGCGCTCGGCGGACAAAACCAAATTGCTCGCGGTGGATCGGATCACCACGACATACCGCGCCGGAAAATCCTACATTGCGGTGGTTTGTCGTGACGCGGAAGAGGTTCACTTCGGCGCGACATTTCCCAATGAACCGATGAAGCTCTCGCGGATCTGGCCCTGGCCGGGCACGACGGATCGGGCTTCGCCCTGGTGCATTGCATTCCAACAACTCCAAGGCCACACGTATTTGTGGATGGGCAGTCGCGCAGAAGGACGGGACCAACCGGGCTGTCGAGCGGCGGATGTGACGGATCCGACGGGAGGTTTCGGCGGTTGGGCGGTGCTGGAACAAGGTTGGAAGGGCGGTTCGTGCACGGCATTGGCGACGCGCGGGGCGAAGATCTTCGCAGCCACGGCATCGGCCGGCGTGCTCGAATTGGCGTTGCGCGGAACGGCGAGCGAATGGCTCAGCCCGAAGCGTTCGCCCAATTCACGTAATCCCGCATTGGATCAGCAATTCTTGGAACAGCGGCTCACGTCGTTGGCGATGATGCAACAAGGCACGAAGCTCGTCGTTTTGGCGGGAGGCGAAAAGGGCCTGGTCTTGCGGTGGAGTGAAGTTTCGGGCGGATTGCCTTTCGAGCCGGATTGTTATCACGCGCGGCGCTTCGATTCGACGTCGGACTTCATTACCTTGCCGCGTGGCGGAACATTCGCCGCGACAAACTTGCCCATCGAGGTGGTCCGTGACGCCTGACGATATCGAGCCGTTGCTGCCGGAGCTTTACGTGCGCATGGTGCCGCAAAGCAGCGTCTTGCGCGGACTCCTCGCTTCAATGGCCGCGCTGCTCGATCCGCAGGAGCATGCGCATGAACGATTGCTCGAATGGCTGGATCCGCGTACCGCGCCGCCCGAAATGTTGCACATCTTGTGTCAATGGGTCGGCATGGATCCCGCGTTGTGTTTCGACGAACGGGCTTTGCGCCGATTGATCCTGGTTGCGCCGCAAATCACGGCTCGGCGCGGCACGCGTCAATCGCTCGAGTTATTGCTGGAGACGTGTACGGGGCAAACGGGGTTCGTCCTGGAAGAATCATTGGACGCGCCTTTCGTGGTGCTCGTCCGGCCTCCGGCGGCATTACGCGGGCAAGCGGAGCGCATTGAAGCGATTGTTCGCGCGGGCAAACCGGCGCACGTGCGTCACGTGTTGGCGTGGGAGGGTTCGGGATGAGCGATTCGGCGGCTTCCTGGGTCATTCCCGCATTGCTCGTGGTGGTGCTGGTGGGCGTCACGACGGTGGGGTTTGCTTTGCCAAACAGTCGGCAATCTCCGGAGAGCATCGTGGACGATTGGAAAAAAAGCTCGCTCGGGCAATGGCTCGACGACAAGTTTTCCCGGGAACGAGTTCAGCCGTGTACGGAAACGCCTCGTCCGGCGTGTTGCGTGGGGCCGAAGATCGAAGTGGAAGGCACGTGTATGTTGGCGATCGCCGCGGGAAAAGACGGATCGATGCGGCGAGTCGGCTTGCGAGCAACGAAATCTCCGGTCGTTCAGGCGCGTGTGGAAGCGTTGGCCAAGGGAAAAAAACATACGCAGGACCTCGAATGGAAGGCGGCGGGTGGAAATCGATATCGGGCCACGGCGGATTTCGGTCCGGAGCCGGTGGCATTGGTGATTCAATGCGCGGAAAAGTGCGCGGTGGAATTTGAATGAAACGTTCGATGAACAGCTCGAGAAGAGGACATCATGAGTGATTGGGTATCCATTTCTTCCAAGTCGACGGCGCCGGACAAACGCAGCGCGGTATTTGCCATTCAGAACACGACTTTGCAGGCGTTGCGGATGCGAGCCGTGCCCGCCGCGGTGGAAATGGTCAATGCGGGGCCGTTCCAAGAAGCGTTTTTCCATATCGAACCGGCGCTGTTGACGCTCGAACCGGGAGAAGCGCGGGATTTGACGTTATCGCTGACGGCGAAGGCGCCTTTGGATCGCAAGGTCTCCGTGCGTTTGCGCGTCGAAAAAGCCGATGTACCGGACCATTTCGAGCACGGTCCGGGCGTGGAGCTGGGCGTCGACGTGATTGCGAAAAAACCCATTCCACCGTGGATCTTTTTTGCCATCGGCGGCGCGGTCGTCGTCCTGGTCATCGGCATCGTTTTGTACGTGACGCGCGGGTGCAGCGACGACAAAGAATGCGGAACCGGGTATTCATGCAAGGATCGAACGTGTTCTTGCGGCAACGTGGAGACATGCGCGACGAACACGCCCGTATGTTTTCAGAATCAATGCAAAGCCGATTGTACGGTCGCCGGGGCGATGTGCAGTTCAGGGCAATATTGCGATACGCCAAACAAGGTTTGCCGCGAAGGATGCGACGAAGACAGCGATTGTGCCAAAGGATATTCGTGCGACAAGGCCACGCATGAATGCCGATGCGGCAATGTCAAGACGTGTCCCGCAGGCGACGTGTGCGTCGACAATCAATGCCGCGACGCTTGCGGACCGGCGAAGAAATGCGCCGTGGGACAACATTGCGATACGACCGCGGGCGCGTGTATGCCCGGATGCGCGACCGAAGACGATTGCAGCGTCGGCTTTTCTTGCAAAAACAAGGTCTGCGTGTGCGGAACTCAAAAAAGCTGCTCCCGAAACCAGGTTTGCTTCGACGACCATTGTCGACAAATGTGCGGCCCCGCCAAACCTTCATGCGGCGACAATACGTATTGCTTCAACAACGTCGCGTGTTTGCCCGACTGCGACACGAACGCCGATTGCCCGACCGGCTACCAATGCGATGAGTCCTCGCATACGTGCAGATGCAAATTGATCAATTGCCATTTGATCCGCGACGTGGATCGCTGGGAAAGGTTCCGCGATACAATGGTCGAACGACCACCGGGACTTTTGCATACGCCGCCAAACCCTTGAGCCCACCGCGTTGGAGGCATCATGGAACGGGTCACTTTTTTGGTCGAAGACACGCATGAACGCATTACGGCCTTACTCAATCCGGCCGGCGTCGTTTCCCGTCGTCAAGCCGTGCTCCGAGACCGTCGTTCTTTGCCCGTGGGCCAAAGCGCCGGCTTCTTCGATCATGGGCCCGTCGTCACGGGCGGAAGTATTACCGAAATCGAGCTTGACCTGCTTTTTGATACATCGCTCGCCGGTTCGAGCATTACGACGGACGACGTTCGCCTTTTGACCGAGCCTCTTTGGCGTTTGGCCGAAGCTCGGGCCGATTCGGCCGCGTCGATTCTGCAATTGCCGCAATTGCGTTTGATTTGGGGCAAAGCGTGGAACGTTCCCGCGGTCGTCGTGGCCCTCGCGGAGAGGCTCGAGCATTTCGATGCCAATGGAGCGGCGCGACGTTCTTGGCTGCGTTTGCGCTTGCGCCGCGTGCCCGAACGAGCCGATCCCTCGCCGCCCGGGGTTTTACCGGGAATGCCCGCGAAACGATCGTTCGCCGCCGGTGATGCCTTGGTTCAAGCCACGAAAACCCTACCCGCAGGCTCGGCGATCACCTTGACGAAATCCGATGCAGCAGCCGAAACCGATATTGCCGACCTCGTGACGGACGTCCTCGCCAAACCAGCCGCCAAAGAATGCGTGGAAGATGCCGCCATGGCGATCGATTCGGCAAAAGACGTATTCGTGACGAGCGGTTTGGCCTTGTCGGTCGATGTATCCATTTCCACGAGCGCGTTTTCGTTCGAGATGTCGCTTTCGCTGGATTTGTCGGCGCTTTCGCCCAGGGCCATTGCCACTCGCGTCGCCGGATGGATGAAATGGGCCCGGGATGGTTTGTCGTCGCTCGGGGCAGCCGCCGCGCGCGTGGGTTTGGCCGCCGTTCGTCGGGTCAAAGCGGGCCTGGACCTGGTGGTGGAACGGCTGGAGACGTTGGCGCAACAAGCCGCGGCGGAACTGCGTCCCATCCTGGCGAAAATCAAAGGCGGTCTGGTCGTCGCGGCACAACGTGTCGCGGACTTGGCGCGGTTTGTCGTGGCGGAAGTTCGTCAACGCGTCGTGGATGGTTATCACGCGGTCGCATTTGCCACGCAGCGCGCGGCGCGCTGGATTGGGCAGCATGTCGATGCCGTCGTGCGGGCGACGGGTCGCCTCGCAGCAAATGTGGGCGATGCGATTCGCAAGACCGCCGGGGTTTTTCTCGATGCAACAGCGGCCGTCGCCGGCGTCATTGCTCGCACGGCCGTCGATGCCTACCGATTGGCAGGACAAGCCATTCGATCCGGCGCAAAGAAGCTGGCTGCCGTCGCGGGGGACATTGCTTCGTCCGTCCGAACGACGCTCGCCAATGCGTATCAGGCTGCCCAACGTGCGGCCGATGCATTGCTGGACCATTTACGCCAAGTCGCGCCCGAAGTGCTGCACTGGGCCAAAGATGCCATCGTTCGCAG
>CAYSYX010000257.1:0-13159 GCA_964435055.1 uncultured Polyangium sp. | reverse complement strand
AGGAAATCGCTCACCCGATGGATGTATCGGGAAACGTTCGACCATGGAGTGCGTGGAGGCGCCTTGGGTTGCTCATGGTCTTCATTGCGACATTGCCATTTACGTGGGGAGAAACCGCTTCATGTAATGGCCCGTCGACGGCGTACACGGGTTACGAACAGATGACGAAGGAGAGTTCGAGCATCATCGCGTACGTGTTTATTTTTGGAACGCCGGTTTTGCTCGGGTTTGGTCAATATCTGGTTCGTCCGGCCTGGGCGCGCTTGGGATTCGATTTTGCCGCGACGGTCGTGTCGGCCTTCGGGGCTTTTTATTGTTTTCTTTCAGCGGCCATCGCGGGGAGCCTCTTCACGCGAACATCGCGGTTTTATCCGGCGCCTTGGGTGGCCACCGTTGCGGTTTTCGCGATGACCGTCGACGCATTCTTGGGCGCAATACACCATTTGATGACGATGCTCCTGGCTCGGCGAAAACGAAACGCCGCTGCCGATCGTCCTGCCGATCCTCCTGCGGATGGATGAAAAATCGTTCGACCCATCGAATGACTTGTCCACGAACACGCGATGAGGTGTAAGCTGCGACCAGCCGACGGCGTTGATCGTCGGCATCTCGGAGAGATCTGCATGGCTCTGTTGCGTGGAATTTTGACGTCACGTCTCAACGTGTACGCCTCGTTGTTGTCGCTGTTTGTCGTGGCCTGCGGCGGATCGGCACCGGCCGCTTCGTACGCGCCGCCCGCACCGGATTACGCCGGCGGAGCGCAGCCGACCATGCAAACGGAGAGCGCGGGAGCGCCCATGGCCGCGCCGGCCGCGATGCCTGCGCCGGCGATGGATCGAAGCGAATCCTACGCGACGGGCAGCGATGAGGATTCGGGGTTCTTCGACGGTTCACCCAAAGCCGCAGCCGCACCGAGGCAAGCGCCTGTCGCCGCGGGAGCCAAAGCGCCGATGGGAGCGCCGCCGGTTGCTCCGGCCAAACCCGCCCCGCCGCCCGCACAGCAGAAACCGGGGACGAAAACGGACGGTCCGAGCGACCAAGCCCAGGCCAAACCCGCAGCACCGCTCTTGATTTACACGGGCAATGTCGGCATGGAAGTAGCCGAACCGGCGGCGATTCCCACGACGATTGACAAAGTCATCGATTTGGCCGAATCGTTTGGCGGCTACTTGGCGGCCCGTACGGATTCGAGCGTCGTCGTCCGCGTTCCTTCGGGGCATTTCCGAGATACCTTGACGGCCTTGGAGAAGCTCGGCGAAGTCAAACGACGCAGTGTCAATGCCGAAGACGTATCGGAGCAATACCACGACCTGGAAGTGCGTCTCGCCAACCTCAAGACCGTGCAAAAGCGATTGCAGGATTTCTTGCAGAAAGCCGCCAACGTCAGCGAGGCCTTGCAAGTCGAACAAGAGCTCGAACGCGTCGGACAAGAAATCGATCGTATCGAAGGACGCATGAGGTTTTTGCGGGCACGCGCGACGTTTTCGACGATTACCGTCGATTTGACCGCCAAACCCAAGCAACAAACCATCGTCGCCCAAGGTCCTCCTCCCCCGCCTCCCCCGCGAACGGCGGATCTGCCCATTGATTGGCTCTCGAGAATCGGCCTCGAGACGTTGCTCGTGCTGCGTTGAGGGACGGAGGCAAACTCATGAAAAACGCGATTTCCAGTGTTCTGCTGTGCCTCGCAACCTCGGCGTTCGCCTTGGGGTGCGGTCACGGGTTTGGTCTGAAAACCCCCGAAGGGTTCGTCGAACTCGAAGATCAAAAAGAATACGAGTATCGATCGACGACGGCGCAAGGCGTGGTGCTTGGTGTTCGCGTCGAACCGAATCGTCCGAAGGGCAATTTGGGTTTTTGGTCCGACGCAATCGATCTGAAGCTGCGCGCCATCGGTTATACGGCGGTCGAAGCGGCGGACGTCAAAACGAAGAGCGGCGCCAAAGGCAAACAACTGCGTTACACGCGATCGATTTACGAACGGCCGCACGTGTATTGGTTCACCGTATTCGTGACCGAAGGCGATGTGTACATCCTCGAAACAGGCGGCGACGAACGCGAATTTACGAAGGTAAAGGACGAAGTCGCCAAGTCCATCGAGGGATTCGTTCCAGGTTGAAGATAGCGCACGCCACCGATAACCACATTGCGTCGAGGTAAATTCGTGACCTCCCCGGCCGCGGAAGACGCAAACGTCGAAGACATCCCCGCATCGACTCGCGCACGTCATCCGCTCGCGCACAAAGTCCTTGTTTCCATGGCCATTCGTTTGATGGTCGTGACCGTCGCGCTCACGGGATTCGGCTACGTCCATGTATCACGAGCGGTGACCGGGCAGATCTTGGATGGTTTTTCCCGATTCATACAGGAACGGGGCGAGCGGGAAAGCGAGGTATTTCTCGCGGCTGAAGACAATCACGTCGCCATTCGAACGGCCTTGGTGGACGAATTGCGCGCGTATGCGCAGCGCGACCCGACACCCGATTTCGAGTACCGTTACGAGGTCAAGGCGGACGGGACGATTGTTTGTCGCAAAGAACGATTCGACGCAACAAAACAAGCGAGCTGCGTCTCCGATCCGGGAATGCAGGATAAGATCGACGCGGATCTACGCCGTCGGGTGCTCTCCGCAAACTCGGTGATCGATCATTACGGCGCGGCTTATCACGCCCGATTCATGAATACATGGTTTACGACGGTCGATGGCGTTGGATTCATGTATTGGCCCGAGAACCCCACTTATTATGCAGTGGAGACCAATCAGGATGATTCGGCAGGCGATGACGATTACCTGACGCCCGCGTCGCCGGGGAAAAATCCCCACCGAAACATCATTTGGACCAAATCCTATTTCGATCAAGTCTCCAAATTGATGGTCGTTTCGATTACGACGCCCGCGTATGACGGCGATCGCTTCCTGGGCGTGATCGGCCACGACATTCCACTGAAAAAACTGCTCGACAGAACGCTCTCCACGCAAATCGACGGCACGTACAGCTTCCTTCTCCGCAATGATGGCTATTTGATTGCTCATCCGCTGAAGGTGGCGGAGCTCGACCGCGCCCACGGGGCGCTCGATGTGAGCAAAGAGGGTGAACCCGAGCTTCTTGCGACGTACCGAATGGCGCGTGACATTCGCGAGAAAGCCGCCGTCATGAGCAGCGAAGATGGCCGGAATTATTTGGGCATTGCGAAAATTGCCGGGCCGAATTGGTTTCTCGTCTCCGTTTATCCAAAAAAACTCGTGGAAGACGCCGCCTGGAGCACGGCACGCTTTATTCTCCTGGGCGGCCTCGTGTCCCTCGCTATCGAGCTGTTGCTCTTTTATTCGCTCTTGAAAAATCACATCACGGAGCCGCTCACGCAATTGCGCGAAGCCATCGGTCAGGTCACGTTGGGCAACCGAGCGCCGGTCTTGGATACGGCTCGAGACGATGAATTGGGTGAATTGGCCGCCTCGTTTCTCGTCATGGCCAAGGCCGTCGACGAACGCGAAAAGGCTCAAAAGGAAGCCGAAGAAGCCATCGTCGTCTTGAATCGAGAGCTCGAGCTGAATCTCGAACGTGAAAAAGAACGCAACGAGCAGCTCGTGACCTTGCAGCGCGAAGTCGACGAGCATTCGACGCCGGTGCTGGAGGTGGCCAAACATGTGTTGGCATTGCCGATCATCGGATTGCTCGATTCCACACGCGGTCAAAAGATCATGGACCGGCTGCTCGATGCGATTGTCGCGAAGAAGGCGCGTCTCGTCATTTTGGATGTGACGGGTACACGCGATATCGACGAGACGGCAACGGAGCAGCTATCGAAAGTGGTTTCAGCGGCGCGGCTGTTGGGCGCGAAATGCGTCCTCACGGGGGTGCGGGCGAACGTGGCCCGCACGATGGTCATGCACGGGGCGGATCTGCAATCGGTCGAGACGCTGGCGTCGTTGGGTCAGGCGCTCGAGCGCTATTTCGGCAGCCAATTTGCGGATACGAAATAACGCGTCATCCACGCGATGTTTTCTTTTTTTCAGCCTGAGCTTTTCGCTTGTAATCGACTCCAGCGAGCTGCAAAAGGCCCGTGGTGGGACAAACGTAAAACCCGCGCCAAGGATACGTGGACAGCGGGAAATAGGTGTCCCGATGTGCACCTCGAGCTTCGGGATTGTGCGGAATGCCGTCCCTGAACACAGGGTTTTTCTCCACATACTGCAGGACGTGATCGAATACGTGTTTTTGCACGGCGCTCTTGGGCGATAAGAATTGCCGTAATTCCGACCAAACGGCGTCCCAAGGTCGCCCCACACGCCGAGCCAAGAATCGACGCAATGGGGCGAGATTTTCATTGAGACATTTCGTTTGCCCTCGATACCACATCGGTTCTTTTGTGGGCAATATTTCCGGGTTCGTGCGGCGTTTCGTTGCATACCGACCTTTACCGGACATTCGAGCCCCGAGTCGGGGGCGCTCGATGATGACTTCGAACATGTCTTTACGCATGAATCTTTCCTTTATCCAAGCGATTGATTTTCGTCGAAAATCGTGTTCGTCTTCGGATTTGGGCCATTGTTTGCTGCAATCACGATCGTGAGGTTTCCGGTTCGGAACAGGAGATACGATGAAGATTCGAAATATTGCGGGTTTCGCGGCGATCACCACCGTCATGGCATGGGTTGGCGCAGGATGTTTGGACCTTCAAACCGCCGGAGAAACAGGTGGACAAGGCGGAACCGGAGGACTTGGACAGGGCGGCGGTGGTGCGGATACGTCGAGCGCGATGGGTGGAAGCGGCAATAGCGGCCAAGCGGGAGGTGCCGGAGGTACGGGTGCGGGTGGTGCATGCGTCCCCGGAGCAATGACGAATTGTTATCCCGGACCTCCCGACACGCAATTCAAAGGCGTGTGTCAAGCAGGGCAAGCGGTTTGTGATCCCCCCGGAACGTGGAGCGCTTGCAATGGTCTCGTTCTGCCGGGTCTCGAATCTTGCGATAGCGTAACGGATACGAATTGCGACGGTCGGACGGGTTGCAAAGGCATACCGGAATCGAACGTCTTGGTGAGCGGCGACGAAGACGAAGCGGTTGTCGCGATCAGCATTGGAAAAGGAGTTTATGGCTGGGATGGCCCGGTGTACGGAACCGGCTACCGCAATGCAACGCTCGATGCGGCGGCAAACCCGTCGTCGGCCGAGGTTCTTCTGGTCAAACGAGATTCCGGCGGCGTATTGACGGATTTGTCGAATCGATTTTTCATCGATACCTTCGGTCATGCCTGGGGTCGAGACATCGCCGTCGATTCCAACGGCAATGTGTACGTCGTGGGTACGTATCAAGGCGCCTCCTTGAATGTCGGCGGGCAAGGCCTGAAAACGGCAGGCAATGCGACGCTCGGCTTTTTGGCTTCTTTCGATCCTTCCGGAAACCTTCGCTACGTCAAGGATTTCGGTTCGACGGGGACCACGGAGGTCAAACGAGTCAAGGTCGACGCGGCTGGAAACGTGTATATCAGCGGCAAATTCGATACATCCATTGATTTTGGAAACAACCTGGTCATGTCCAACGGCGGATTCGATGGGTTTGTCGCAGCTTACTCGACCACCGGGGCGCTCGTCTGGCGCAAGACGTGGTCGGGAACCGGCGACGAATCGGTCAATGCGATTGCGATCTCGCCCGACGGCGCTCTTTATGCCGCAGCGGATTTCACGGTTGCGGTCACGGTCGGCGGCGGACCCGTTTTCATGACGGAAGGCGGGATGGACGCATTGATCTCGAAACACTCGATCGCCGACGGATCTCCGCTCTGGTACAACGAATTCGGAGACACGGGCGACATCACGATTACGGACATGGACACGCGAGGGGGCGATATCGCCGTGCTCGGTGCATTTCGTGGAAAACTCGCGCTTGGCGGATTCAATTACACGAGCAACGACGGCCCGAACCTCTGGGACATCATCGTCGGGACGCTGGAACCCAACGGCGGCGCCGTCGCGTCGACGTTTCCTTTCCTGGCCGACGGCATTCAAGTGGCCACGAGCGTAAGCATCGATCCGTTGAATGATATCGTCATCGGCGGATATTTCATGCAAACCCTGCCGCTTGGCGGCGCGATCATGGATCTGACCACGGGCGGCGATGTCAATGCATTCGTCGTCAAATTCTCCCCGACCCTCGCCGTGCATTGGGGACATGGTTATGGCAATTCGCTGGTGCAAGCGTTCCTCGACGTGGCGGTCGAGCCCACGACGGGCAGTACGTTCGTCGCCGGCGGTCTGCAAGGCATTATGCTTGGATTCGGCGTGCAGGCGCCGCAGAGCAACAGCGGATTCGATGCCATCATCGGCCGCATGACGAATTGACGCCGCGATCAATTCGTTCCCACCCCTCGTTCGCCCGTTACCCATAATTCTCCCCGCGAAGACAACGTATAGGTTCGCACGGGAAAACCTCGTTCCAATCGGGCATGCGTCGACCATTTGCGAGTTTCTCGCTGCCTGGCGGCTGCGGCGTCCCTCTCCCGCAAAAGCGCCCCGAGTCGCGACATCGCTCGACGCACATTCGCTTTTTGCGATCGTTCATCGGCGACGCGAATGACGAGGCCCGTCGGCAAATGACGAATTCGAATCGCCGTCGATGTTTTGTTGACGTTCTGTCCGCCCGGACCACCGGCGCGCATCGCCGTGATTTCGATGTCCTTCGGATCCAGGACGACGTCCGATTCGTCCACCTGAGGTGCGTCATGGCACGTGACCGAGGCATACCAACGTTTGCGAGACGCTTTGCCTCGCAATTCGCTGCGCGCGACGAGCGCATGCGTCCCGAGCTCGCCGCCCAAGACGCCGTGATTTCCGCACACGAAAAGATCCACGGAGCTCGGAGCGTCTTCGTCGCCGTGAACGACGACTTCTTCCACGACGAGCCCCAATCCTTCGCAAAGCGATTCGATACGGTCGGCCAAACGAGCCACGAATTGCCGCACCTCCAGCGGACCGTATCCCGACGAAATGACGATGATCTGCCGTTTCATGGTTTTACCTGACAGCTCATTGCTTGATCGTGACGACCGGCATGAGCGAAGCAATCGGCGCCGCAACGCCTTCTTCGACCAAACTGGCGACGACGGGTTCAATCGCTTTGTACGCGTCGGGATGCTCTTCATAAAGCAAATCGACGTCGTCGCAAACAATGCGCCCGCCATGCGCCGTACGGGAAAGTTCGGCCCGTTTGTAACGAAAAGCGAGTTTCTGACGCGCATCACTGCGATTCATTCGGCGCCCCGCTCCATGCGCCACCGACGAAAGCGCTCCTTCATGTCCGGCCCCCGAAAGCACCCACGACGGAGCACCTCGACTGCCGAGCACCACGGTCGCTTCGCCTCGCCCCGCAGGCGCCGCGCCTTTGCGATGCACAAAGACCTCAGCGCCGCCCACATTTTCACGGCGAATCGTGTTGTGCACGATTTCAATGTCGCCGCGAATCTTGTCCGTTCGCAATGCCCCCATGGCCTTGAGCAAACGACACGCCACGAGGAATCGGTTTGTCTGAGCAAAACGAACCGCACCGGCGAGTTCACCCAAGTACATATCAATGGCCGCGCCGGTCAGGAATGTCTCGCCATAACGACGCCCAAGCTGCGCCCCGAGCCCTCGAGAACCCGTATGCACGAGCGCCACGAGCGCGCCTTTTTCCAGACCGATGGCATCCGCCGCCGCTTCGTCCCGCACGCTGTCCACACGCGTGACCTCCGCGAAGTGAGTGCCGCCGCCGACGCTGCCGAGCGCCCTTCCATGCGAAGGATCACGATACGCAATCGAATCGCCGCTGGGCCCGAGGTCCATAGCGGATTGGTTTTCCGCGAGCGCCGCGATTTCGTCCGGAATCCCCGCCACCTGCGCCAAACCTTTCGGCCCGCTGCTCCAAGCGGCATCGAAAACTTCGAGCGGATCGCAGTCTTCGAGCGGGTCCATTTCGAGCGCATTGCGAATACGTTTTTCGAGTTTGTCCGGGGCCATGGCCGACGCCGTCGTCGACATCAAAAGTACCCCACATCCCGCATCACCTCCGACGAGATACGGCAAAATGCGCTGTTGAAACGCAAATACCGCCCCGATGGGTCCTTTGCCCGCATGCAAATCCGGCATGGCTGCGGCTCGGACGCAGCCTTCGAGCTCCGCAACGCGAGCGAATTGCTCGACCGCGTTGGTTTCCATCCACACATCATCGCGGGCAATGAGACGCGCGTGGGAAGGTAATGAAGCTCGAGGAATCGTTGAAGTGCCCATGATGATTTCTTTCGCGCACCGCGAGTGGTGCGTTGTTGTTCGCTCCTCAAGCTCGAACCGTGCCAATCAAAATCCGGCCGAATTTTGGGCTTTTGCTTTGCCGACTGATGCACGATGCACCACCAAAACGATGCATCATGCACCATGGATGATGCACCGTGCACCATACCGAAGGCGATGGGTTCACGGATTTCGCGCGCAGCGAAACCCGTTATGGTCCCCTTGTAATTCCGGCGCCTTGAAATTGCGATTCGTCGTACGCTGAACAATTGCATCCACATCGGCCCAGCCGCCGCTACGAATGGACCGAACGGTGCCTTGCCCAATATTTGCGCAATCGTTGCATGGATTCGCGTACGGAACGACGCGCCAATCCAGGGTCCATTCCCACATACCACCGGACAGATCGGCTTGCGCCCATTTTCCATCGCCTTTTGGCGACTTGGAACCCACCTTCAAAATATCCGTGAGTGCGCAGGCCGTGGGTAATGAACCGTCCCCCAAACACGACCAAACAGCATAGGAGCCATCAATCATCGTCGAATTCGGCGGAATCGACCACGGATACTCCCGCTGTTCACTTCCGCCGGCCGCCGCATAATTCCACTCCGCTTCCGTCGGTAACCGACCTCCATCCCAAGCACAAAACGCAAATGCGGTATACCAATTTACACAGTTCATCGGGAGATGTTCATTGGCTCCGGCGACATCGGTCCACATCGTGAACATCGGACTGCATTTGATTTTTGCCTTCAGGGCTGCTTGATCCGCAGGCAATTGAGCGTCCCATGCGCTGTTCCAACCGCTGCCGGCGATCAATGGATGCTCCGCCGCACCCGATACCGGCTTTGCCGCGGGATATGCTGCGACAAACTGCCGGAATCGACCCACGGTAACTTCGAAACGATCCAATTTGAAATCGCTCACCGTCGCCACGTAGTTGGGATCATTGCTCCGTTTGAACGTTCCGCCGGGAACCAAAATCGACGTGCAGCAACTTTCGTTGTCCAATGGGCCGCATGTATCCGGCAATTGGCTGCAACTTCGAGGTACACATGCGCCGTTGATACACAACGTCCCCAAACACTCGGTATCCGCCGAACACGGTTGGCCGACGTCTTTTTTGCAGACCCCCGTTCCGTCGCACGTTGGTGCATTTGCCGACGGATCCAGGCACGTTGCAAGCCATGCACATCCCGCTGCAATCGCTTTCGCAGCAAACGGAGTCCACGCACAAGGCGACGAGGCAATCTTCGTTTTTCGTGCACGGATCGCCATTGGTCAATTTACACGTACCCGCGCCGTCGCACGCCCCGGTCTGATTGCATTGCGTTCCCAATGGCGAATACGCAACGCCGCACGTGCCATTGGTACACGTCCGTGTGCTGCACTCATTTTCCAGCCCGGGACAATCCGCCCCGGTCACGCAACCGACGCAATTGCCTTGGCCGTCGCAGCTGGTCCCGACTCCGCATGCCATGTTCGCCGCCGCGTTCATCGTGCCGCAACTCCCGGCCTCGCATGTCGCGAGCACGCACGGGTTTGCAGACGCGGGACACTCGGCCGCGCTCTTGCACCCGCCGCCTCCGCCCCCCGCGCCTCCTCCGCTGCCGGTCGTCGAGCTGCTCGTGGACGCAGTTTGTCCTCCCGTACCCCAACCGTCATTGCCGCCATCACCGGTGGTCGGCGTTAATGTGCCCCCTGTTGCGCACGCATCAACAATGAATACAGCGCCGACGCCAATGACGGCGTACATCGCCTTGCGGTCGAGTATTTTCATAACGATACTACCCTTTCACCACGAGTTTCTCATAGACTCGGGGCGGTGGGCAGGAAAAATGCGGTTCGTGAAATTGCTCGTCCCGAGACGTCGTTGTTCCACACGCGCACGGTATGCTGATGCGGCGACCCGATCTTTTCCCAACTTGACCAAACGCCGCGCTCCATACCGCATTTTCATGAAATCCCCGGACCGCCGAATCGACGTAAACCGTCGGCGCGTCGTACCGAAAAACAACGCGCATCCGGCGCACGGCGGCGCGTGAAGAAACATGGAAATGCCTGTTCCATGCGCCCGAAAATCGGATAACGTGGTCGCAGCGACCCATGGCCATTCGCCGTTTTTCCGCTGGTTTTGCCTGCTTCGTGTTTGGCGTCTACGCGTGCCGTGACCCTCGCCCCTCCCCGCCTCCACCGGAACCATCCACGACCGCCTCCGCCCCAGTCGTCTCGTCGGCGCCCGTCGTTGCCTCGGCCCCATCGGCATTGGGTTCCTCGGACGAACCTCCCCAGCCCATCGGCGGTATCGTCCGTTCACCGCTCGTGGCCGATCCTCCGGAAGCATGCCCCTCGGGCGGTGAATTTCCGCAAGTGATTTCGCGTCATGGCAATCTCGTTTTATGTTCCGCGTCCGGTGTCGAAGAATCGTTGACGACGACGGGGAACGATTATTTCGCTTCGTTATCGCCCAAACGCGACACGATTGTTTTTCTCCGAGCTTTCGGCAAAATGAAGGTTTCGCTGGGTGGCACCGACTTCGTATTCATTCAGGACAATCGGGTTTGGCTCTTGTCGTTGAAGGACCGCAAGGAGCGCGAGATCGGGCGTGCAAGTGAAAAAGAAGCCTGCTTGAGTTTGTCGAGTCCCAGGTGGCTCGATGATACGGCCATTTTGGTGCAAGCCAATGGGTACGAAGCGGCCACGATTCACAACTTGAGCTTGTGCCTCGTCGACATCAAAAGTCGCCAAATTTTTCTGCTCGCCCGGCGTACGAGTTGCGCCATTCCCATCACGGCAGGCCGGTTCAAGGGGAACCTCTTCGTCGCCCCCTGGGATTTCCGCTTCGGTGTGGGATTGAGCGATTGGTTTGGCGTGGTCAATCGACGCGGGCAGAGGCTGCGTTCGTTCGAGGACAATCCATTCGAGCGCGATTGGGACGGCGACGGAAACATCACGAACGAAGAAACGTCCCCGGAATGCATGGACCTGAGCGCGCATCCGGCGGAGCTCGAGAAAATCATGAAGACATTGTGAACGAGTTCGCGTGGATCGCTCGGTTCACACCCGGCCGATGGTGTCGTCGACGCTATGGACATCACCACGCATCAGCTTGTTTTTCTCGTCTTGGGGGCTGCTCGCAGGGTCCCGAGCTCACGCACGAGCAATTCGATACCGACCGAAAAGCATTTGGCGAAAACATCGGGCGCGTTCGGGCGAAACAAGCCGAATTTGGCGATCAATCCCAATGCTGCAAGGTCATTTGGGAGGTTCGAACGGTGCGCATGTGGAAACGCCCGCGCCGACGATATTCGTGCCCAGGCCGGTCTTGACCGTGGTCGTCGTGCCGTCGGCGGGTCGATAACGATCAATTTGGGATTGCCCGGTGGGACTCGTGAAGAGCCAGAAATCGCCGCCCCAGAAAGCGAAGGCCCAGCCATTTCCGATCGAGATGCTGGGTTGAGGCGCTTGCGAGAGGATTTTGCCGCTTGATTTGTCGATCTCCGCGACGATGATCGGGATGTCGTTATAAAATCCGTACAACCTCGAATCCCCCGTCCCGGTCAGCTCCGCGGCGCCGGTGAGTTTGTCCCACGGTCCCACGGGGCTCAACTTCAGCGATGTCGTGTCGATTTTGGCGAGACCTTTACCGAGATAATCCGCAACATACAACGTCTCGTCGTTGCTGCCGACGCCATTGGAGACAAACCCCATACCGAAGGTCGTGTATCCCAATTGCCCCGGAACGAATGCCGTTGGCGTACAGGCCGCCGTTTTGACATCGACATGAAAGATTCGGCCGTCCTCGAATAGAATCCATGCGATTCCTTGACGATCGACAGCCATGGAAAACGGTCGACTGAATCCCGCCCCGGGGCAATTGATCAAGCCGACCAGTTTTACTTCGAGCGTGGGAGGATAGAAACTGTAGAATTGGTTGTCTTGACCGATGACATAAACGAGTTTCGCTTCTTCCGAGCAAGCATCACCGGGGCCGCCGCCACCGCCCGTGAGCCCCCCATCGCCAAAAAGATCTTCGCCGCCCGAGCCATTGGCGCCCGAGCCCATACCGCCCGTTCCCGGACCAACCCCTTGACCACCCGAGCCCCCCGTTTCTTCTCCGCTGCTTTGCGTGCCATTGCCCGTCGCCGCTGCCGAACATGCACACCAAAAGCCCATCAACGTGGGCAAAACATACAGCCGTGCCTTTTTCCAATTCATCGTGGACAACCTCGTGGGTTACGACGATATCCGGTTCGGATCGCATTGTCGAGCCTCGACCCGAAGCCCGCGGTGAATCGCGCCGAACGGCTTTACCGTGTCAATGAATTGGCAGGGCGCAGACAAACGTCACTTCGGACGCGTCGCATCTTCGAGCAGCACGTCGTAGCGATAACCGGCCCCGAGATCCTTGTCCAACGTGACCGTACCTTCGAGCACCACGGTTTGACCTTTTTCCAGCGTTTCGTTCGTCGTTACGGTCAAGTCGTGGTTTTGTTGCGCTTCCGTCCCACTGCCATCGCGCAGATGCAGGAAGTTTTTCCCCATCACGCCGTTGGTCGCTTTCACCACGACGCCGCGCACGCGGGCCGATTTCCCGGCCAAACTCTTTTTCTGCGCAAAGAGCTCCGCAATACGCACGCCATTCGGTCCTTCAGCCTTCTCGATGTTGCCGATGGGAATATCCGCGCCGGCAGATGTCCCGTGGGGTTGTGTCCCGTGGGGCTGTTCGCCTTGCGCTGGGCCGTCTTGCATTGCGCCATGAGGATCGGCGGACGGGCGCGCCGCATTTTGCCCGACGAGAACTCCGAAATGAATTTGTTCGAATGTGCGCTTGAGCCTGGGGCTCGTGAAGTTGGTCATGACCGTTTGGCCTTCGAAACGGACGTGTTCACCC
>CAYSYX010000256.1:0-13185 GCA_964435055.1 uncultured Polyangium sp. | reverse complement strand
ATACGGTGGTGGTGATCGAGCACAATTTGGATGTGGTCGCGTGCAGCGATTGGGTCATTGATTTGGGACCCGAAGGCGGCGAACGCGGCGGGTTGCTCGTGGCCAGTGGATCACCGGAGCAAGTGGCGATGGTCGAGGGATCGCACACGGGCAACTACTTGCGGAGCGTCTTGGAGAGCGGTCGACGCGGACAAACGGGCCGCGGTCGAAAGTGACCTGTCGAGACAAACGTTTCGGCGCGCAATGCCCGTGAGCGTCAACGCGTTGCGATACGTTTTTCGAAGACGCCGAACTTCAGCCGAAGTCTTTTTCGGCGCGCTCTTGATCCTCTTTGCAGCGGATGCAGAGCGTTGTTTCGGGGCGAGCTTCGAGGCGTTTCGGCGAGATTTCCTCTTCGCACGACTCGCAGATGCCGAAAGGCCCGTCCGGTCCTTGCTCGATCTTCAGCAAAGCCTTGTCAATTTTGTCGAGGAACGCCTTTTCGCGGCCGCGAAGGCGAAATGTGAAGGACTGCAAGTATTCGCTCGACGCCAGGTCCATTTCGTCCGGCAAATCGTTGGCATCGAGGGACATATCCTCGGTCAACGTTTGCTTGGCTTTCTTCAGGATCTCGTCGCGCTTCTCTTCCAGCAGAGCCTTGAACCTCTTGAGTTGCGCCTTGTTCATGATTGCACTTCCCTCGACGTATCAGCCTCAGTGAGCCCCCGCTCCATGCAACTCCGACACCTGAATGACGTGCGACGTAAAGAAAAACCTGGGCTGTTCCCCCAGAATCTTCCCGTCGATATTCGGAGCCTCGAATCGCCGTCGGCGCTCTTGGCCCCAAACCCCGCTTGGACCGACAAAGGGCGCGAAAGGTTAGGCGACGAAGATCGCATCGTCAATCGCGGCATCCGCCGAGACACGAAATCGACGATGAAAATGGCGCCGCCGACGCGGGCTGGACCTCTCGAATGGCGCAAATTTCTGCTGTTTGACGCAACGCTCCGAGCGTGGAAGAAGGAGTTTTATCGTGCTGGAATTCGACCCCAATCGAAAAATCACCCCGCCCAAGGAAGCCGCAACGGTCGTGATCATTCGCGATCGTGCCGAAGGACTCGAAGTCTTTTGTGTTCGGCGACATGCGCAATCGGCGTTCATGGGAGGAGCGCTGGTTTTTCCCGGCGGAAAAGTCGATCCGAAAGACCACGATCCCCGTTGGTTTGACCGGACAACTTCCCTGGATCCACGTGCATCGTTGTTTTCGACGGACGGGGCGCACGCGTTGGCACTTGCCGTCGCTGCGTGTCGAGAAACGCTCGAAGAAGGCCTGCTTTTGCCGACAGCGCCGAACGTGTCCGACGACGTCCTCGCGAAATTGCTCGAAGACACGAAAAACGAAGGTTTTTGGGAAGCACTCGAGCGACGGCAATTGACGTTGGATGTCGCGCGCATGGCACCGCTCGCGCGATGGGTCACACCCGAGGCGGAATCGCGACGCTTCGATGCGCGGTTTTATCTGCTGGCTGTACCGGAGGGACAAACTGGAAAACATGACGAGCACGAAACGACGCTGAGCTTGTGGGCCAGACCCAAAGACGTCCTCGACGCTGCGGCGGAAGGGCGTTTCTTTCTCGCGCCTCCCACGGCGCGCACGCTGGAACTACTCGCTTGCGAGCGGGATGTGCACGGTGCGTTCCTGATGGCTCAGCGACAAACCCTGCTGCCGATCTGTCCGGAGTTCGTTGCGGAAAACCCGCCTTTCATTGCTTTGCCGGGTGATCCGGCTCACTCCATTCGGGAAAAACGGGTGGACGGACCGACGAGGTACGTGCTGCGCGATGGTCGGTTTGTCAGTGAGGACGCTCCAGAGGACGGCAAAGGATTCGCTTCAGGAAAGGGTGTGGAATCGAAGGAAGGCTCGGGCGCCGGGTAGAAAATAGCGCGAAAACTCGACGAAACAGAAAAGCAGGGGTGTGAGGCGAAAGCGCGAAAGCGGCTCGATGCCTCGGATGGAAGCAGGGGATGACATGGAAGAAAAAGAGACGACGAATCAGCCGGAGTTGTTTACCGCGAGCGATGTGGCGCGATTTTGCCAAGTCGACTTGAAGACGATCCACAACTGGGCGGACAAAGGGGAGATTCGGCATTTCCGCACGCCTGGTCGTCACTTGCGTTTCCGCAGGCTCGATGTGCTCGATTTTCTCCGCAAGTACGGTTACCCGATCCCCGACGTGTTGCGCTTGGGCAAACCCAAAGTCGTCGCGGTCGACGACGATCCGCAGGTGCTCGCGTCGCTGCGCAAGTCGCTCAGCAAGCGGTTTGACTTGACAACCTTCCAGGATCCCTTCGATGCGCTCGTCGCCGTGGGGAACCTTCAGCCCGATGCGATGATCCTGGATGTTCGGATGACGGGCCTCGACGGCGTGAAATGCCTCGAACGATTGCGCTCGATCGACTTGACCGCGCACATTCGCTGCATCGTTTATTCGAGCGCCGAAGAGATGAAGAAGAACGCGACGGAAGCAGGTGCTTACGACTTCATCAAGAAGGGCGAAGCGTCGGACTTGCGTGATTCGCTCGAGCGCTTGATGGGGCTCGAACGGGAATGACATCGCTGCCGGAGATTCCTTGGTGCTCCAACGAATCTCCGGGTTGAACATTTGGGGCTTTGGACCGCCTTCGGCGTCCTTCGCCCCAAACCCCGATGGGCTTTACTTTCCTTCGCGATACGCGCGAATCGCATTCGCCACGGAGTCGGCGAGTTTTTGTCGGTAATCGGCCGTGGCCAAGCGCGACTCGTCTTCGGGATTCGAGATAAACGAGGTTTCGAACAGAACCGCGGGCATGTCGGCGCCTACGAGCACGAAAAACCCGGCCGACTTGGTGCCTTGATCTTTCGTATCGGGCCAACGTTGTCCGAGCGAAGCGATCGCGGCGCGTTGCACCAAATCCGCGACGTGCCGCGATCGCTCGAGCAGATCGCCCACATCGAGATTGGAGACGATGAGCGCCATCTCTTCATCGATGGCTTGGGTGTCGTGTTCTTTGCCTGGTTTTGCAGGACGCGCGGCGTTCTCTCGTTCGGCGATGTTCAGGGTCAAACGATCGGGATTGCGAACGCGGTCGAGGGAAAACGTCATGGGGCCGCGCGCCGTCCCGCTCTCCGATGCGTTGCAGTGAATCGAGACAAACAGGTCCGCGTGAAACGCATTGGCTCGCGCCGTGCGCAGATCGAGCGGCACGTAGGTATCGTCGTCACGCGTGAGCAGTGTTTCGATGCCGAGTTCACGCGAGACGATCGTCGCGACGCGATGCGCGATGTCGAGTGTGACGGACTTCTCGGTCAAACCCGTAGGTCCGATGGCCCCCGAATCTTGGCCGCCATGGCCGGGATCGATGACGACGCGACGTACTTCGCGTTGCCCGTTGGAGGATGGAGCTTCCTGACGTAGCGGCGGGCGTGTGCTCACATCGATGACGATTCGAAACGGGTCGGGCAGGTAAAACACGCGTCGATACAAAGACGCGGCCAGATCGAGCACGACGCGCGTGCCCTTCTCTTGTGCGCCGAGACGTACGCGACGAACCACGCCGCCGACTTCCATTTCCTTTTTGACGCCTCGCGATGTCGCGCGATCGATGTCGACGAAGACGCGTGCGTCTTTGCCGGCGCTCGCATCCGCAGCGAGTGTGCCGACGTGAAATGTCGTGGTCCCCGTCAAGTTGATGACTACGCGACCCCCCTTGTCATTTCCGAAGGGTTCAACCGAGACAATCTTGACGGGACCTTTGGCGACGGCTTCGTCTTTCGGTGAAACGACGACTTGTCCTTCGTCGCCCGGTGCTCGTGCGGTCGGCGGCGTCGGCGCCGGTGCAGCGTTTGTCAAAGCAGAACCCGCGGTCGAAGGCGCGAATGCGGAGGGCGCGGTGGCACCTTTGGTTGCTCCGGCTGCGGACAAATCGCCTTCCCGTTCGAGGGCCGTCATCGCGTCGCCTCGAGGACGAAATGCGCCGACCAACGCGAGAGCCTTTTCAATGGCGGCATGGCAGGTCGTACGTGGCGCAAGAATCGCTTGCCTTCGCGAGGCCAAGTAGAGTTCGCGGTACGTCACGCTCGCATCGGCAACAAGCTCGCCGGCGAGCAACGCGCGCTGTCGATCCGCTTCGCAACCCACGTTTGTCCCGGCAGCTGCGCTGGCCGCGGCGGCATGAAGTTCCAGCGCTTCGCGCGCATCCGCTTCGGCGTGGTAGACGCGATATGCACGTGTGCGCAAAGCCGCAGCAAGAGACGCCAAGGCGGCTCCCTTTTCGTTGTGGCCGGCGCGTGAAGACGCAATCGCTACGGCATCTGCGAGCGCAACGACTTCCGGTCGCGGGGGCAAAGCGACCAGCGGATCGAGGAGCGCGGTGGCGCGAGCTTCATCGCTTGGTTTTTCAACGGGTGGCGGAGTCGGCACGCCGTTGTTGCATCCATTGAGGAGTGCGGACGCGAAGAAGACGAGTGCGCCCGCAATACGCCGGGCCGAGGCGATGGACCACGGAGTTTGTCCGGTACACGTCGCGTGAGTCTCTCGCAAACGCGACGAACAACACGCTCGTGAATCGCGATGGTGGTTCAGTTTTGGTTCCATCAACCTCGCCCGAATTGTTACGCCGACCTTGCGGGGACGAGAACTTTGCTGCGAGGACGCTCGCGGTCAATCGCGCTGCAGTCGCTGAGAATCAGCAAGTTTTTGGGCTCACACGCGTCACGACTTTCTTGTCCGGCCGAAGATGTTCGTGACCTGGCGCGCGACCTTTGTGTTGATTCGGGATCTCACGTTTGGCGGTCGAGCGTCATGGGTGATAGCCTCGATTTCACAGATGGCTTTACAAACAACACAAGCGAAGGTGGGGAGCTTGACGCCGGACGACCTCGATCGTTTGGCGCTGCAGTACAAGCCCTCGTGGGAGATCGACGTGTCTTTGGCGATGCCGCCGATTGCGATCGTTGCGGCGCCGCAAGCGAATGGCGCGCAGGCCAAAGGCAACGGCACGACAACCCACGCGCCCGCAGATCGCGCGGACAAACCGAAGGCTGCTGCAACCGAAACCGCAGGACCTCCTCGACCTGCGGCGACCGCACCTCCCAAAGCACCGGTCGTTGCCGCCGCAGCTGCGAGCGAGGCGCCGGCCGCACCCGTCGAATCTGCAGGCACCGAAGCGGTGGCCGCGAGCGCCCCGGAAAAACCCGCGCCCGCCGAAACCGCTCCCGACGCTGCCGCAGATGCGCCGAAGCAGGACGTGGTATCGCCGGCTGAAGAACCTACGGAACTGAAAGAATCTGCGGAGGCCGCGCCCGAAGTCGCGCCGGAAGTTCCGACCGAAGCAGCACAGGAGCCGGCCGCCGTGGCCGCGCCCGAGCCGACGACGGAAGGTTCGTCCGAGGCACCCGCACCGATCGTCGCCGAACCTGCGCCGACTGTTGACGAAGTCGTCGTGGACAAACCTGCCGAAACCCCGGCGAACGACGTCAAACCGGCGGCAGCGGTCGCCGTCCCGGACGCCGCGGGCGCCGAGCCGCTCGATGAGATCCCGATGCAGGGTTCGGGCTCGGGTTCGATCATGAAGATCGTTTTCGCGCTCGTGGCCGTTGCGGCGCTCGTCTTCGTAGGCAAGAGCATGTTGGGCGGGTCCGAGAAGGACAAACCCGCGTCGACAGGAACGCAATCGACGACGGCGCCCAAGGAAACGGCCGAAGCCAAACCCGAGCAAGCTGCGCCGACACCTCCGGAAACGCCGAAGGCTGTCGAGACAGCTGCGGATACCGCGGCCAAAGCCGAGCCACCGAAAGGCGACGCTGCGAAGACCGACACGGCCAAGACCGAGACACCGAAAGCGGATACCGCCAAGACCGAGACGCCGAAAGCCGACACGGCGAAGGCTGAGACTCCCAAGACCGAGACGCCGAAAACACCGGCGACGACAAAAGCGACGGTTGCCGTAAACACAGCCAAACCGCCGCCCGCCCCTGCCCCGGCTCCCGCGCCCGCGCCCAAACCTACCGGTCCGGCAAAGACAGGTGGTGGGATCATTCGCGAGACGCCGTTCTGAGCATGGGTATATAACTTGCGCTACCACCGTTTCGTGTGCGAAGCGTTTTTCCGAAGGTTCATGACATCGGGAGCTGTCCCGATACGCTGAGGGTTTGATGAAGACACGCGCTTGCGTCACTGCCTTGTTTCTCTCGCTCACTGCTCCGGCGATGTTTTCCGCGATTGGACTTTTGCCGGCTTCCGTGGGCAGCATGAATGCATTCGCGGCCGATGACGCCGTCACGGAAGTCGCCCGCCAACGCTACGAAGAAGGCGTCAAAGCATACGACTCCGGTCGCTTCGAGGATGCGCGCAGTGCGTTCTTGCAAGCGTATGCGTTGAAGAAGCATCCGGCGGTTCTGCTGAACCTCGGACAAGCGGAGCTGAAGTCGAATCACGTCGAAGAAGGCGGCATGCACTTGCAGCAGTTCCTTCGCGACATGCCGAGTGCTTCTGCGGATCAGAAAGCAACGGCCGACAAGGGCATCGCCGAAGCAAAGCGTCGCACCGGGCACATCGTCGTGCTCATCGATGCGCAAGGCGCAGATATCGCCGTCGACGGAACGGTCGTGGGCAAGTCGCCGATGTTGTCGGTCATCTTCGCCAAACCCGGTCCGCACACGGTGACCGGGACGTACGGAGGAAAAACCGCCACGACGACGGTCGATGCGAAGCTGAATCAAGCCGCGGTCGCGACGTTGGCGCTCGGCACGACAGGTTCGCCCGTGACGAACCCTGCTGGAAATTCGCCGCCGCCTCCGCCGCCTCCGCCGCCTCCTCCGCCGCCTCCGCCCCCGCCGCCGCCTCCGCCTCCTCCGCCGCCTCCGACGTGGACCATTCCGAACAATCCGTACGGTCAAGGCTCAGGAACGGGAACGGGCGCCGGTACCGGGACAAACGTCGGGACAAACTCTCCGCCCAATGGCAATGGCTCCGGCACGGGCATGGGAACGATGGAGGGACAACCTCCGGGTCCCGACACGACGACACCCACACGCGAGCCGTTTTTCACTTGGTACAAGAAGTCTCCGATCGCGTGGGTGGGCACGGGCGTCACCGCCGTGGGTCTCGGCCTGGGCATTGGAGGCTCGATCGGCATGGGCGTCACGAGCGGTAAGGCGACGACGCACGCCGATGAGATCAAGGCTTACGCAGCGACGGATCCCAACGTTCCGACGAACGCCGACGGCACCAAGCAAGGCCCGTGCGGATCGACGGAAAAAGCCGGCAGCGACATTGCAGGATACGAAGACGCCTGCACGACGTTGCGCACGGATCTCGCCGACTACGGCACGAACAAAGCCGTCGCGATCACGGGTTATGTGCTCATGGGCGTGGGAGCCATCGGTACGGCTGTTTATGCGTACGTCGATTGGTACAGCGCCAAGCCGAAGCCTGCGGACCCCCCCGCCACGGGTAAACTCATTCAGCCGCGCGTGCTTGCTGTCACGCCGACCGTGACCTCGACGTACCAAGGCGTCGGCGTCATCGGTTCGTTCTGATTCTCCAACGCCGATCCTTGGTCCTCCAACGATCGGCGTTTTCGTCATCGTCCCCTTCCCCTACGCAGCCCGCAATCCGGCCGTACGCAACAGATCGCGCATCGTCGATCGCGGCAAACCTGCGCGACGAGCCGCTTCGCTCACGTTGTGTCCGGACTCGTCGAAGAGCCGTTGCAGTTCGTCCGAACTAAACCGCGTACCGGACGAACCTGTGCGTTCAGCGATCACGCGCGAGATATGCCCGACATCGATGACCTTGCCGGGAGCGCGCGTCGCCGCTTGCACGATGACGTTGCGCAACTCGCGGACGTTGCCCGGCCACCGATACGTGTGCAGCTCGTGCAACGCCATCGCGGACAAACTGTGGTCTTCGAGGCCCGATACAGCGAGCAAATGTTTGCACAAAGGTTCGATGTCGACCGTGCGTTCACGCAGCGGCGGAATGTGGACGGAGCACACGGCGAGACGCTCGTACAAGTCCGCGCGGAAGCGTCGAACTTTGATCATTTGCTCGAGCGGTTCACACGTCGCGACAACCAAGCGCACGTCGACGGGCGTCGAGGTTTCACCACCGAGCGGAATCACCGCGCCTTCTTCGACGACACGTAAGAGCTTCGCTTGGATGTCGAGCGGAAGAGAGCCGATTTCATCGAGAAACAATGTGCCTCGATGGGCGGCGCGGAACGCACCTTTGCGATCCCGATGCGCTCCGGTGAACGAACCTTTGATGTGCCCGAAGAGCTCCGATTCGGCCAAATCGCGAGAGATCGTGGCCGCGTTCATCGCGACGAACGGGCCGCTCGAACGCTTGCTTTCCTGGTGCATCGCGCGCGCCACGAGTTCTTTGCCGGTACCGGACTCGCCGCGGATCATCGCGGGGAGTTTCATCGGGGCAAACCTGCGCACCGAGGCCGCCAGACGACGCATCGGATCGCTTGTCCCGACCAACCCGGGGAGCACGGCTTGCGGCGGCGTATCGCGGCTCTTTTGGGGGATCTCGACGTACACGCTCGTTCGCCCGAGTTCGACCATGCCGCCGATACGCAACCACGCGCGTTCGACACGTGCACCGCCGGCACACACGCCGTTGCGCGATCCAAAGTCGACGACTTCGATGCCGTCGCCGCGGTGCACGATGCCGGCGTGTCGTCCACTCACGGTACGATCGGACAAACGGATATCGACGGACAAACTGGATCCGACGACGACTTGTTCGCCGGGTTCGAGGCGAATGGTGTGATTTTCCTGGGAATTTTCGAAGCGAACCAGGGCCGGTCCAAGCACCGGATCTCGTGATGAGTCGAGATCCATGGTCAGGTTGTCGATGTCGGAGGGTGTCGCTAGGTAGGTTTGTCGTTCCACATAGATCTATCGTTCCGAGCGAGGCACCAGTTGCGTAAAAAATCAACGATTCATGAAAATCGTCTGAACTTAGTAGGAAAACGCCACTTTTTTGGGCGGAAGCTTCCCTGGACGTAGGGGGTCCAACGTCACTCGCACACCGAAGTCGATGAAGGCGTAGACGCCGGCGTTCGTACGGCTGTCCGGCAGAAACCGAAACCCGCCGAAGGAAGCTTCGAGGTACGGCCCAAACCCGAGGAAAGACGCGGGGTAATAGGTGCCGCCGAGCGCGATCTTCGCGAAATCCCAGCCTGCGTAGTCCCCCGCTCCGTTTGCCGCGGAACGGCCGGGATCGATGAGCGTGAGCGTGCGGTAGTTCACGCCAAAACTGGCCCAGGGGTCAAAAGCGATGCCTTGTGCGAGGTGATACGTGAGCCCCGCTCCAAGCGTCATCGACGTTCCGCTGCATGTCGTGCACGACTCGCCGGCCGATAAAAGCCCGTAGGAGCCCGCCAATTCGAGCGACACGTGTCGACCGATGCCGAAGCCGAGCGCCCCGCGAAAACCCGGACCTACGCCCAGCGTCGTCGTCCAATCCACCCCGGACAACGTCCCATACGCAGGCGCAAAAAGTCCGGTTCCGACTGAGACGAGCAAAGCTCCACGACGCAGATCCGGCGCATAAGGTCGAGCAACACCTTCGTTGGGTTCAGGCGGCGCCTCGACGGGCTCTTGGGCCCCTTCTTCGCTCGACGGCGGAGTTTCAGCCAGAACTCGAGGTGCCAGGGCCAAAACGGAAGCCGCCACAAGCACCGAACACAAACGACGAGGCGCTGCAAACATCATCGATGGCTCTAGAACGACCAGCGGCTTTGGGCAAAGCGCAAAACACGGCTGCCACGAGAACGTAATTCATGGCAGTTTATAATTTTACAATATCGTACGTTCGTATTCTACAAATGCAATTTCAAAAGCTTCAAGATTCAGGAACGTGTGCGGGTATTGAACGATGCACTTGCAGTGGACCTAGAACGTCCCGCTATGATCGTCGGCCGCATGTCGAAGAGCCAGCCGGGCCGCGCGATCCGCATTGAAGCTGCGGGCTTGACCGATGTAGGTCGCCAGCGACGGCACAATGAAGACAACGTACTCGTAGCGCCGAAAGTGGGCCTGTTTTTGGTCGCCGACGGCATGGGTGGCCATTCCACGGGTCACGTTGCGAGCGCCCTTGCTGCATCATCGATGCAGTCCTTTTTCGATGCGACGGAGGCGGGCCCGCTCCCGTCGCCCGTGCCTGCAGAGGAAGTCAATTTGCCGCGTGGCGCCCAGCGTTTGGTGCAAGGCGTGCGCAAGGCAAATCGTGACGTCTACGAAGTGTCTTCCACTCGCAAAGAAAATCGCGGGATGGGATCGACGATCGTCGCGATCCACTTCGACGGCTCGGATCTGCATGTCGCGCACGTGGGCGACAGTCGTTGCTATCGCATTCGCGAAGAGCACATCGAGCAGATCACGCGCGATCATTCGCTGATCAACGACGCGCTCGCCCTCAAGCCGGATCTCACGCAAGAGGAACTCGCGCGTTTGCCGAAGAACGTGATCACGCGGGCGCTCGGCATGAAAGACGCGGTCAAAGTCGACGTGCAAACCGTACGTGTCGAGCCGGAGGACATCTTCCTGCTCTGCTCCGACGGTCTGACGGGGATGATCAACAACGATCAGATCCTCGAAGTGTTTTCTTTGACAAACGATCTCGAAGAAGCTTGCGAACTGCTCATCGCGATGGCGAACGAAGCCGGAGGAACGGACAACATCTCCGCGCTTCTCGTGCGTGCCGAGACGGTCGATCCGAATGCTCCCGATGTGTCGATCACGGAAGCCGAGATCGATCTCGATGCGCATGACGCTCCGGAAGTCGACGTCGAAGAAGCTGTTCTTTCGCAACCGATCCCCGAGCATGAGTTCGAGGACGACGGCAAACCTGCGACGCCCAAACCGATCATCGAGATCTCCGGCGCAATCGAAACGGACGAAGATGGCGACGCGTGGCTCGGAGACACCGTGCCGGTCGACATGCGGGGACAAGCGGCGCGTGTCCTGCAATCCGACGTTGCGGTCGAGCAAATCGACGTCGCCGAAGAAGAGGATGCATCACTGCTCGATGAACACGATGCGCACGGCTCGTCGATCGACGACGTCATGGCCGCGCGTTGTCGACGCTGCAATCACGAGCTTTATGTCGGCAACTTCTTCTGCACCGAGTGCGGCCTGAAGATCGATCCCGACTGATTTCCTTGCACCTCAAACGAATCGATCAAGCCCGCTTCCCTCCCCGACCGTCAGACGATGCCCCGTTCCGCGACAACTCACGCCCCGCGCCGCGCGCGTATTTTGCCCATTGCCGATCGCCTCGGCGCCGATGCCCGTTTTTCCGGACAAGGCGTCACGATCGCGTTCCTCGATTCGGGCTTCTACGCTCATCCCGATCTTACGTCGCCAAACGATCGCATCGTGGCGTATCACGATCTGTTTCACCCGGATGCAACTCGCGCCGATCTGCAACGCTCCGATGCGTCGTCGTGGCACGGGATGATGACCAGCGTCGTCGCCGCAGGCAGCGGTGCACTTTCCGGGGGACTTTTTCGAGGTTTGGCCTGGCAAGCCAACATCGTCCTCATCAAGGTCGGCTACGCACATCGCATTCGTCACGACGACATTCGTCGCGGCATCGAATGGGTGTTGGCCCATCGCGAGCAGTACGGAATTCGCGTGCTGAACATCTCGTGCGGCGGTGACTACGAAGAGTCTTTCCTGACAGACCCTCTGTCACGCGCTGCGGATGAAGCATCGCGACAAGGCATCGTGGTCGTTGCTGCGGCGGGAAACGATGGGCACCTGTCGGCACATCACGTGCTTCCGCCGGCGAGCGCACCGAGCGTCATCGCCGTCGGAGGACTCGATGATGGCGGCACGGGCAAACACACCGGCCACTATCACTCGTCGTATGGGCTCACGATCGACGGCTTGCAGAAGCCCGAGCTCATCGCGCCGGCCATTCACGTCGCCGCGCCGATTCTTCCGGACACACCGACGGCAGCCCAAGCCAAACTGCTCAACCTGCTCGATGGAACGGCGGATGAAGAGCTGTCGAACGTGATGTCGGCGAACGAAGGCGTCGATCCGGATCTCGATGCGATCGCCAAGCGCGAGCCGTACCTGATTCGGCAGCTCGTAGGCGGCAAGCTGCACGGGCAGAAGGTGATTTCCGAGCACTACAAGAGTGTCGACGGGACGAGTTTTGCGGCGCCGATCGTGAGCAGCGTCGTGGCGCAGATGCTAGAAGCGAATCCGGATCTCAAGCCGCATCAATGTCGGCGCATCTTGATGACCACAGCCCGCGGCGTGCATGGCATCGCGCTCGACCGTCAGGGGTGGGGCGTGGTTTCTCCGGGAGCCGCGGTCGCCGAAGCGCTGGCCTTGAAAGACAAACGCTCCGGCTGACTGCGCATCACGTCACCACATACCGCCCGTCATGCGCCATCCGGCAGCGGTTTGCTGCACGATGGGCATACGAATGAGCGGATGCGGATGCGACGCTTCGAAGGCGAACACCACGGACGCCGGCGTGAGTTTGTCCAAGTTCGCGAAGAACTGAAGCGTCAACATCGCGCCGTTTTCGGTCCAGTGATAACCCTGCCGGCGCGCACCTGCGGCCAGCACGTTTTTCGTTCCGGCAACGTCGGCGGCGATCTCGTTCGGCTGATTGAGAAACGGCACGGTGCGCGACAAGATGCGTCCGAGATCCGCGGGCGTGACGGTGCGACTTCCGCCGCGATTGGTCGTGCATCCCAAGTGCCCCAAGTGGTGGTGGCCGAGTTCATGTCCCAAGACAAACCCAACTTGTTCTTCGAAGAGCTGGTGTTGTCGGGCCACTTTACGCCCATCGACACTCTGGACCGGATCGACAAACCCGGGAGGCGGATGGGCAAACCCACCCTTTTGCGCCAAGAGCTTCAAGTAATCATCGAGCTTGTGCGTCCCGAAAACCTCGTCGGTCGCCTTGAACTGCGCAATGTACGCTTCGACCTGAAGCAATCCGTCCGTGATGGCCATCAGGGGCAAACCTTGATCGTCACAAGCGGCAAACGCGTTGACTTCGCCCGGTGTCGGGTCCGCGACAAACGGGATGTCCCGAACCATGGCGGATTTGTCGGCCGGAAGCGCCTCGATGAGTTCGCCCATGACGACCCCCGAGTGCTGACGCAGCCAGTTGATGTCCATCATGT
>CAYSYX010000255.1:7983-13217 GCA_964435055.1 uncultured Polyangium sp. | reverse complement strand
GAGGGCGATTGCGATCCCGGGGGGCCTCCGCCAGTGGTTTGCGTCGCGCCGTCCCAAACCGAAGGGCCTCCCGCGTCGTCGTTGTTTACGGGCGCTGCCGGTGGTTGTCGCAGTGCGCCGAAAGAGAGTATTTGCCGCGGATGCCGACCCGATTTCGTCAAGTTTGAAAAAGGCAGCTGTTGTTATCAGGGTTTGTCCCGCTTTCCGCGCTGCAAGAAACACCGTTGACGTTATGGTGCGGATTGGAATGGCGAACGCGCGCTTATTCCCTACGCTTGCATGCGCGAGAATGAACGCACGGCCAAAGTGCCCAGAATCACCGTGGTCAAAAGTAAAACGCCCACGTCGAGTACGATGGGAAAATGGTTGACTCCGACAAACATGGTTCGGGCGGCGTCCACGGCGTAAGTCATCGGATTGAGTCGCACGATGACGGCCAAGGCGGGTGGTAAACCTTCGACCGGATAAAGGGCGCCGGAGAAGAAGAAGAGAGGCTGGATCAGAAAATTGACAATGGCGCCGAAGCCCTCGAACGTCTTCATTTTCGAGGCAATGACGATGCCGAGCGCCGTCACGCCCATACCGAACAAAACCAGGAGCGGAAGGACGGCGATTGCCCCAACAAACGAATATCGCGCGCCCAAGAGCGGCGCCACGACGAGCGTGATCGCCACTTCGAGCAACGCGGTCACGCTCGCCGAGATCATTTTGGACAAAACGATCATGCCGCGGGGAACCGGGGAAACCAGCAATTCCTTCAAAAAACCGAATTCGCGATCCCACACAATCGAAATCGCCGCGAACATGCTGGAAAACAAGACCGTCATGGTGACGATGCCCGGCACCAAGAAGGAGACGAAATCCACGCCGGCATGTCCGGCGCCTCCACCGAACGATCCGCGTAATCCAAATCCCACGGCGACCAGCCACAAAAGCGGCCGAATCGCGCTCGCGGCCAGGGTTTGTCGATCCCGCAAGAACTTCAGCACGTCGCGACGGCACAAATGATAAATCACTTCGGCACGCAAGGCATTACCTCCTTCGGGCCATGGCCCGCATCGCATGGCGACTGGCTCCATTTTCGTCCAGTTCGTCGCGCATTTGTCGCCCCGTAAGCGCCAAGAAAACATCGTCGAGCGTCGGACGCCGTACGGCAATTCCGGAAAGACGTATTTGCACTTCGCGAATCAGTTCCACGACAAACGATTCTCCGTCTTGGACGCGGAAACAAAGTCCTTCATCGGTCATGTCCGAGGCGATGCCGTGCCGTTCGCGCAGAATCCGCGCCAATGTATCGGGTTCGGCCGTGCGAACCAATACGACGTCATTGCCGACTTGCTTCTTGAGTTCGTCCGGGCTGCCGGTGGTGACGATACGCCCGTGATCGATGATGGCAATACGATCGCAATGCTCGGCCTCGTCCATGTAATGCGTGGTCAGAAAAAGCGTCAAGCCGTGTTTTTCGCGCAGCGAATGCAGCACTTCCCAGGTTCGTTTGCGCGTTTGCGGGTCGAGGCCCGTGGTCGGTTCGTCCAGGAACAAAACGCGAGGTCGATGCAGGAGCCCGCGACCGATTTCGAGGCGGCGTTTCATGCCTCCGGAAAAGGTTCGGACGAGGTCTTCGCCGCGGTCCTTCAATTCAACGAATGAAAGCGCTTCGTCGATGCGCGTCTTGCGTTCGCCACGTGGGACGCCGTAGACGACGGCATGCAATTCGAGGTTCTCGCGGGCTGTGAGGCGGTCGTCGAGGGCCGGGTCTTGAAAAATGACGCCAATCGATCGGCGCACGTCATGAGGACGGGTAACGACGTCGAAGCCGGCGAGCTTTGCCGTGCCGCCGGTCGGATCGAGCAACGTGCAGAGCATCTTGATCGTGGTGGTTTTGCCCGCGCCGTTCGGTCCGAGGAACCCGAAGATTTCTCCTTCCTGGACAGAAAATGTCACACCTCGAACGGCTTCGAAGTCGTCGTAACGCTTGACGAGGTCTTGAACTTCGATCACCGGCGGTTGATTCATCCGAGCGTGGCCTTGGTTCGTCGTGATGGACCGACGTCGTCTTCATAGTGGGCAAGTGTGAAGGCTGCAAGCGGTAAGGAAGAACCGGCGCGGATTCGGCGCGTTTGCGCGGCTTTTTCGACTACCGGGAGGTTGTTCACGAGATCCACTCCAAAATCTCCCGCCGGCGGACATTGATTGTCCGATCATAGAAGTGCCGCCATTTTCGACGTAATTCACGCGATGATAACGACAGGGGTTGGTCTCGGTCATTAGGGCGGACATTGAATGTCATAGCAAGCTGAATGAGGCCTAGACGAACGCGTCCAAAGGTCACACATTGATTGACGACAACACGGTCGAGACAATCGGAGGACGGGACATGATTGACAATCGCATTGAGGTCGTTTTCAGCTTTGACACCACCGGCAGCATGTATCCTTGTTTGACGCAGGTGCGGCGCAAGGTTGGCGAGACCGTCAAGCGACTGATGAAAGAAATCCCTGGGATTCGCATTGGAATCATTGCGCACGGCGATTATTGTGACGCGGGTTCGACGTATGTGACGAAGGCGCTCGATTTGACCGACGACGGCGATGCCATTGTGCGGTTTGTCGAAAAGGTCGGACCGACGGGCGGCGGTGACGCGCCGGAATGTTATGAATTGGTTTTGCACGAGGCGCGGTCATTGTCGTGGACCAAGGACTACAAAAAGGTATTCGTATTGATTGGTGACGACGTGCCGCATCCGCCGAATCAAAACCCGAAGAAACTCGATTGGCGCACGGAAGTCGAAGCGCTCGGGAAAGACGGGATTCCGGTGTATGGCGTGCAATGCTTGGGTCGGCGTCATGCGACGCCGTTTTACACGGAACTGGCGCGAACGAGCGGTGGTTTTCACATCGGCCTCGATCAATTCGCGTACGTGATCGATATGGTCCTTGCGGTTTGTCTGAAGCAATCTTCGGATGAAAAGCTCCAGGATTACGAAAAGGAAGTGAAGAAGCAGGGCCGGATGAATCGGGGCCTCGACAAGATGTTCGGGACGATGATGAAGCGTGAAGCGTCGACGGAGTTCGGCGACACGGATTTGCGTGCGGTACCGACGGGTCGATTCCAGTTCCTCGATGTGGATCGCGATATGCCCATCAAGCAGTTTGTCTTGGAAAATGGGCTGGCGTTCAAGACGGGCCGTGGATTTTATGAATTCATGAAGACGGAGACGATTCAGGGGCACAAAGAAGTCGTGCTGATGGATCGCAAGACGGGCGATTTGTACAGCGGTGAGCGGGCGCGGGAAATGTTGGGTTTGCCCCCGGGAGCCACGGTGCGAATCAAGCCCGCGAGCCTCGAGAAATACGTGGTGTTCGTGCAAAGCACGTCGTACAATCGCAAGCTCATCGGCGGGACGAAATTCCTTTACGAAGTGGAAGATTGGGCACGCATGGCGGACGCCGCCTGATTTTTCCGGTAAAAATTCGCGGCGCGGTGAACTTTTCGGGAGCTTGGTCGTCCAAGCGCCTCGTGAATCGCCGCGCCGTCCTCAAGTCCCTCGTTGCTTTGCCATTCGCTGCGACGCCGCTCATGACGCGACCGCGTGAAGGTTTTGCCTGAGGCATGGCGCCGCCGCGCCGTGTGCGCGACGAAGCATTGACATTACGCCGCACGGGCCTTCGCGATATCGAACTTTTCCGAGCGCGCGAATCGATTTATTTACATCAATATCCCACCCAAGGGCGTTTTCAAGTGGCTCCGAATGCGCGAGCCATTGCGTTCACGACGCCTGGGGCCGATACCCTGACTGTCGTTCGTCATGATGGAATCATAACGAACGTCGCGAACCCGGTGCACGATCTTTTCCGATTCTCACCCGACGGTCGCGCGCTGTTTGTCCTTCAGCATTGGGAAGGGCGCCTCGTGGTCGGTCGGGTCGATGTGCCGTCGTTGCAGGTGGTATTGCGAACGCCGATCTCGGGGGCTCCGTGGATGGAGGTATGCGCCGAAGGTATTGTGATTCCGGACAACCATTACAATGCCGGAGCGTTCGATTGCGACATTATGCTTTTGCCGTGGAACGGCGAACCGCGGGTCGTCGCTCACGTCGACAGTGTCGTAAATCGACTCGTGTGTGCCAAAGCCGGGCAAACCATTGCGTATTTCGCCAAGTCCCGCGTGTGGATGATACCAAATATCGGCGCCGAACCGGTGCTCGTGGCGCATGAAGGCGCTGACGTGACCAATGCGGAAATGTCGCCCGATGGTCGATCGCTTTTGGTGGCGACCGCCAAAGACGCACATTTCTTCGAAGACGGGAAGCTTGCCAAGACCCTGGGAATGGCGCACGCGCACACCGTATGGTTTTCATACGACGGGCGCCAGTTCGTCGTGGCAAACGAGCAAAAAGCCGTGTGGCAACGGGCGGATAAAACGGCGGTGCTCGAGCAAAACGAAAAAGCTCCGATTCGAACGGCGCGTTTTGCGCCGATGTCGCCGTGGCTGATGGTGGCTCGCGGCGGGGATGCGATTCGGTGGAATCCGGATCAAGACGACGTGCAGATCATCGCGTCGGCGGATGAAGGTCAAGAAATGCTGGCTGCGGATGTTTTCGGCGGCGGCGTGCTGATTTGGACCGGATCGACGTGGGAGATCGAGAAGTGGCCGGGAGCGAAAAAGGGGTTGTAGCCGGATTCTGCCACTTCGTTTCTTGCCGCTTGTCAAGCGCTCTCCAGCGAAGCTCTCGGCAAGTTGCCGGTGTTATGTGACGGGTAGCTTCGCGGTTCGATTATTTTTCGGGAAATTCAAAAGCGAAGGGATAATTCGGGGGCACACGCAGCGCGTGTTTCTTTTTCGCTATCACGACGCGATTGTGGTAGGTCGTCAACCAAGACAAACTGCGCCAGGCCCGGTCCCACTCCGTCACGGAGTTCCACTTGTCCAGGATCATCGCTTGATGTGCTGCGAGCTGCTCGTCGTAGTCTGCTGGACTCGCAACTTCATCGTGGATTGCGCGTAAATAGTCGACAAACCAGATACCATCGGCGTCGCATTCGAGCACGCTTTGAATCCATTCGAGTTCTTCCGGGACGGTGTGATGTTCCGAGCGCAAGTGGTTGTCGCTTTCAATCTCTTGAAGCAAGCGCGGGTCGATGAGCACGCGCGGTCCTTCCGCGACTTCGTCTGTTAATCGTTCGGCTTCGCGAATCCCCGAGCCCACAAAAGCATGGCCGAGTTGCTTGAAT
>CAYSYX010000255.1:0-7973 GCA_964435055.1 uncultured Polyangium sp. | reverse complement strand
CCTCGCAGTAGCAAGTTTTCGTGCATGGCGGCCCATTGGCAATGCACGATGTCCATGAGTAGACGAAATACGACGGAGCCGCCTCCCGGTTTGACGGGAACCATTCGCGTGACCCGATTGCCATGGAAGTTGCAATGAATTCCCCATGTCTTGGCAGATTCATTGTGAACCACGGTTTGCGTCAGTATTGGTTCGATATTGCCGAGCAGCCGTTCCAATCGTTTGTCGATGTCGGTGTCGTTTGGTGAATAAAATTCCAAAATGAGAACAAGGTAACGCCGGGATGGCTTAGCAAGCTTATATTTGTAAATAAATTTCTTCATGATGTTTTTTCGAGAACATTGTGGACGATGTTGTCAAAGGTGTCCAATGAGACGCGGTCCGCGATTCCAGCGAATTCTGCTCCGCGATCGTTGGAAACGAGTATGCACTTTTCAGCACGAGCGTGGCCAATGATGAACCAATCGATGGTCGCACTGCACGTCGCACCCGAGCTTTGAACCTTGTCGGCGTCTCGTTCCGGATGCAGGCCCAATCGCTCCATGTAGAGCCGCTTTTTAGCTTGGTGCCAATCTTTGTTTTCCGAGTACCTCCCGCCCAAGTATTCTGCAGTCGCCAATGCATGGTCGGGTGTGAAATCCTGAATGAGCAGTTGTTTGGCTTGGAGTCCCGCAACAATGACAGTGTGATCAAACGTCTCCTTGTGTTTCTGCTTCAAGTCCATCAAGACCTCACCGTGGGCCAAGACGCAAACAATCAATTCGTGAGGCTGCTTGTTTTCACCTTCCAGCCGAAAATTCAATCGTTGCAAGGTCGAACATAGCCGCGCAAATCTGCCGAGATTCCACATGGCGTTTGTATCGAAAGCAATGCGTGCTCCGCCATCGCGTAGTTTCGCCGCGAGCACCTCGGGAGTCATTTCGACTCCTCGGTGGTTTCGAATAAATCGGCGAATTGCTCATCCGTGAGCATACGAATGAAGCCGTCTTTCGCTTCGACAAACACGACGCCGCCCCCGTTGAGCAACGCGAGTTTTTCTCGGATATTCGTGGGCAGTCGGACCAAGCCTTCGCTGGTGACGTAGGAAATGGGAGCTTTGCCGTCTTTCGGGGGAAGATCTACTTCCGAATCGACGAATCGAGTGGCTTGTGCCGCATTTCGCAGTTCAACGCTCGGTCCACTTGCTGTCCGTGACAACAAATGGAACATCGGCGCCATTTCGAATGCGGGCGAATGACTCGTCAGAAAAACCTGTTTCAGCAATCCGTCGTTGGTGAGGCGCGTCAGGATTTCCCGAAGTCGCAATTGCGCGACATAACGAAGGTTCAATTCGGGTTCTTCAATCGCGACGACATCAGTTTCGCTCATGACGATTCTCGCCACCAGATTCACGATTTGCTGAATACCGGAGCCCATCATACGGAGGGGCAAATAACCATTGTCGACCATGAGCCGGAGATCGAATCGTTCGGTGTCGCGATCGTACCACATGCGCCATTGACCAGGGCCGATGATGTCGCGAAAAACCTCGAGGCTATCGATAAATCGTTTGAATCGCCGCTTCTTGGCGATATCCTTGCCACCTTCCGCATCATAAAGTGCCTGAGCCAAATCGGCTGGTAGGGGCTCGCGGCCTGTAAATGGTTCCGGTTTGACAAATGCATCCACCGCTTCGGACAAGATGCTCCGATCCGCACGGATCAGTGCGTACCTTGGACTTTGGGACAAACTTCCGGTTTGCTGGTTTATGACGTCGAATAACATGCGGAGAGACGAAAGGTTTTTCTCTCCGGAATTTGTCGTGTCACGGGTCAAGTCGGTTCCATCTGCATTATGAAAATCGATGAGCCGTATGGCGACGGAATTTGTGAGCAGTTCTGCGCGTAAACTTAGGAGAATGCCGCTATTCAACCAAGGAGGAGCGTTCGGAGGAAGTTCAGCATTAGCAAACGTGATCCGTGCCCGCAACGTGATGGGCGTTGGTTCCATGTAGTGGAAGATCTCGTCCACGGGAAAACCGCGTTCCGCGAAAAACCCATGGGTGCGGATTGTGGCACCTGGCTCGCCTGTGGATTTTTTTGCGCTGAGTTCGTATCGTTCAACGAGCTTCGGACCATCTTCGGCGAGCGTTCGCAACAAGGCGAAGAAGAAGCCGATGGATTCCAAAAGGTTCGACTTGCCGACGTTGTTGTCGCCGTGGATGATGTTGATCGGTCCAAGGTCGGTTAGGCGCAGCGAGGCAGCGATGTTCTTGTACCCTTGGACTTCGAACCACTCGAACTTCATGACGAGCAGTGTAACTCGTTTCCCGGGTCGCTACGAAATTTCTTGTTACGGTCAACGTTGGTCGCGGTAAACGTGGGAGGGGCGAGCGTTTGGACGGAAGCCGAACGCGCGCTTGACTACCGATACAATTCTTCCAGCGTTTCGAGTTCGGTGTAATCGAGCCACACGCCGAGGCATTCGAGGCACGTATCGATTGTCACTTCGGAACCATAACCCCAATCACGTGAAGCCATTTCCCCGCCGCAAGCCGGGCACGCGAGTGTCGGAGGGTTATCCCCATATTTGGCCTTTTCGCGTCCGCGTGCGTACACGCGTTGAATGTGCGACGGCATGATGTCACTCGATTTCGTCCGACCCGCCGCGTCCTGAATTTTGCGCAATTCACCTTCGTCGAGAAATACGCCGCCGCACCCCTGACATTGGTCGATTTCCACGCCGGCTGCGTGCGTGATGGTGTGCAACGCCTGAGCACGTCGATGCTGCGCATCGGCTCCTCGGTAAGGGTCTGTCGAAGCGAGCTCCAATTTGCAACGGGGGCATTCCATGCCGACATCTTAACCGCGTCGACACCAAAAGCGAAGCGTTTTTTTCGCTCGTTCGTTCGCACAAACCCTCTTGAGCCACGACCGCCTTTCTGGTAAGTGTGTTTTCGAGGTTTCCCCCGATGCGTATTGCGCTATTGTATCCACCTCCATGGAAAATCCCGGCTCGAGGCGAGGCGCCCGATGCGCATGGCGACGGACCTCCGGGCGAATATCGCGAAGGGGATCTCGATGCGGATTTTTATCAGATTCCTTATGGTTTGCTCTCGATTGCGGCGCAGGTAAAACGGGCGGGACATCAAGTCAAGCTATTCAATTTGTCGGCGTATCCGTGGAGTCGCGTCGAAGAGATCTTATCGCAACTGGATGCTGACATATTCGCGATGTCGTGTTGGACGGCGAATCGACGCGGCGTGGCGCTCGTGGCGAAGGCGATCAAAGCGCGTAGACCGAATGCCCCGATTGTCATCGGCGGACCGCATTGCACGCCGCTCGCCAAAGAATTGCTCGAGCATTATTCGTTTATCGATATCGCCACGGTGGGCGAGAGTGAACTGACGTTTCTGGAGATCATCGATCGCGTGGCCGTCGGGCGGAGTATGCGTAATTTGCCCGGCGCCGTATATCGCGTCGATGGTCGCGTCGAAATGGGGCCGGATCGAGCGGCGATTGAAGACTTGGATACGCTCGCGTCGCCGCATCTTCTTTACGACACGCACATTCTGATGACATCGCGCGGATGTCCCTGGGCGTGCACGTTTTGCGGCGCGGAGAATAGCTGGGGTCGAGGGTTTCGTGGGCAATCGGTGAATTACGTCCTCGATGTGCTGGAAAAGATGGTGCCGCGGTTGCCGGTGAAAATGGTGCTCGTCAAAGACGATACGTTTACGACGAACCGAAAACGCGTGCTCGAATTGTGCCGAGGGATTCGGGAGAGAAATCTGCGGTTTTTGTGGAGCTGCGATACGCGCGTGGACGTGCTCGGGGAAGACTTGATTCGGGAAATGCGTTTGGCGGGGTGCGAGCGCTTGTCGCTGGGCGTGGAAAGTGGTTCGCCGCAAATATTGAAGCAGGTGGACAAGAAAATCACGGTGCAGAAAATCATCGAATCGACGGAGCTGGCGAAAAAGTACGGGATCAAGGTTCGTTACTTCATGATGCTCGGCAATCGTGGCGAGACGGCGGAGACGTTTCGCGAGACGTTGGCCTTTTTGGACAAAGCCAAGCCGCATCAATACATCTTTTCGTGTTTGTCGATTTACCCGGGCACGCGCGATTACGATGAAGCGGTCGCTGCCGGGTGGCTCGATCCGGAGACGTATTTCACGGGCGATTTTCAGGAGCTTAAAGTGCCTTATGACGCGTCGGAAGAAACGACGCAATTGATGACCGAGTGGTTTCGCAACAACAGCGGGTTGCGTGATTGTTATCGAGAAACCGCGGCTGATTGTGAAGCCATTGTTCAACGGCTCGGGGATCATCACGCCGCGCACCTCGATTGTGCAGTGGCTCATTATCGGGAAGACAACTTCGACGACGCTGTTCGGCATGCCAAACGGGCGCTCGAACTTGGGCATCCGTTGCCGGGGTTGTGTTTGAATTTGCTCGCGGCCGTGGCGTGTCAACGCAAAGAATGGGCGAACATGCAGCAGTGTTTGACGGAAGCTTGGCAAAAGGATCCGCAGCATTACGTGCTTTTGCGCAACGTACAAAAGGTCAAGGCGTGGCTCGCCGATGCGGGGCCTTTGCGCAATACGCCGATCGATATCGAAGCGCATAACGAGTTTCAGCTCTTCGAACGAACGGTGCAGCCGATGCTGCCTGGTGCATTGCCGACGAATTTCGCCGAATGGACCGACGCGGATGCTTTGCCGGAGGGCCATGAAATGCGCGTTCCGCAAGCGGGCAGTCGGGCGGTGTTTCAGCCGCGGGCCCGATTGCGGGTCACGACGTAATGGTTTTTTTGCGGCGTGTTCTTCGGCAAGGATGCAACATGTCCCGGACGAACTCGTTGCGGACAAACCACGACAAAACGAAGGCCCGTTGGCGTTGATGCGCTGAAAACTGTACGTTTGCGGCAAATGGTGTATCTTGCCGCGCGATGAGTGATACGCCGACGTTTCCGCTGCCTTTTGAAGGGCTCGAACTCCACCGATTTCTCTTGACCTTGGACCAAACCTTGGCAGGTCTTCCCGGTGCGCGGGTGACGTTTGTCGAGGTTGATGCGCTGCTCGCGGACGATCCGGCGACGGCGATCATCGAAATCACGATGCATCGAAGCCTCGTGGAGGCATGTCGAGCGCCCGGGGACCCCGAATTGCCCGACGAAGACGAGGAATTTTGGTCGGCGGAGCTCAAGCTGGTCGATGATGGCGAAGAAACGACTTTGCAGGTGGATCTCGAGCGCAATGCGTACGTGATGCCGGCCGTCGTGAAGATCGTCGAAGACGTGATTGCCCGATTCGAGCCCGCGCGTGATGACGAAGACGACGAAGACGTTGATGATGACGAAGACGACGATATTCGTGACGAAGAGTTCGACGGGGACGACGAAGACGGCGATTTCGACGACGAAAGCGACGATGATGAGGACGAAGATTCGGATGACGACGCCGATGAAGAGTCCGACGAATCCGACGAAGATGAGTCCGAGGACGAACGAGACGACGAGGGCGCCGACGTCTGGGATGCGCCGGCGGCGTTCGAGCAATTGCGGATGATGGCGGAAAATACGTTTGGCGAAGCGAAACGTGAAGGTGAGAATTCGTTCGTGTTTTCCGTGATCTGGGAAGATCCTCCGGCTCGGAAAGAGATTCGCGTTCGAAACTTCGTGCCGACGGTGGCGACGGGTCACATGGATCAGGCCGCGTGGATAGCGCTGGAGTGTGTGGTTTGTCCGATGCCGAATTTGCCGGCCGAGGTGGCTGCGGCGATGAATACCGAAGTGGATTTCCCGCTTTCGCTCGATGGAGAGCATTACATCATGTCGCAGTCGTGTGCATTGCGATCGGTGGATGGGGCATTGTTCGTAGAAATGGCGATTGCCCTGGCGGAGCAGGCCGATATGTTGAATACGGCCATTGAACAGGGAATTCTGGAAAACGCTTGAGCCAACCTGGAGAAAAGAACCATGCCGCGTCCGTTTAGTTTTCGAATGCCTTACGCTCGGTTTTCTCCGGCTCATGCGTTGAAGAGCCTGGAAAGTGCGATTGCGCTGTTTCCCGATGCCCGGGTGGAACGTGTCGCGATTGATATGCAAAATCCCGACGAACAGCACCTCGTGGTCGACGTGGAGCTCGGTCCGAAATTGTCGTCACGAACCGGCGACGGGCCGCTGCTCACCGGGACGCTCGGGGTGCGTTTTGACGGCCAAACCGTGGCGCTCGTCGTCGATATGGACCAGACGTTTGCCGTGCTTCCGGCGGTGTTTGCCATTGCGGAAGCAATGCTGGGCGATTTGCGCGATTTGGCGGCTGTTGCGTCGGGCGCGGACGACGATGATTCGGAGCCCGCGAACGAGGATCGGAATCCATGGCGCGCTCCGGTGAATTTCGAGGAATTGACGAGGCGCGCGAAGAAGCTGTTTTCCATCGATGCGCGACGCGAAGACGCGTTCGGCGTGACGATTGCTTGGCAAAAGCCGGTGCTGCGGACGCAAGGTATGCTGTTTCAAGCGCATCAGCCGCGATTCGATGAAGAAGGCGCGACGTGGGTGACGATTGAAAGTCCGGTTTGTCCGCGGAATCGATTGACGCCGGAAGAAGCGTTGCGGCGAAGTCGAGCGCTCGATATTGGTGCGCTGTGTCTGCGCAAAGAGCATTATACGATCGTGGCGCGATATCCGCTGCGGATGCTCGATCGGGCGCAATTCGTCACGATTGCGATGGCCGTGGCGGAAGAAGCCGACAAGCTCGAAGCACTGCTGACGGGCGGCAAAGACGCGTATTGACTGGAAACGGCGGGGCGCCTGCGAAGGTTGTTCCGAACGTCCATGCCTGCCCGTCACGTGCTCGGGCTATTCCGCACCGACGCAATTGTCCAATGCATGACGACTCAATGCATGACGACGTGGTTGCGCGGTTCTACTTTTGCGAGTCGGTGGCCGAAGGCTCCGTCGGGCGAGCGCATTTCCACGTACATACGCTTTGCTCGCACGCATATTCGCCGGCGCAGACACCCGGGGGCAAGTTCTGCACCTTGCATTCACGACTCGATATACACCAAGCCGCAGGCGCACGCTTGATCGCATACCATTCAGAACCCGGCATGAGTGGTCGGAGGCGCAGACTCTCGTCGGCCACGGCATATTCATATTGTTCGCCGCCCGGAGCGGTAATGTCGCCAAACACGATGTACCGACGATCTTCCTTCGAATACAAGGAATACGATCCCTCCTGTACGGCCGGATTACACGGTTCCTTGACGCAAACGATGGCTTTGGTTGCGTGGTAACGCTGATTGGACATCAATACGAGCGAGGCGAAATGCCCGGCTGTATAATCCCCCGTCCACGTACCATACAGCATCGATTTACCGGGATCCGGCGCCGGCAATGCCTGTTCGGCGGCTCCCGTGAGTTGCTCTTTCGCCGTCTTGTCCTGGTCGGGATCCTCTCCCGCACAACCCACCGGAGTACATCCCAGCGGAAAAAGAGCGAAAGACACGGCGAGGATAAGATGTCGAGCGCGTACCATGACCAACTCCTTTGTGGTTATCAGAACCGACCAACCACATTGCATTGCCCGTGCCACAACCAGTTCGATCCCCATAACAACAAAAATGGCCCGAATTTAACCAGGCATTCCCTGGGCGAGTCTGGCAAGGCGCAACCATTGCACATTACGCGCGCCGAATGCGTCGGACCATTACCGCCACACCAATGGCATCGAAGTGCAAATAACACCGACGCGAAAAATGATGACGAGCTACGGACTTTGTCGTCGTTGATATCGTTACGAAACGAAATAGGCTTTCACGCAGCCGAAATCGATCGTGAGATGTGTTGCAATCGGCTTCAGGGGCATCTTGGTCGTGAAAGACGACATGACGGTGCCGCAAGGCCAGGACCGGGCCCGGACGCCGCGAAGGGGCCTTGTTGATGCATTGGAGGGTGGTTCGTCAGGCCTTGGCGCTCTGTAGCAGCCC
>CAYSYX010000254.1:0-13345 GCA_964435055.1 uncultured Polyangium sp. | reverse complement strand
TGCGGCGGGGCCCCGCTGTTTGAGCCCGCGGAGCGGGCGAGTTCGGGGTGCCGCGAACGCAAAAAATCGAACCCTCCCGGGCGGACAAACCTGAACTTGGGTACTTCTTTTTGTGCAAGGTTTAACAACCTCGCGCCTGTTATATGCTGCTCATTCCCGAGGTTCGTCCGGTAGAAACACGCGCACGACGCCGAAGCGGATGGATTCGCGATACCGTTCATTCATCCATTCGGCGGCTTCCGGGCACCAAGCGGCAAAGTCCCGCGGGCTGTCATCCCAATACGACGTCATGGGCGCATGTTCTATGAAGACAAACGCGGCCGGTGGGCGCTGCTTGATTTTCGCCGCCAAATCCAGCGTATGCGCCTGATGCATGGCCAGGATCTTTTCTTTGGCGGCACCATCCGGACGAGCTCCGGTTCCGCCCGCGAGCGCCGCGCCTACGTTCAGGTCATACGCGTACACGTACGGGGTCGATGACAAACGCCGCGCCAAAAACCAGAAATACGGGTCCAAGCCATACACGACAATCCGTTCGTCCGGGCGCGTGTGCTCCTGGACGTACTTGGCGGCTTCGCGCATGTCCCACGGATAAAAATGCGGCTCGGGCCATAATGCAAAATAGTCTTCGGTTTCGCGCTCCGGCGACGATTGTAGGTGTTGCCTTATGGCTTCAAACGTCGCCGTGTGCGGGCCGGCTCGACCTTGCCATGCAGCTCCCACGCCCATGGCCAGTGCAGGCGCCACTACGGCAATGGCTCGCAACCAGGTAGCCGATGAAAAACGTTCGCTCAGCCAAACCAATAACGTCAGCGCCACGAAGCGCGAGGTCAGCTCGAGCGGCTGGTAGTGATACATGAAGCCCTTGCGTTGGGCGACGAGGCTCGCCAATGCGCCGAGCGGCAAGAGCGCAATCGTCAGCAAACGGCGGGGCATTTGACGGGCCAAAACCAAAACGATGGAGATGGCGCAACCAACGAGCGCCATGGCGGTTTCCACGCGGGAAAACGGGTCGGCGAATAACTCGGGAATCGTGCGCGCCCAAATGTAACGATACAAAACAGGAGCATCGAAAATCGCAATTTGCACGAACGCGCGAAGATCCCCGACGAGCGCGACGATACCCAAGTGCAGGAGGCTTCCGACGAATGCGCCCGAGAAAAACGCAAGGGCCCGCGGGCGACGGGGGAGTGGCGCCTGTTTGTCGAGCAAAAGAGCCAATATTTGCCCGGGAAAAAACAAAACGAAGGTTGGTTTGCCAAACCAGGTCGTGACGGCGAGAACGCCCGCCAGTGCGGTCCAGACAATCGCTTTGCGCTGACTTCCAGAAAAACCGGGGGACGCTCCACGAAGTTGGAAAACGACGGACGCGAGCAAGAACCAACAGGCAAACGTTTCTCGTTGCGTGATGTCCCAATACAAATGCGAGAGGTAACTCGCGCTGCCCAGCGTCCATGCGGCCAAGGCCCAACCGAATCGTTCAACTGTGGAAGGTTTGCCGGCGTCATCTCGAACAAACCCGGGCAAATGAGCGCCCACGAGGGAGAAAATGCTTCCGGTCACGAACAAATCCAAGACTCGAAAGCGATGTTCGTCTTCGCCGCCCAAGAATTGGAAAACCAAGTGCACGAGCGTCGTCAGCGGACCATTGACGTCGCGAATGTCGCGATACAAGACGTCGCCGTGGCGGACGGCCCACGCGAAATATTGGAAAATGCCTTGGTCGCGGCCGAAAGGTGAATACGACGCCGCGTACGTCGCCGGGACGATGTACCAAAGCGCAGGCAGGAAAACGAGTATTGCCGCGAAAAACGGCAATCGGCGAGGAAAAACCTTGTCAAGCACCGAGCGTCAACGTGATCGACTGACCCACGACGTGACAACCATCGTCGGTCTTCATGATGGTGACCGTTTGGGATTTCATATCGGCGCCCTTCGTGGCTGTCACCGTAATGGCTCCCGAGCGCTCATACCCGCACGTGTATGACCCATCCATGTTCAGGTTGTCGCAATTTTCCGCTGCGCCGCCGTCGACGGAGAACGTCAACATGGCGTCGGTCACCGGCGCACCCATGCCGTCGACGACCTTCACGGTCACCGAGGAGCGAGCTTCCATCGTACAGCCGGCGGGGTCCTCCGTGCCGCATCCGAGAACGCCGAGCGACGACAAACCCACAAGAGCACAAACGAATCGAAGTTGTGTATTCATGGCGTGAACGTAACGGATGTGGTGCGAGCTGTCGAGATGGGTTTGTCGCGGCTCACGCCATGATCGTGACCATCGTGAAGATCGGCGCGGCGAGCGACGCGTCGCCCAGCACGATCGCCTTGGCACGCGCGACGTCGCGATCGAGTCCTTTCGTCCACAAGCGCCACGCGTCGTCGGTCTCGAGCTCGATCGTCGTGGTGGGTTCGTTTGGACAATCGGTCACGAGCATCCAGCGATCACCGTCGCATACGAGATGCCATTTTCCGCCTGCTTCGCCGCGGATCAGAATCGCCACGGTCGTGCCTTCTTCCGCGTGGGCATTACGGTAAGCGTGCGGTGCGCCGCGCATGAACGTATCGAGCGCGGGATACAAGAACCTGCGCTCGGTAAAACCCGGCCGACCCACGGCATCACGAATTTGCTGCTGATGGTGCCACTTCTCCGTGTACTCGCGCGCCATGTCGAACCAGCTCTCCGACCATTCTTCACCCGCCCAGGCCACTCCGAACGCCGAAGGTGCTTGCGGTTCGAGACTGGCAAAAAGCGCTGCGACTTCTTCATCCGCTCGCATCATCAAGTCCACGAGAACCCGAGGACTCAAGCGTTTTGCCGCGATGATCCATTCGCGGTTGAGCTGCTGGACAAACGCCACCATGTCTTCGAACGAACGCATGTCGGGCGCTTGCAAGAAGTGCCCATCGCGCTGGATCGCCAGCCTTCGCAGGGATCCGTCGAGCAAGTGAGCGACGAGATCTTTCACGTTGCGATCGGGATGCACCGTGGGTTTGGCCCAGTCATCCACGGTCAACGTGGCGCATAGATCGAGCGTGGCGGCGTTGATTTCGCGGAACAGATGGCGCGTTTCGATGGGAGGCAAAGGCAACACGGGCCGATGTTATCGTGAGCCGACAAGAAAAACCAAGCCCCGTTCAGCCAAGTCGAACCGTGCTTCGCGCTCGGGCAAAACCGTTGTAGCCTCTTGTCCACGGGGAGAAGAAGTGATGTCGTCTCGAAGCAAAACGTCTCTGCTCCATGTCCTTTCGTTGCGCTCATGGCGGCATCCATTACTCGCCGCGTTCACGCTCGTCACGCTTGGAGCGTACGCGGTCGCGTGCTCGGGGGATGTACAGGACAATCGCTCGACGACCGGAGGAAACTCGGCCGGCGCGGCGGGAACAGGTGGCGATGGCGGCTCTTCCGGCGGCGGAATGGCAGGCAATGGCGGCGCCGGCGCAAGCGGCGGAATGGGCTCGGGAGGCTCCACGATCGATGCCGGACCAACCGACGTCGAGTACATCGCGTACAACCTCTTCACGCATGTGCCGCGGTTTGTCATTTTCAAATTGGATCACACGCGAAACTTGTGCTTCCGCATCTGGGTCGAAGGGTTCGTCGGACCGGGACCGTTGACGATCATGGTCTCGAATCAGTGGGGCGTAGGTCGAGCCGAAGTCACTCCGGACTTGAACGATTGTCAGATGTCGGCTGGTTTTCCCGCGCCTCCCGCGACGTACGCCGACGCGATCGCAGGCTCGGGAACCATCACCATTCAGGGAGCTTTCCCGTGTTCGGTCGATGTGCACGCGACACTTTCCTTCGATACCCTTCAGCCTTGGGTGCCGAAGGCCGCCGAACCGTTCGATGTGGACATGCTCAACGTCGACGGTGGGTGCCAATGAGACAAACCCTACGGTTTCGTACTATCTTGGAGGTGCGGCGTGGTGGCCGATGAACAGGCGGAACAAAAAGGTATTCATCCCGTCGACTTGGTGCTGACGCTCGTGGCTGTTTCCTTCGCCGCCGCGCTGATTCTGCTCGACCTATTTGCCATTCCTGCGTACGCAAAGATGTACCGCGACTTTGCCGCGGAACTTCCGTTCATTACACGGGCGGTGATTTCGCACGTGGTGCCGTGGGCGGCGGCATCCGCGGCGACGGTTGTCGCAGGTTTGGGGATGGTCGCGCGTCATCGCGGATCACGAACGATGGCGTTGGGGCTCGGTTTGGCCGGGATAGCCATTGGCATCGGCGGTGTCGTATTTTGCTTTTATGCGCTCTACGCGCCGATCTTCGACGTGGCGGGTAAGGTCAAACCGTAAAACGTTACTTTTTCGACCGCACATAACGAAAATCGCACCGCTCCGCGCCCATACCGATCGTTCCCGTTCGTCGCAATTCGATTCCGATGAGCTGTTCGGCGAGGAGATCGTCCAGGCGGCAAATGAGCGGCACGATTTCCGGCGCGTCGTGCTTTTTTGCAAAATTCACGATGGGGCAAACGTGGACGTCGAAAGCCATCAATGTCTCGGGTTCGTCGCGTTTTTCAAAACGGAACCCGTCCGGTTCGTCCGTCTTGGTCATCTGCGCCATCATCAAACGACGCATCGGGGGAAATCGATACATCGTGTTGAGCGCCGCCTTCATGAAAAACCCAAGACGCACCGCATACGCATCCCGCATCATCGTGTCGGCCAGATGCAGCGCGGCATCTTGATCCAGGCTGAATTCTTCACGCAAAACCTTGTAAAGCGCGACGACGGGTACGGCCGCGATGAACAACCCGCGGTTTGTCCGATTCTCAAACTGCGGTGCCGTCGACGCGAGTTTGTCATAACGTGCCCATACGAGCCCATCGAGCCGCGAAGCGGGAGTTTCCGTCAGCGTTCGTCTTGCCGAATCAGCTCCATAGCGAAGCGTCACTTCCAGAAATTCGCGAGAATCCATTGGGAAAACATATCATGATTGTCCCCGGCGCGGCGCGACGTTTTTAGTGGCGAACCTCGAGCGGGTTTGGATATCCTTGACGCACCACGAGATGCGCAGATGCGCCCAGCCACATTTCGGCCAAGTTGACAAGAAGTTTTTCAGCGTCCGGACCTATATTCATGCCGGTTCGACGTACCTTTGTCGTCCATGCGGTTTGTCGAGGAGTGAACGTTAAACCATGACGAATGCCAGTTCCCAAGTCGAAGTTTCTCCCACGCCCGCATCCGAGCCCAAGGGCGATCCGGAAAAAATCTGGCTGGAAACGGTCTATCGCCGCGGCGAAAAACAACTCACTCCGCGAGCCGTCATTGCGGGGATGTTGATCGGCGGCATCATGTGTTTGTCGAACTTATACGTCTTTTTCAAGACCGGCTGGAGCCTCGGCGTGACGCTCACGGCCTGCATTTTGGCTTTTGCGATTTTCGAATTGCTTCGCGCCGCGCGTTTGTCGGGGAGCGAATTCACGATTCTCGAAAACAATGCCATGGGCTCGGTCGCGTCCGCCGCCGGATACATGACCGGTGGAGGAAACATGGCGGCGTTCGGCGCTTTGCTCATGGTCACGACCGCTCGTCCAAGCGCCGGATGGATGATGATTTGGTTCGGCGTCATTGCGGCTATGGGCGTATGCGCCGCGATTCCCATCAAACGTCAACTCATCAATCGCGAAGGACTAGCGTTTCCCACGGGGACGGCGACGGCCGAAACGCTGAAATCGATGCACGAAGCCGTGCATCACGCGCAAAATGGCGACAAGACGAAAGCCGGCGGAGGCAGCGACAAAGCGAAATTGTTGGGCCTTTCGGCGATCGTCGGCGGGCTCCTCGCGTTTTTCCGCGACGCAAAAGCCGCTTGGATTCCTTTCAACATTCCCGGAGCCATTCCGATTCCGTTCACGCTTGCCGGCCGAGCGCTCAAGGATTGGACGATTGTCCTGAAGAGCGAATTGGTGCTCATCGGTGCGGGCGCATTGATGAGTTTTCGCACGGGTTGGTCGCTCCTGATTTCAGCGCTCGGGTGTTACGCCGTGCTTGCGCCGCGTCTATTTGCGGAAGGCAAAATTCACGAAGTCAGTTACAAAGCCATCGTCGGCTGGACCCTTTGGCCCGGCGCCGCGATTCTCGTTGCTTCGGGAATTACGAGTTTTGTCCTGGACTACAAGAGCATTGCCAAGTCGCTGAGTGGTTTGTCGGCGCTCTTCTCCAAAAAGAAGCCGGTGGAAGATGATCCGCTGGCCGAAGTGGAATGCCCCGAATGGTGGTTTCCCGTTGGTTTCGGCATATTGGCGCCCATCGTCGTCACGCTGATGGGTTTCCTCTTTCAAATTCCGCTCTGGGCCGGCTTGGTCGCGGTTCCTTTGGCCGTCGTCATGGGGTTTGTCGCTGCTCGCGTGACGGGGGAAACCGACGTGACCCCGACCAAAGCATTGGGGCCGGTGACGCAAGCCATTTATGGAGCGCTCACGCCGGGCAATTTGACGGGCAACATCATGAGCGGCAACGTGACGGGCGGCATCGGCCTGCACGCCGCGGATTTGCTCACGGATTTGAAAAGCGGGTATTTGCTGGGAGCGAGTCCGCGTCAACAATTCAAAGGGCAATTGTTCGGCGTCGTCGCCGGAGCGCTCGTCGTCGTTCCCGCGTTTTGGCTCATCATTCCGGATCCGACGGTTTTAGGAAGCGATGAATGGCCCGCGCCGTCGTGCCTGGTTTGGGCGGGCGTATCCAAAGCTTTCGCCAATGGTTTGACCGGATTACCTCCGGGCGCGAATACGGCCGTGGGGATTGGTCTGGCGCTCGGTGTGGCGCTCGCGCTTGCGGAACGTTTTGCTCCCAAAAAGTTTGTCCAGTATATCCCGTCGCCGTCGGGCTTGGGTATTGCGCTGGTCATTCCGGCCAGCAACGCGATTGCGATGTTCATCGGTTCGGCGATCGCCGCGCTGCTGCGCAAATACAAGCCTGCGGCGGGCGAACGTTACACGATTCCCGTTTCGTCGGGGTTCATTGCCGGCGAAAGCTTGATGGGAATCGTGATCGCGTTGCTCGTCGTGGTGGGCGTGCTGAAGAAGTAGTCACTGCATCAGCGAAATATCGGCAAGATCCGTCCCGAAATTCGTCATTCGCTGTATCTTGGCCCGATCGCGCGCCACCGAATACACCAAATCGTCCAGGAAAATACTGCGCTGCACCTGCGAATTCGCGTTGCTCCACCACGTCCCGCAATTGGCGCCTTTGGTACCGTGATCCACGCCGCCGAGCTTGGTAAAACCCTTGTCGAGGTCCACGTTGTACACGAGCAACCCACTGAAAGCGAGCGTGTTGCCATAAACGCCATCGCTGCCGCCTTCGCATACCGTCATCGGAATGGCCAAGAGGTTGCGATCGGCGAAGTAGTTGAAGGCCAAATGGTTTGTCGCCGCCTCCGAGCTCGAACCGCGCGTGCCGATCTTCTCCTTGTGAATCAGCTGCGGATCCGTCGGCTTCGACACGTCGAACATCTGCAAAATGACCCCGTCGAAATACGCAAAGTCACCGTGGTCGTTCGCATCGAACCCAATCGACAACAAATGGTCCGGATCGATGCGATGAATGTACGTCGAGAATCCGGGGATCTTGAGTTCCCCCAAGATGGCTGGTTTGGCCGGATCGTACAAGTCCATGACAAACAGCGGGTCGGTCTTCTTGAACGTCACGACATAACCGCGATCTTCGTCGAAACGAACCGCGCGAATGTCCTCGCCCGGAGCGATGTTGTCAATCGCGCCCACGCGCACCAGGTTGCCGTTTTGCCCCGGCGCCAGAATGGACAGAACGCTGTGAACCTTGGGATCGGGCACTCGTCCACGCGTCGTCGCGACACGGAGATAACCGTACCATTCATCCATGGCGAATTGATTCAGCACGTGACCGGGCACGACACCGCTGCCCATGTATTTCGTCGCCGCAGGCGATTCGCCGATACGAAATGCGTGGATTTCGCTGACTTCATCGACGGTCGGGTAAAACGAATACCACCGACCCTTTGCCGCGTTCTTCTGATGCACCACCGACATATAGAGCGTGTTCGTCGAGGCGAACACAGCCCCTGGACGGCTTTGAATGGTCGCAGTAACCGGCGGCGTCTTGTCATCGAACATGTCGAACGATGAAATCGTGGTAAACGCTTGTCCGTCTTTGACGCCGGTCTCCAAGAGCCCGCCGCACATGGGTTTTTCCTGGCTACCTTCTTTGATGGTCGGAAACCAAACGTTCCCGCGAATCTTGCGTTCGTTTTCAATCTTGAGCTGCGCGAATTTCTTGCGTACGACCTCTTCTTTCGTGCCGCACGTTTCCAGATCATCGGGCCACGTATTGTAGTTTGCTGTTTGCGCGTCGTTGTCCGCGACGACCGTGTGAATGGTTTTCCCAATCCGTCGAGCCGCCATGAGCGATCCGGAAAAGTCAATTTGCCGCAGTTGTTTTGGAGCCGAACGATTGGAGATATCGAATACCGTGATCCGCGTCGCCGTGCCGTCTCCGGCGAATTGGCAATCGTACGCGTAGGTGCACGGGCGACCGCGTGCGCCGCTTGCCGTATACACGACCGCGCGATCGCCTTCGATGAACATTTCCCGCACATCGCCGGCCATGCGCGTGACGGAAAGGACTTTGGGATTGAGCGCCTCGACGATGCGCAATGCGCCATTCATTGAAAAATAGACGTACCGACCGTCTGTCTTGACAATATCCGCTTCATCGACGCCGACCACTTGATTGTTCGTACCCGACGCACTCTCGGCGGCCTTTGGCCCGCTGTCTTTGGGGCTTGTCGACGGTTTGGTTCGTACGGCGGGGTCCGTCGGGGGACCCGACACCGCCGTGGGTCGTGGCGAAGGTGGGCGAGACGAACCTGGGCTATCGCTTTTCGTTGCCGCGGTTGCGCCGAGCATGATGCTCCCGGGCATACCGCCAAGTGCGCTACCAATGCTGATTCCACTGCTGCGCAATACCGGGCCGCGATAACGCGATCCTTCAATCAGTTGACGTTCTTCTTCGGCTCGCCAACGCGATTCTTCCCAACATCCCGGTTGCGAATCGTGCCATTCGCGGAAGGATTCATCGACGTCTTTGCGCATTTGTTTGATGCGCTCGTCGGCAATTTTTCGCGCGGTTTCTTGATAATTCTCGCAACTCGAAGCGATGAGCCGCGTTTCTCCAAGGTTTGTCTCGGCTGGCTCACCCAACATGGGCGTGCTGATCATGGGCGGCGGAGGTCGTGGCGGAGACGGCTTGCGAACGGGCGGGGGAGGGGTTGTCGCGACAAGCAGCGGCGTCGTTGCCGTCGTTGTCGGAATTGGTCGTGCGACCACTTTGGGCGCCGGCGGAGGTTGCGCCGTGCAACTCGTGGCAGCAGCAAATGCAGACAAAAGAGCGAGCGGAATGGCGGCGAAGCGACGATGTTCCATAACGGCAAACCCTGGTTGAACATTTGGGGCTGCGGATCGCCTTCGGCGTCCTACGCCCCAAACCCCGTTCAGTCTCGATGATACGTGACCGGAGGCACGCGCGACATGGAACGCACCAAGGGGTCGAAAGTTTCAGGTTTGGTGAATGTTGTTCACAAAATCTTGTTCGTGTTATGCACGGCGGATGACGGACGAGCGGTTGCGAAGTAGGTCACTGCCCGTGCTTCAACCCCCGCCACGCACGGTCGCCACGCGTTATTCCCCCGATGTGCTCCAAGGCATTGCCTTGGGAGAAGCCGCCGCGTTGGGTCCTCTGATGACGAAGAACGTCGCGGGCGCAGTCGACGCGGCGGCAACGGCGTCGCAACGCGCCGAGTCGCTCATGGCCGGCGCCATGCAACACGAGCCGCCTGAAGAGGACATCGCGTGTGCTCGCGGATGTTCGACGTGTTGCCAAGCCAAGGTCATCGTCGTCGCCCCGGAAATCTTGCGGATCGGTGAGTACCTGCGACAAACCAAATCTCCCGACGAATTGAATACACTGCTCGAAAAGGTTCGTCGCGCCGATACAATCACCCGAGGTTTGTCTCGGAATGCTCGGGCGGAGGCCCGGGTGTTTTGTCCGCTGCTGGATGACGACGGCGGGTGCGGGATTCACGAGGTACGACCGTTGGTTTGTCGGAGCTGGACAGCGTACGACGCGGGCGCATGCGTGGCGTATTGGCGAGCGCCTTTGGGACAACCGACGCCGCCGCAATGGCCCGTCGGGTATGAATTGGCGCAGGCGGTCCTCGCCGGGCTGGGCAAGGCGTGTTTGGACGGAGGTTTCGATGGTTTGCCGCTCGAGTTCATTGCGGCATTACGTACGGTGCTCGAACGACCGACCGCGGGCGAACGCTGGCACAAAAAGCTCCCGGTCTTCATGGGCGCGCGTGACGCCGAATGGGCGGAGAAAAACATGGAGACCTGAAAATTCCCGTTGAGATTGCGCGGACCCATGCGATACCTTCGAGAGACTCGGAGCCGGATCATGAGGGTGGCGTATGGTGATCGTGGCGTTTTTCCTGTTCGTCTTCGGTGTGGTTTGGTTCGTCAAACGGTGGCGTTGCAAGGAATTGCCCGCGCTGGATCGTGAGTATGGTGCGCGGCTTGGGCGATCCGTTCACGCGGCCGTACCGATCCCTGGTTTTGCCGGACAAGCGCCGCCGGACTTCGGCTTCGAGCCGTACAAAGAATCGGTGGGCCCCGAAGAAAGCCACGTCCTCGTATTGGACGCAAGAGGGCGTCCCATCGGTCAGGACGAACTCATCGGTTCGACGTTGGGTCCGTACCGAGATCCCGATGTATCGGCGAAACCGGGAGATGCGGGGAAACGCAAGAACAGGAAGAAGCGGAAAGGGACAACGCAGCCGGCGGCAGGGCAGACGATGGCGGATTGAGCTTCGTGCGCTGTGAAATTACGGTTTGCCCAATCCTTTGAGCCAGCCGTTCACGTGCACCGAAATGTCCGCGCCGGTTTCCGCCGTAATCGTGTCGATCATGTCTTGCATACGCGCCGACTTGTTCTTGTATGTCCCGTAAAACTTCGCGAGCGCCGCGTCGAGCTTGTCGCGACCAACTTGGGTCTCCACGGCTTTGTAAAAGAACGCGCCTTTCATGTACGTGACGTTCGACCACAAAGGATGATTGATGAGGTCGATTTCGTTGCAGGTATCGAGCATCAATTTCGTGTCTTCCGTCGGCAACACGGCGTCGAGCTCCATGAGATATCCGTCCCAAACCGTTTGTCCCGCCGCGGCTCCTCCGACCGCTTCGATGGCTCTCGCCGCCAAATACGTCACGGTTCCTTCGGACAAAACAAAATCTTCCCAGCAGGCAATGCGGACTCCATCGCCAAACCATCCATGCGCCGCTTCATGGGCGTGCGTCACCGGATCGTTCATTGCGTCCGTGGCTACGTGCCAAAACGGATGATGTTCCATTCCGCCAAACGCCCCCGGCCCCCAATTCGCAGATACCGAACCGACCTTTGAACCGAAGACATACGCGCCGTACGTCTTTTCGTACCAATCGAAATAGGCGGTCAAGTCCTTCGTTCCGGTCATCGTTGCGGCTTCTTCTCCGGGCTTGTGATACACGCCGACCTCCGTCCCCGCCGTGGTTTTACCGAGCATGAGGTATTTGTAGTTTCCCAGGGCAAACGCCGGCATGTAGCTCGGCGCATCCGTGGGAATCGAATCCGGATACACGGCGAGATCGTCTTTCGCGAGATTGTAGAGCTGCATCGAATAGGTCGCTCCTTCGGACGGGACCGATTTGCACGGAAATAGGTTTCCGCAAAAGCGCGGCCACAAGAATGTCAGTTTCTCCGCTAGATATCCGTCGAAGTTCTTCTGCGTCTCGTACGAATATTGAATATGCAATTCGATGGGGTTGGAACCAGCCGGTACGCCGATGTCGAGTCGCCCGTCCTTGACGGCATTTTGCAATGGAAAAGTCGCCGTGGGGCTCACGATGCTCGTGACCTTCAGCCCGCCGACCTCGAAGGACGCGCCTTGACTATCGGATCCCGCAAGGACAATCGTCGCGTCGCCCAATTGGTTCGTCACGTCGAACGCCAGATCGGTCGAGATGATGTCTCGATTCGTATCCATGGTCGGTGGAATCAGGTCGATTGTCGATTTGGGCGTGTTGTCATCACAAGCCGCAAGGACGAGGGTCGCAACCGACACCACAACAAAGGAAGTCAATTTCTTCATGTGCTCAGCGTACGAGCAATTTCGGGGCGAGCGCAATGCGGAAAATGGGCGAGCCGATCGCAGAACTTTGCCGACTCAACGCACCTTGAGATTCTTGCCGATGAGCCTGCGGAGCGCTTCTGCCAACGTGGGGAACGTCTGCCATTGCGTGCTCGCGATATCGAGCTCGACCATTGTTTTGGCGACGTTGGGACGAATTCCGGAGACGAGCCCTTCGGCGCCCAGGAGCCGCACGCTGCGCATGATATCGAAAAGATGTTGCGCCGTTGCCGGATCCACGACGTGCGTACCCGTCAAATCCAAAATGACCGCTCGAGATTGACGTTGCACCACCTCCTGCAGCAAATGTTCGAGCAGCCGTCCGGCGCGATCACCGTCGAGCGAACCAATCAGCGGAACCACGAGTACGCCCTGCCAAACCTCGATGATCGGGCTCGTGAGCGCGGTAATGGCTTCCTGCTGCGACTTGATGAGTTCGAGTTGTTCTTCGATTCGCTGCTGGGCCAGCGAGCGCTCGGTGATGTTTTCCGCGACGCCGTACACCTGGGTGATGTTTTTACCTAGCGGATCGCGAATCGGTAGAAGCGTACTGAACCAGGTCATGTCGCCCACGCGTATTTCTTGCGCAATGGATTCGCCCAGAAGTGCGCGTTGGATGTGGGCGTGGGTCTCCGACGTCTCGGGGTATACCTTCAACAGGTTTTTTCCGACAAGCTGCCCCGATTCCAATCCAAAGTGACGTAATCCTTTGCCAATCGACAAAGTGCACGTGCCGTCGGCATCCATGGCCCAAATGGTCACCGGCAATTCTGCGATTGCGCGTAAGAGGGCTCGACTTTGCTGAACTTCGCTGGAATGCACCGAGGCGCAGAGGGCGAATCCGACCATCGCCGTTACGTCGCCCTGGGCGTCGCGAATTGGATCCAATGCACGCAGCCAATGTTCATTAGATTCGATCTGTATCGCCCGGACAGACTCACCGGCCAGCGCACGCCGAATTTCCATGCATGCCGTTGAATCCGGTGGATAGATCTTGAAGGCATTGAGGCCCGCCGTCGATCCGGACTTCACCCCAAAATGCTGTAAACCCGCTCCGTCTGAAATCAGAATCGTCCCGTCGGCGGCAACAGCCCACGAAATGGCGTCCAATTGCTCGAACATTTTTCC
>CAYSYX010000253.1:0-13379 GCA_964435055.1 uncultured Polyangium sp. | reverse complement strand
GGATCCAGACCTTGCATTCCCGTGAGAAATCGGCTCCAAGGTTCGAGGTCCGATTTGTAGAGCGCGTCGGACTCGGGGCGCACCTGAAAGAAGATGGCATTGCAATGACTGTCGACGAGCACATCCAAGAGATTGCTCAATTCAGCCTGTTGCTGCGTCGCCGAAAGCTGCTGGCTGCTCGGAAAATTGATATTGGATACCGTCGCCACCCAAACGCCGCGTAATTCCCTCGAATGGCCGACATCGACCAGCTCCGGCATGGGCATCGGATTGCCCGCATCATCCGCCGGTCCGCCGTCGTCGGATACCGCCGCGTCGGGCATATCGCCGGCGTCGAATTCGCCGCCGTCCGACTCACCAGCGTCAACGCCGATATCCGGTGGATCCGGCGGTTGTTCGCCGTCATCGACGCAAGCCCATAAAAGAACCGGTAACAAAGGCAAAAGATAATACGCGCGCATGGACGCTCATCATGACGTGTTCGCTGCGTGATGGCAAGGATGATTTCCATGCCGGACATTCATTCGTGAAGCCGCTTGGAGATTTGTTGGACGGCGATGTCGATGGATATTGCGTTCCCAGCAAAAACCGACCATGACCCACGAAGATATGAAAACCAAAGCTCTCTTGGCGTGGATCGCCGTGCTCGTAGGTTGCGAGTCGGCTCCGGCGACCGAAAAACCCTGCGACACGACGATTCTTTTTGGGCGACCCAATGCGAAAACCGGCCTGACCGACGCGCAATGTCAACCGCGTTGCGCCTGTTCCACGCCGTCGTTCGAAGCACCTGATTATTCGGCCGACGATGCCGCCGCACTTCTGCAATGGTCGCTCCTCGAACCATTTCCCGAATTGTCATCGGATCCTTATGCAATGCCTGCTCCGGCTCCCGGGTCGACAACGGAGGTGTGTGCGGTGGTGCCGAAAGCTGCCGGATCGCGCGAATATCGATTGCAAACGCATGATACGGCGGAATCGGCCAAGGCCGCCGGCGCGTTGGTGACGCATTACGGCGCGTGCGGGTTGTGTTCGACGTTGGCGGATTTGTCCGTTTATATGCGCGAGCTGGATTTGACGACGCCCGTACGTGATTGCGGTATCAAGTATTTATCCGGCCCCATGGCGGACCACGTGCAGTGCTTGCCGGATCTGGGTTTTACCAAGCCGTGTGCTCAGATTTGGTACTACAATACCGTGCATACCCGCCAAGTCTGCGAATTGCCTTGTTTTGCAACCCTGGGCAAACCATATCAATTGGAAGATGGTTCGCTCAACGAATGTCTGCAATGCGATGAAGACCAAAGCGGCCCCGTCTTCAAAGCCATCGCCGGACGAACCAGGCGAAATACAGGTATTGCTTCAGCTTTGTGCCGTCCTTGCAGCGAAGTCCAGCCCATCGTGCATGCGTATCCGTGATCGAGACGCCGCTGAACGATCTGCACGGTGGCGGAACAATTCGGACCGCGGTGCCGAATCGTCGGGTTATGTGTCGGCCGTTCTTGTCCTCGTGGCCATCGTCAAAAAACAACCTGTGCGCGTCGGGCAAACTTGACAGGTTCCCTACTTTTGGGAATCATGCTCAGCGATGAGCTCGACGGGGAAAAATCGCGCCGTTGTCAACGGTGGTGACGCGGCGACAAACCTTCTGCCTCCGCCTCCACCGAATGTGCCTCCGGACCTCACGCGGGCGACCGCCAAATACAAGCGGCATGCTTGGATTGCGGGTTTTGGTTTGCTTGCGTTTGTCGCTTTGTACTTATTTTTAACGGGCTGGTTTTGCTGGACCGCGTATCGTTTGATTACATTTGCGCTCGGCCCGGCGCGCGAGGGCGTGTGGCCATTCGTCGCCGGCGTTTTGTCGGCGCTCTTGGGCGCGTTTTTGCTCAGCGCCATGTTTTTCATCAAAACCGGCGGCGATGCCAAGAGCAACGAAATCACCGCCCAAGACGAACCCGAGCTGTTCGCTTTTTTGAATGCATTGGCCGATCGCGTCGGCGCACCGCGGCCGCATCGCGTATTTCTTTCTTCGCGCGTCAATGCCGGCGTTTTTTACGACCTCTCGTTTGCCAATTTGCTCCTGCCCACCAAGAAAAACTTGGAGATTGGCCTGGGGCTTGTAAATTCATTGACGCTCAGCGAATTCACGGCCGTTCTCGCCCACGAATTCGGTCACTTTGCCCAACGCTCCATGGCCGTTGGTCGATGGGTATACACGGCGCAGCAAGTCGCCGGACAAATCGTAGTGGCGCGTAGTTGGCTGGACAAACTGCTTGCGGGATTGTCGACCATCGATATTCGCGTCGCGTGGATTGGCTGGATCATGCGACTCGTCGTCTGGTCCATTCGTTCGTTGCTCGATACGGCATTTCGATTGGTTGTTCTCGCCGAACGGGCGCTCGGCCGAGAAATGGAATTTCAGGCGGATTTGGTCAGTGTTTCCGTCACCGGCAGCGATGCGCTCGTGCATGCATTGCATCGCTTGGGCGCCGCCGATGAAGCGTGGAACGTGGCCCTCAGCGTCATGGCGCGAGAAGCTTCACGCGGTCGTATGGTCCCGGATTTATTCGCCTTGCAATCGCGCGTCATCGAGCATACCGCTCGCATTCTGAATGAGCCGAATCATGGCGCTTCGCCGAAATTGCCGACGGAGCATCCGGAAGAGCACCGCGTATTCGAGCAGGAATTGGCTGAACCTCCCCGCATGTGGTCCACGCATCCGCCGAACCGCGATCGGGAACTCAATGCAAAACGCATTTATGTGCCGGCAGAGCTCGATTCCCGCTCTGCATTTTGTTTGTTTCGCAATCCGGAAAAACTGCGCCGGGACGTGACGGCTTCGATGTTGTCCGCGCTTGAAAAGAAGCTCGAGAAAGGAACGGAAGAGTCGGCACTTGCGGCTGTCGACGAGCGATTCGGTTCGACGTTGTTTCACGAACGCTATCGAGGTATTTACCTCGGTCGAGCGATTGGTTTGGCCACAAAAACTCCGGCGGCGATGGTTGGGCAGGCGGTCGATGTGTCGACGTTGCGCGAACGTTTTGCCGAGCTTTATCCTGAATCATTGGCGGGGGAAATCCGCGACTTTCGCGTGCAAAGCAATGAACGCGCGGCGCTCGAAGCATTACGTGACGGTATTCTCGATGCTCCCGGAGGAATCATCCAGCATCGCGGTCGGGCCATTCCACGCCGAAAACTGGCCGGAGTCATTGAAGAGGTCACCGCCGAAGTCAATGCCATGCGTGACCGCATCGAAGCGCATGATCGTTCGTGTCGTGCAGTGCATCTCGCCGCCGCCCGCGCTCTCGGGCAGGGCTGGGAAGCTTATCTCGTCGGCCTGATTCGATTGCATCATTATACAGCTCACGTCGAAGCCAATTTAGGCGACGCTCGAGGGTATTTGGCAAATGTTTTTGCCGTGGTCACGGCCGATGGGCGTGTGAGCCCAAGCGAACGCACGCGTTTGATTACGGCGTGTGTCGAGGTGCATTCGGCGCTGCGTGAAATCTATGGTCATCGGCAAAGCGTGCGATTGCCGGACGAAATTTTCGATCGCCTATGGAAAGCCATTGGAGCGAAGGCGGAAAAAGAGCGCCCGAAGAAGTTTTCCGCATTGCTCGAGAATGAATTTTCGTTGCCGCATGCGAATGAGCAGAACATCGGGGAATGGTTGCAGGTGATCGACAGCTGGGTCGACGATCCCATGCATATTTTCGGGACGCTCGAACGAGTGAGCCTCGAAATGCTCGTCGAAGCGGAACACGTCGTGCGTCGGGCATTCGAAGAAGAATCGGATCCCGGCGCCGCGCCTGAAGCTCCGATTGTTCCCGATCGATATCAAACGCTCACCCGGAGCGAACGACGCGAGCGGCAAAAGCAGCTGGATTTATGGAATCGTTTTCAAATCGCCGATGGGTTTTTCCCGACGCTCGGGCGCCTCGTCGTGGCAGGGGGCATTCTCGGAGCCGTGATGGTTACCGCATCGCACGCAGATGAAGCGACCGGAGCCAAACGATCGAATTTGCCCATGACATCCGGTTTGACCATCGTGAATGGTTTGGATGTCCCCGTGGTGGTCGATATTTCCGGACAAACGATTCACGTGCCCGCTCGTGAACGGGCTCAGGCGACGTTGTCGGCAACGCATGAAGTCGTTGTGCGTACGCGCTTGGAGATCGGCGATGAAATTGAATCGTTCCGGCAGCTCGTACAAGCGCCGCGGGATTACGTCTACAATATCGCCGGCGCAACGCCGCTATTGCAACGTGCGGAGCGAATCGGAACGAAAGCGCAAGGTTCTTCGCGATGGCTTGGCGCTCCGAAATGGTATTCCGCGGTCGAAGACATGACGTTCGAATCATGGCGCCTTCGGGAACAAAGAGCCGCGATGGGCGGGATCGTTCAGGTTCGTCTTGGTACGCCCTTTGATGCCGTACCCGACGCACTTCTCAGCAATGTCGCAGACCCGGCGGAACGCAATCAAATCATCCTCGCGCACGCATCGTGGGATTCGCCGAGTTCGCGGTGGATTCGAGTCTGGCTTGGGCGAGCGCGTGATTTGCCGCGTTTTGATGAATTGCTCAACGAACGGCTGACGCGTTATCCTCACGATGTTTTTGCTTGGGAAGTAAAACAGGATCGCGCCAAAGATGCCGACCGCAAAAGAATCTGCGACGACGTGCGCAAACGCGCGGAGCAGTCCCGCGAAGACGTCGATTGGCTTTACCTGTCATTACGTTGCGATCACGATCCCTCTTCGGATGGCAAAGCATTTTTGGATGAATTCCGAAAACACCAATATCATCCTTATCTGGCCGATATCGCGGCGAATGAATTTTTGCGCCAGGGAAAGTATTCGGAAGCGATCGCCGCGTTGGAGGTTTCCACGAGCGTCTCCGCCCTCGCCGAGGAACGCTCGGTTTACCAGGCTCGGCTCATGCGTGTCGCGAATACACCGAAGCTCGATGATAAATTCGCACAAATGGCCCAACAATCGGTGATGTTCAAAATGGTCCTCGACGTCGAGTTTGGCCAAGGCTCGACGCCGGCCACCCAGGCGTCTTATTGGTTGGGCGTCGGACGTCTTTCGGACGCCATGGCCATCGCCAAAACCGACCCGGTACGATTACGCGATATATTCGTCTTCGTGGCGGCTTCGGAAGGCGCGCCGCGCATGTATGTGGACGAATTCTTGAAACTGCCGGCAATTCATGAAGTCACCGATGCCACCTGGGCCGAAATTGCCCTTTTGGATCGCGAAGGACGGGCTCATGCCGATCTCGACGCATTGGTAAAACAAAACTCCGGAGCGTATGCGGAAAAGGTTTTGCCTTTTGGTACGCTTGGGTTTTTGAAAAAAGGACGAGGAATCGTCGATACCGCGTTGGCCAAGCTGCCTCTGGATCAACAGGCGGCGGCATGTGTCATGGCGTTGGTTCGCGACGCCGCGCTTGCGCCGAAGAGTTGTCGCGCGCTCGTGAATGCGTATTACTTCTTCCCGGAAAAACCTCATTTCAAGAATTGATTCGTCGCCGCTTGTCGAATCAAGGTGCGGCGTGTGGAATCCGACAAACACATCGGTGCTCGCCAATGCCACGGCCGCCGTCGTGAATCTCAATCTGGTCTGGTAGGAAACCTCCGCAAAAGTTCTTGCTTCTCTTTCTCACCTTTGGCATCATCCGCGACAATAGGCAGCATGCGCCTTTCGCTTGGTCGCCATTTGCCAGGCCTTCAAAACAAGCAATCTTACAAGGGATGAATGCCCCATGAATTCCAAGACACCAAAGACGATTCTCTCGTTGATCTGGGCAACAGCGCTTTTGGGGGCAGGCTGTGTCGACCCGTCCCTTCAAACCCTCGACGAAGAAACTTCATCTTCTCGGGCGTCTCAGCCCCCGACGCCTTCGTTTTCCAAAGAATTGCGAGCGGCATACATTGCGGCGGTTCAAGCCCAAGCTTCGGATGAATATTCGGCCAGATCCTTTGGCGACATCAAATACTTGAACAATCCCGCCCAACGATTCTCGCTGACCGTCGATTCCAAAGGTTTGACGCTGGTTCCAGAAGGAAAAACCTGGCATTTGGCTTTGCGCACGGATGCCGTCGGATGTTCGGAGACCGAGGTTCCCGTGGCGGAACCGACGTTGCGGTCCGTGGGAAATCGCGTGCACGTCGAACGCGGCGAATTGGAAGAATGGTATGCCAACGGTCCTCTGGGCGTTGAACAGGGGTTTGTCTTGCCGAAAGCGCCCGCTTGTTCGGGACTCAAGACGATTCGCTTGGCTGTGGAAGGTGACGTCACGGCGGCGCTCGAGGATGCCGATGGCGACGGTCGAGGTCATTCAATTCGGTTTGTCGATGCGGACGGACAAACGCAATTGTCGTATTCGGATCTCTTCGTTCGCGATGCGCGAGGACAAACGGTACCGTCGTGGTTGTCGGTGCAAGACGGCCGGCCGGTGATTGTCGTCGATGATACCGACGCGGTATATCCGCTCGCGGTGGATCCTTTGATTTGGGTTCAGCAGCAAAAGCTGTTGGCGAGCAATGGGGCGGCAGGCGATTTGTTCGGCAATGCCGTGGCGTTAGCGGGAGACACCGCCGTCATCGGCGCATTCAATGACGACCAACAAGCTCAAAATGCCGGAGCGGCGTATGTATTCGTTCGTCAAGGGGGTGTTTGGACCCAAGAGGCGAAGCTCGTGGCTCAGGATGCCGCGGCGGATGCTCATTTTGGACAAGCCGTGGCGATTTCCGGAACCACGGTGCTGGTTGGGGCATTTAATGACGACGACAAAGGGGCCGGTTCCGGCTCGGCGTATGTATTCGTGCGTCAAGGTAATGTCTGGACGCAACAAGCGAAACTCGTGGCAATGGATGGCGTGGCGTTCGATTCGTTTGGCATGGCCGTATCGCTCGTGGGCGACACCGCCGTGGTCGGCGCACCTTATGGCGACGGTGCCGCGGTGGACTCCGGCACGGCTTATGTTTTCGATCGTAATGGGACGACATGGACGCAACAAGCCAAAATCGCGCCTGCGGATGGTTTGGCGTATGATGATTTTGGGGCCTCGGTGTCGTTATCGAGCAATACCCTGCTCATCGGCGCCGACAGTCATGATATGAATGCCCCCGATTCCGGCGCCGCCTATATCTACCTGCGCACGGGCAATACGTGGAACCTCGAAGCGAAAGTTGCGCCCGGTGACGGCGCCGATTCCGATTATTTCGGATGGGCATCAGTGCTTTCGGGAGACACGGCGCTCATTGGGGCGTACGGTGACGACGATAAAGGTTCTGACGCAGGGTCGGCGTACGTGTACGTGCGTAATGGCGGCGTGTGGACGCAACAAGCCAAACTCCTGGCGGCGGATGGGTCCGCTGGAGATGTATATGGTGTTTCGGTGGCTTTGTCTGGAGATACGGCTCTCGTGGGGGCTACCTTCGATGATCCCAAGGGCGTCAATTCGGGCAGCGCGTATATCTATCAACGCAATGGTTCGGTTTGGACCGAATATTCGAAAATCGTTCCCAGTGATGGGGCTGCCACCGATTGGTTTACTTATTCCGTGGCGCTGTCGGGAGATACGGCATTGGTGGGAGCGCGATATGACGACGACAAAGGGTCCGATGCCGGTTCGGCCTACGTATTTGTTTTGCGTAATGCGCCGGGAGACTCGTGCCTCGCCGCAGCCGATTGTGCGACGGGCTTTTGCGTCGACGGCGTCTGTTGCGACCAAGCATGCGGCGGAAGCGATTCCACTGATTGCCGCGCGTGCAGCATTGCCGCCGGAGCCGCCGTCAATGGTGTGTGCGCGGCGGTCGCGTTCGGTACGGTTTGTCGCGCCGCAACCGATGTGTGCGATTTGGCGGAAACATGCGATGGCGTCGCCGACGCCTGTCCTACGGATGCCAAAGCGGCGAAATCCGTGGTTTGTCGTGCGTCCGCCGGCGCATGCGACGTGGCTGAAGCATGCGACGGCATGAGCGACGCCTGTCCGGCGGATGTGAAAATGGAGGCGTCGGTGGTTTGTCGCGCCGCAGCCGATGTTTGCGACACCGCGGAAACGTGCGACGGACTGAGCAATGGTTGTCCCGCGGATGCCAAAGCGGGTACGTCGGTGGTTTGTCGCGCCGCAGCCGACGTCTGCGACACGGAGGAGACGTGCGACGGAACGAGCAATGGTTGTCCCGCGGATGCCAAGGCCGGTGCGTCGGTGGTTTGTCGTGCCGCGGGGGGCGCCTGCGATATTGAAGAAAAGTGCGACGGGAAAACGGACGTTTGTCCGACGGACGTGAAAGTCGCCGCGTCGGTGGTTTGTCGTGCTGCCGGTGGCGTATGCGATATTGAAGAAAAGTGCGACGGAATGAACGACGCTTGTCCGACGGACGTGAAAGTCGATCCATCGGTGGTTTGTCGCGTATCCGCGGGCGTATGCGATGTGGAGGAAACCTGCGACGGAAAAACGAACGCTTGTCCGACGGATGCCAAAGCCGATGCATTCGTGGTTTGTCGCCCCGGTGGAGATGTATGCAATGGCCCGGAGACCTGCGATGGCGTGAGCGTCGAGTGCCCATCCGATATTACTGCGCCGACAGGTACACCATGTCCCGGAGGGATTTGCACGGACGGCGCGTGTGTGCCCGATGGGACGGGCGGAGCTGGTGGAACGGGTGAAACCGGTGGCGGAGGTTCGACCGGCGAGCCGCCTGCGGGGTGCGCTTGCGATATGAGCTCGACGCGAACGAGCGGACCTTCCGCATTGGCGCTTTTCGTCGCGCTTGGGGCAATGGTGACGCGTCGCCGGGGACATGCGAATATGCGTCGTCGTGGCTTTTGGTCCTGATGGCCGTCGCCGCGCACGCACGGGCGCTAGTCGCGCGGCGGTGAATCCTGCGTTCTTACTAAGAAAAATTCCGCTCGAGCCTCGATGAGGCCGTGGGCAGCGAATGCATGCGCGTCGTGCCGATCCTCGTGATTGCACACGTCGACGCTGCATTCATTTCCATTGAATTCAAACTTCGTGATGAGCGATTTGCGACCTACCGGGACGAATGATTCGCGATCAGTCGTTTGGCTCGAGGCGCTGATCGCGATCACCTTTTCCGAATCGACGAAGGCATAATAAGTTAATTATATCAATGGGTTATGTAGAGCGCCCGTTCGGCACTGCTCGTGCACTTTCTCCTCCCGCATTCGTCCTCGGCCATGCGGCGGGTGCAGGAGAGAGTCCCGGTGCGAGATCGATATCAATTCGGCGAGATGACAGGTGAAGGTAGCTCGGCGATTGTATTTCATGCGTACGATACGGCCCGAAAGCAGAATGTCGCAATCAAACTCGCCAAGAGTCGGCATTGGGAGGATATTCGGCAACTGGAGCATGAGGCTTCGCTGCTGAAATCGCTTCGGCACAAGCACATCGTCCGATTGCTCGACAGCGACCTTCAAAGCGAAGCCCCACACGTCGTGATGGAGCTTTGCGATCGCGGATCAATGCGGAATTGGTTGGGACGGCTTCGTATACCCACCGTCCTGTCGTTGCTCGATCAGGCGATCCAGGGGTTGAAGAGCATTCATGATCGCGGAGGATTCCATGGGGACATCAAACCCGACAATTTGCTCGTGCAGTCGTCCTTATGGAATGGACTGGAGCTCAAAATCGCCGACTTCGGAACGGCTCGATTGCCGGGCGTCGGTTTGGCGATGGACAGGGGTTTGCGGGGCACACGCGGATACATCGCCCCGGAGGTTTTGCAGGGTAAACCATTCAACGCGGCTTCGGACATCTATTCCTTGGGCGTCACGATCACGGAATGGGTGACGCACCAATTGGACGTATCCGGCCTATGCAAGACAAACCTGCCCGTCGAGGTTCGTCGGCTCGTTCAAGCCATGACAAACGTTCGTCCCGAAGAACGGCCGGACGCGGGGACCATCCTTGCGGAGCTGAGACGCGTCCCGCGCATTCGAGTCGTTCTTCCCAAGGCGCTTCGGCTTGAAATAAGTTGAAATAGACAAACCTTCATGCAGGCATCACGTTCTTCGTACAGGCCGTGTCCATCGACACCTGCCAAACCCAAGGAGTCATCCGATGCAATCCATTTCGTCAACCAAAGAAATGAAACGTCAACGAGAACAATTCCCCGTGGATGTCAAAATCATTCGCGGCGTTTGGTTCGAAACCCCCGCTGGAGACCTTCTCCGTATCGTGGTCATGAGTGACAATAAAACCGCTCGTCATTCGGCGTACCGGGAATACCATTATGGCACAAATGCGGTTGCGGTTGACGACGTCACTCGCATCCTCATGCGCAGTCGACCCCTCGAGCTGTCTCAACAAGCCATTGATTCGTTCGCCCAGGGAATGTCCGAACCGCTGGATGTTCCTCAGGTCGTGCTGTTTGTCCAGGGAGTTCAATCACCGATTGGTGCCAAGTGTCGCCTTTATCAAGCGACGGACCCGGATGATCCGACAAAACGGATGGGGTTGTTGATCGAGCAAGACGACCACGGAAACCTTCAACGCGTAACCTGGTACAAAGCCTGGCCCGCTGCTGCGGCGTTTCAAAATGTGCCGGCAATGCTCGCGTTCGAACTCGTCACGGATGACGACGGCGTATCAACCCTCGACCCAAACAAAATCGGAGGCTGGGCATGGTACTTCTCGACGACCGTGGGAATCGGTTTGTCCAGCGGGAACATTACCACTTGAACGTCCGCGCCAAACGAAATCCCAATACTCCGTGCCGTTTTGAGGGGGGTTCGGCGTAACGAACACCCAGGCGCATGAGGTCGCCGGCGGAGATCCATGCGCCTCCGCGCACGGTCAAAAGTTCGTCCTGGCGGCCTTCCGCCGGATCGAGCTGCAGAATGGCTTGGTCGACCCGCGGCCCGTCGACGTTCCACGATTCAATGCACCAATCACGGACATTTCCTGCCATTCCGCGAACGCCATAAGGGCTGACGTCGGTGGGGTACGAATCTACGGGCAATGCATGTTTTCGGTCGGGATGTGAGCCGGAAACGCAGGCCCATGTGGGTTCGAGCTGATCGCCCCAGGGCATGAATCGGCCATCGACACCTCGCGCGGCTTTCTCCCATTCGAATTCGCTGGGCAAACGCCAATCAAGTCCGGTGCGTCGAGACAACCACGCCGCGTAAGCCATGGCGGCAAACCAATCGATGTTTACGACCGGGCGCGAGCCGTCCTGGACCGCATTGCGCGCGACGTAGCGGCCCGTCGTCGATTCGAGGCGATATTCGTACCGATTGTTGCCGGTGTTCTCCGTCCCCGGAAACGTGAGCGGTTGAAATGCATGGGCATCTTCCGTTCGGCCTTGCTCGACGAGGTCGTTCAGAAATTCGAGATACTCTGCGGTCGTCACCGGATATTTGCGTATGATGAATGCGTCGACCCACACGCGTTGTTGCGACGTACTTTCTCCGGCGCGTACGTCACCGCCGGCGATGAACCAACCTGCGGGAACGTAGATATCGTCAGGACCTAGTTCGTTTTCTCGGGGCAGCCGAATGATATGCGGCGCCGATTCCCCGGGACGCACTCCATCCCAATGTTCATTTCGTCCCAGAAAAACCGGATAAACGGTGCGTAAATGGCCCGATGCGGCGATTTCGAGCAGGTAACTCCCTCGCGGCAATCGAAATTCGCATATCGGCGACGTCATGACGATCGCTTTGGATTTGTTGGGCATGAGATACCGATGAACGGGTTCATGGGGCCAGATCGTAATGCGTGCGCCGGGCGGTTGGGTGGTGAGTGATAACCTGCCGTCATTTTGCAGCAGTGTCTCGTAGGAGCTGCGTGCGTCCTTCGGCAATTTCCCGCTGTGACTCTCCAGCAGCACCGCGTAATTCAATGCCGAGGATTCGTCGTGAATTCGTTCCGCCTGGTGTAATTTTTCGACGTAATGTTCCGCGAGGGCTTTATGAGCCTCTTCCGAATCCGGGGCTTCATTGAGTGCGGATCTGATTTTCTGAGCCCAATCGATTTCCTCGCGTTGTATCTCCCGATCGATAGCGGCGGCTTGATCTTCCCATGTCCACCCCTCCGCCTTTTTATCGACAGGATCGAAACTTTGCAATCGCCCGAGCGTTTTTCGGGCTCGCTCTTGGAGGCTCGTTCGCTCGCCCCGCATCCGGGTGATTTTTTGCAAATGTTCGTGGTTTGCATTTTCCACGATTTGCTTTGCACGAGCACGGCGATTTGCCCCGTCGAGCCAATCTCGAACGGCACGCATGAGCATTTCCGCATCGGCCGGCCGATCGTGCGGGTTTCGCGCCATGGCACTTGCGCATAACGCAATCAAATCGGCGGGTGCGTCCGGACGCGCCATTTGTTCGACCGAGCGCGGCGGCCCATCGAGGATTCGACGTCGAATACGTTCTGCGCCGTCCGTGTTCGCGCATTCGTCGCGATAGGGTGGACGACCGCAGAGTATTTCATAAAGAACGGCGCCCAAAGTATACACGTCGCTTGCCGGACCCATTGCGGCGAGATCGCCCAGAGCTTGCTCCGGCGGCGTATAGAAAAGCGTGCCTGCCGGTCTCGTTCGCAGCTTTGCGGCGGAGACATCGGAAGGAGGTTGGGCACTATGATCCAATCCCGAAGGTTTTTCCCGGGCAGGTGAAGAAAGGTCGCGAGCCAATCCCCAGTCCATCACGTGTACCTCGCCAAACTCACCGATCATGAGGTTGTTGGGGCTGAGGTCTCGATGGATGATTCGTTGCGCGTGCGCATACGCAACCGGTTCGCAGAGACGGTGAAAATCGTTCATCAATCGGCGCAAGGCTTGAACATAGTCGCTTCCGTGCAGCGCATGCAATGACGCGATGCCCGCGGCAATCGTCTTTCCGCGGACACATTTCATGGTGTACCAAAGACGACCATCGGCCAATTCTCCCCAATCGTAGACCGGTACGATGCCCGGATGCTGCAATCGAGCCATGATGCGCACTTCCAACCGAAAACAATGAATGTCGTCGGACAAACTCGGGGAAGGAATTTGTTTTTTATAGGCCACGCGGCGACGAACATGGCGATCCCACGCTTCGAATACTTCACTGAATCCACCGCGGCCGAGGAGTTTTCCGACTTCATAGCGATCGTTGAATGCGCTCTGTGCAAGGGGCGGAGCGACGTCGCGCGTGTCGCTATCGTCGAATCGTTGCGTTGGAATGCGTGGCGCCACGTTCTCGAGCAGCTGCGCGAGTTCGACTTCGGCGTCTCCGCTCAGCCGGTGTTTTTCCGCGAATGCGCGAACAAGGTCGAGCATGTTTGTCCTGTCCAGTCTTGACGTTGCCGGGGAAAACTTGTAACCCGAAAACCGAACAGATGGGAACAATTTTACACACCTTGACGAAA
>CAYSYX010000252.1:0-13405 GCA_964435055.1 uncultured Polyangium sp. | reverse complement strand
CTCTTCGAGGGGGACACGACCACCGTATATCGCGGCTATCGCGATACGGACGGCAACGCCGTGCTGGTCAAAGCGGCCAATGACGACTACCCGACGGCTCGCGACGTGGCTCTGTTGCGCCACGAATTCGCCATCTTGCAATCGTTGTCGCTGGCGTGCGTGCCCGAAGCGTTGGGGCTCGTGTCGTGTCGCAACGGCATTGCGCTCGTGATGCCCGACAGCGGTAAACGTCCGCTCACCGAACGTATTCGGCGTGGTCGTCAGGACCTCGGTGCGGCGTTGCGAATCGGCGTGGCCATCGCGCGGGCGCTCGATCAAGTCCACTTGGGCGGGGTCATCCACAAAGACGTTTGTCCTCAAAACATTTTGGTCGAAGAAGGATCGCTCGAAGTCGATCTGATCGGGTTTGGTTACGCATCGAGGTTGCTCCGGGAAGACCAACGTTTGGCGACGGCGCAAATGATCGAAGGCTCGCTTGCGTACATGGCTCCCGAGCAGACCGGGCGGATCAACCGCGCGATTGATCATCGTGCCGACTTGTACTCGCTTGGCGTGACGCTGTACGAGCTGCTCACGGGTTCGTTGCCGTTCACGATGGACGAACCGCTCGGGCTTCTTCACGCGCACATTGCGCGTGCGCCCGTGCCTCCGCATGTGCTCGTGCCCGAGATGCCGCGAGTCGTCTCGGACCTCGTGATCAAGCTGCTCGCGAAGAACGCCGATGATCGTTACCACCGAGCGGCGGGCGTCGCGGCGGACCTCGCCACGTGTGCGCGTCAGTGGCAAGCGTATCGCGAGATCGATCGGTTTTCCCTGGGTGAACGAGACCTCGGTGCCGAGCTGATTCTTCCCGACAAACTTTATGGGCGGGATGTCGAGCGTAAGGAGCTCGAGGCTGTTTTCGAGCGGGCGGCGAACGGTCAACCCGGGCTCGTGATCATTTCCGGTGCGGCGGGCGTAGGCAAGTCCGTGCTGGCGCGGGAGCTCAAGGCGCCCGTTGCGGTGCGTGGAGGAACGTTTGCCGCGGGGCGCCCGGACGAACTATCGCGAGGTGCACCGTGCGGCGTGCTTTCCGCGGCGTTGCGGGACCTCGTGCGGCAGCTTCTGCAAGGTCCATCCGATTCGGCGCGAGCGTTCTCGCGTGAAGTGCATCGAGCGCTCGGGACAAACGCGGCGGCGCTGTTCGAAATCGTCCCCGAGTTGGAAGACATCATCGACGTTCGCGAGCTCCCCGTCGCGTTGCCTGCGGCCGAATCGAACGCTCGTTTGGCGGTGCTCGTGCGGGCTCTGCTCGATGCGGCCGGTCGTGAAGGTCCGGTGGTGTTGTTCCTGGACGACATGGATTCGGCGGACGCCGCGTCGAAAGACATCGTGCGGGCCGTGGTCGCCGATGGTTCGGCGCGTCGTCTGTGTGTCGTCATGGCTTGTCGGGACAGACCTACCGATACGCGGACGCACATCGTCGACTTGCCGGACTTGCGACGTGCAGGAGTGGCCATCACCGAGATTCCGCTCAGTCCGCTCAGCGCGACCCATGCTCGCTCGCTGCTTGCAGATGCGCTCGGCGTGCCGACGGATCGCGTGTTCGAACTGGCCGACGAGCTCACGGCGGCGGCGAACGGCAATCCGTTCTTCATGCGGGAAGTGCTGCGGGCACTTTACACCGAAGGGTTTGTCACATTTGAACCTCGCGCCGGTGGGTTCGATTGGGACATCGAACGCGTCAAGGGGCGTTTAGGCTCGGCGGACGCGCGCGATTTCGTCCGCGATCGGATCGGATCGCTTCCCGCGCGCACGTCTCGCGCGCTCATGGTGGCTGCTTTCTTGGGCACCGCGTTCGACCTTGGTGCGCTCGCGATCGCGTTGGAACAACCGCCTGCGGAGGTCGTGCAAGATTTGTGGCCGGCGCTCGAAGCCGGTCTCGTCGTGCCGCTTTCCTCGGACTATCGGTTTGCCGATGCGCTCGTGGATGCGGCGCAATCGAACGGCGCGCAATTCGATCGGCGTTCTCCGACGCGTTCATCGTGGGAAGTGCCGTATGCCTTTGCGCATGGGCATGTGCACGAAGCCGCGTTCGCGCTCGTCGCCGAAGACGCTCGACCACGCGAGCACTTGCGTATCGGTCGTCTTTTGCTCGCCAAGTCGCCGGCGTTGAACGAAGGCGGAGGCAACGCGGCAGTCAAACAGCTCAATCGCGGACGTTTGGCGATGGAGTCCCGGGACGAACGCATTTCGCTGGCGCGTCTTGATCTTTCCGCCGGCAGGCGGGCGAAAGGAGCGGGGGCGCTCTCGGACGCGATGGACTTTTTCTCCTGCGGCCTCGAAGTGCTCGGTGCGACGGAACCGCATGATTTGTGGTTTTCCCTGGCGTACCAACTGGGCGAATGTGCGGTCACGAAAGGCGCTCCGGACCTGTCCGAGCAGCTCGTGGACGAACTCATCGCCGAGGCTCGTACGGTGCTCGAACGCGCGGAAGCGTGTCGGTTGCACGTGGCCATGTTGGTCATGCGCGAAAAACTCGACGCTGCATTTCGCGTGGGTGTGCAAGGTTTGTCCGAGCTTGGGGTGCGAGTCCCGCTTGACGAAACGTTGTGGCGTGCGGCCCTCGAGCAAGAGCGGGTGGCAATCGAAGACAAACTCGACGGGCGTCCGATTCGTTCGCTCGTGTCTTCACCTCGCGTCGAAGATCCCGTGATCGTGACGACGATGTCGTTGTTGCTCGATCTGTCGGCGCCTGCGTTTCTTTCGAGTATTGCGGCGACACGTCTCGTCGCGGCGGTGCTCGTGCGATTGTCGATCGAATATGGGAATTCGGAGGCTTCGGCGTACGGTTTTGCAGCGCATGGATTTTTCCTCGCGGCGGAAACGAAACAGCTCGACGAGGCGCATGCGTTCGGCGATTTGAGTTTGGCGCTCGAGGACGAGTTTGGCGCGGGACAACTCGCTTGTCGCGTGCGGCTCGTTGCGGGATCGATGTTGCACACGAAGCGGGCGCGTCGTGTGGCGCTGTTTCACTTCCAGAAGGCGGTCGAGCTTGCGGCGGGTGCCGGCGAGCTCTTTTATGTCGCGCGAGCAGCGGGCCAGGCCATGGCGGCGCGTTTCGAGCTCGCGGACGATATTTCTCGGGCGTGTGAAGACACCGAGCGCAGTTTGACGATCGTTCGTGCCGCGATGGGCGCGCGAGCGATATCCGATGCGTCCGTGCTGCTCACGTTGCAAGCGGCGCGTTGTTTGCTGGGAAAAACCCGTGACCGCACGAATTTGTCCGATGAAACCTTCGATGCGGACGAGTTTGTCCAGAGTCGTCTTCGCGTGGGCGATACGTTTGCCGGTCTTTGGGCGTCGTATCTGCGAATTCAGATCTCCATTTTGCAGGAGGAGTTCACTTCGGCGGCCCGAGATGCCCTCGAGGCTGACGAGCTGATGCAAGTCGGCGCGGGTCAGTTTGTCGCAACAGATCTTTCTTTTTGGATTTCAATCGCTCTTTTGCTCGATCGTTCGGCCTCCCGCGTGACGCTCGATACCCGTATGGCGATCGTCGATAAGCATTACGCATTGTTGGCTTCGTATGCGGAACGTTGCCCCGAGAATTACGAACGTAAATGGCTCCTCGTGGGTGCGGAACGAGCGCGTTCGGTGGGGAACGAGCTCTCCGCGGTCGAACTTTACGAACGAGCGGTGCGTACGTCATCGGAAAGCGGAGTTTCGCGTGATGAAGCTTTGACCAATGAGCTGGCGGCTCGTTTTCATCTCGAACGCCGTCGAGAAACCGTGGCTCGAGCGTACATGGGCGCGGCGTACCAGGCATATATGCGCTGGGGCGCGATCGCCAAAGTCGAATCACTTCGCGAACGTTATGGTTTTTTGCTTCCGCGGCGCACGGTGGGTTCGTCCGAGGGCGTTGCGCGCGGCTCGCTCATACCTGCGGCGCAAGGCCAATACGATATCGAAGCGGTCATGCGCGCGGCGCAAGCCATTGCGGAAGAGCTCGTGCTCGATGTTTTGCTCGATCGAGTCATGCGGGTGATTGTGGAGGCGTCGGGTGCGCAGCGAGCCATTTTGCTTTTGGATCGAGGCGGGGGTTTGTCGATTGAAGCGTGCATGACGATCGATCCCGATCGGGTGTTTGTCGGATCCGAAGCGGCGGCGACGGTGGGTTGGGAATTGCCGCAATCGATTGTCGAAGAAGTCGAGCTGACGCGAAATCCGGTCGTGGTGGGCGTGGCTCGAGGATTCGATCGATTTTCGCGCGATCCTTATTTGGTGGAAAAGAGGCCGCGGTCATTGCTGTGTTTGGCCTTGGCGCATCGCGGACGATTGACGGGTATTTTGTGCCTGGAAAACCGCGCCGTCGCCGATGTGTTCACTGCAGAGCGGATTCAAGTCGCGACATTTCTTGCTTCATTGGCGGCCAGCGCGCTGGAAAATTCAATGCTCGTGACGAGCATTCAACGGATGAGCGAAGTGCAAGTTCGCACCAATGAGCGCCTCGAAATCGAAGTCCAAGCGCGTACCGAGGAACTCGAACACGAGCTCGAACAGCGCAAAGCCGCGGAGCTCGATCGAGAAGTGCTGCATTCGGCCATGATGAAAGCGCAAGCCGAGCGCGTGGCGGAATTGTCCACGCCGCTTTTGCCGATTACGAATGAAATCATGGTCATGCCTTTGATTGGCGTCATCGATGAAGCTCGCGCCGAGCAGGTGCTCACGACGGCATTGTCCGGCGTTTCATCGCGCCAAACCGCCGTGCTCATTTTGGATATCACGGGCGTGCGTAATGCATCGACTGAAGTCGCTCAAACGCTGCTCAAAGCCGCGCAGGCCGTGTCGATGCTTGGAGCGGAGGTCGTCATTTCCGGCGTCCGTGCAGCCGTTGCGCATGCCTTGGTCGATGTTGCGCATGCGATCGAAGGTATCGTGACGAAAGCGTCGCTCGCCGGAGCCGTCGCGTACGCGATGGATCGGGTTCGTCGAAATCGAGGGAATCGAAATCGAATCTGAGTTTGAATGATCCATGGATCGAATTCGCAGTCGCCACGGCGATGGTTTGTCCTTCACGATGGCGACTGTCGGAATGTGCAACGTTTGCTCAGCGTTTCGGGAAGCTGCCGTGCATGCTCGTATAGATCTTGCTGCCCACGGCCGATGCCGAAATCAGAATGGCGCCACCGATGGCCAGCAGGGCGACGAGGATCAACGTGTAGGGTTCCACGCCGAGCAATGCGAGAATGCCCAGAATACACGCTCCAATGCCCACGAGTGATTGCACGGCCGCCGCTCCTTGTACGGCTTCGCGCGCCAATCGCACGCTTCGATCGTAGGGATATGCCTCCACGATCGAATTGATTCCGGCCGTCGCGCCCGTCGACAAGAGCAATCCTCCCCCAAAAGCAATCACGGCAATGGGGGCCAAGATTGTCGGGGCGATATTCAGCAAAATCAGGACACCCAGCACGATACCCGCGGCGCCCGTCAAGAATTCCGCGCCGACGCTTCCTCCGAATTCGGCTTCTTCGGTTCTTCCGCCGGAAACGTGGGCGACGAGCTGCGTATAACGCGAAGCCATCGCACCTCCGGCGAACAGCAATGCTCCGCCACACGCGATGATCGAAATGGCAATCATCGACGTACGGGCGAGTCCTGCCAATCCGATGATCGACAGAACGACTGCACCAATGCCGCCGAGTGCTTCCACAATCGATCCTGCGGTGACGACGCGCATGGCTCGCCGTTGTTGGGGCCAAGTCGTTTGGGCTGGTTCAGATACCTGCGGTCCGATGTCTCTGTTGTCCATGCGTGGTCTCCTCTGCTCTCGAGGTTTGGCTCGGTCATTCGCCGGCGTGTTGAAACGGGCGAATGCACACGCCGCCATACCCGCATGAACGCTCGCACGATACGTGCCGTCTCTGTTCGGGCATACAAGCGACCTGTCTGGACAAACTTATTTCGTCACGTTGGTGATGTTCGGGAAAAACAGGAGCGCCGGCATCAGCGGACGGGCGTCATGTTCGGTTGCCGATGGCGCATGCGTCGCTCGATCTTGATCCGCGGTCGGCGCGTGTAGATTCCCCCTTGCTCAGCTGCACCGAACCTCGTATCACCGGTCGAACCCTCAGGTTGAACATTTGGGGCTTCGGATCGGCTTCGCCGTCCTTCGCCCCAAACCCCAGCGTCGAGCGAGAGGTCGGAGCGATCGATGAAACGAGAGAAGCGACTAACGAAACGAGAACGAAAAGCGCTGACCCCCGCCAAAGTCGGCGGCGAACACACGCACAATCATCACATTCATTGCGTGGCGTGTGGCCGGCACATCGATGCGCATGAATTTTCGTCGGGCGATGCGGTCATGATTGCTTGCAAGCATCAATCGACGTTTCCGTCGTGTGTGGAATGCCGACCGCGCACGGTGGAATTGCTCGCCGAACACGATCGCACGGGCCAAGCGGTACGGACGGCGGCTGCGTGGCACTGACGTGTCGGGCGTGGTGAACGATTGCCAAACCTCTGGTTGAACGATTGGGGCTTCGAGTCGCCTGCGGCGCTCTGCGCCCCAAACCCTTGGTTGAACGATTGGGGCTTCGAGTCGCCTGTGGCGCTCTGCGCCCCAAACCCCTGATGGAGAAGTCGGCGCGCGCATGGCCTTTGCAGACCGATTTACTCTTCGCGAACGCGTGGGCATTGGTGCCACGGGGGAAGTCTTTCGAGCGTTCGACAAACTTCGCGGCGTCGATGTAGCGATCAAACGTCTGCACGATCATCTCGTCGCGGATCCCTTTTCGCGGGAACGATTTCGCTGCGAAACGGCTCTTTCGGCGCGTGTCGACAGTCCGTATGTCGCGCGTTGTTTCGATGGTGGGATCGATGATGACGATCGACCTTACCTCGTCCTTGAATGGCTCGAAGGGTACGATCTTGCGACGCGCATGAAAGCCGGTCGGATATCGGTGGCCGAGGCCATCGAGATCACGCGACAAACGGCCTGTGCGCTCCAAGCGCTTCACGATGTGGGCATTGTGCATCGGGACGTCAAGCCGAGGAACCTGTTCGTTGCGGAAGCGGGCGAGGGAAAACCTTTTGTCGTCAAACTATTGGATTTGGGCATTGCCCTCGATGCTCGAGCGGACCGGCCCGAAGCGACGACGTTGGGGACACCGCATTACATGTCTCCCGAGCAAGCGTGTGGGTCGAAGTCGATCGGTCCGGTTTCGGATTTGTTCTCATTGGGGATACTTTTTTTCGAATTGCTCACGGGACGGCGGCCTTTCGTTGCCTCCACGACGTACGGACTTTTGGCGAAGATCGTCTTGCAGGCGCGGCCTCGTTTGACGGATGTTTGGCCCGACGCACCTGTGGGGATTGAAGGGTTCATTCAAAAAGCATTGGCGTACAATCCGGCGGCGCGATTTTCGTCCGCTCGCGAGATGGCCGAAGAATTGGCGCATTTGGCGCAAATCGAGTTTGATCTGGAGCAACGGGACACGTTGCCGGATTCATTGCCGAATTCGTCTTTCGTGCCGAATCGGGATCAGCTCGTGGCCGTGCTTTTCGGGCGATTGCCGTTATCGACGAATGTCGACCGTTGTCGCGATTTGGCGCGAAGTATCGTCGAGGTTCATGCGGGATTCATGGTGTCGCTGTTGGGACGCGGGATCGTGGCGTCATTTCCCGGCTGGTGTGCCGATGGCTTGCTCAATGCGGCCGAAGCGGCGCTGGACCTTTCGCGGCATATCGAAGGAGCGCGTTGGTCATTGGTGAGCGGGGTGGCGCTTGCCCCGGAAACAGGTTTGTCCGAATCGCTTATTGATCGGGGCACCCGAGCGCTGGAACGCGCGCGTACGGGGGTGAACGAACCATCGATTCGAATCGATGACGAAACGGCGGCGTCCTTGGAAGAGCATTATGTGATCGAAGGTTCGTCCGGGGCGTTGTCGTTGCGATCGGTGCGCGAGACGCATTGATCGGCAGGGCCGGTTCATCTGACGAATTCGTGTTGACGCAGTGCTCGTGTCGTTCTCGAGATCGCCGAAATCTCGCATTCGCTGTGGTCAGGCGATTGACCACGACGCAATGAGCACGTTCTTAACGATCACGAATTTGCAGATCCGAAAAATCTTGGGTTACGATTCGTCCGCGCGTCACGACGACCGCCGAACTGCGTCGACGATTCACGCGTTCGTGAAAGGAAGATTCGGATGAACAACTGGCTGAAAAGGGGAGCGCTCGCGCTCGCGCTCGGTGCGTTGTGCACGTTGAGCGGGGCAGCTTCGGCCGTGCCCAAGCCGACCATCTTGACCCCGCCGACCAGGTCGACTGCGGCTTCTGCGAAGGCCGGTGAAAAAGGCAAACCGGACGACAAGGGCAAGCCTGAAGACAAGGGCAAACCGGACGACAAGGGCGCACCGGAAGCGGCGGGAAGTGCCGGTCCGGCAGGCAGCGCTGGTCCGGTTGGTAGCGCCGGCTCGGTGGCGGGTGGACTCGACGAGGAAAAACTCAAGGAAATCCGCGCGAAAATCAAAGCAAAGATCGACGACCGCAAGGCGAAGATCAAAGAGCACCGCGCCGAAATCAAAAAGAAGGTCGAAGAGAAGCTCAAGGGCCAGCCCATGGTCGCCGCTCTGAAAGAAGAGCTCAAGCGCCACGCCCGTCGCCTCTCGCGCCTCGAACGCGCCAAGGACGTCGCTGAAGAAGCGAACGACGCCGATACGGTGGCGCGTATTGACAAACTCATTACGAAAGAAAACGACCGCCACACCAAGTGGATGGGCAAGTTCGACGCGAAAGCCGTCGGCGGCGACAAAGACAAGGCAGGTGCGAAATGACCCGATGGACGACGCTTGCATTGGTTGCCGTGGCGCTGTTTGCCGTGGCGTGTGAAGAGCAAAAGCCCGCCGCTCCGACAACGGGTGAAAAGGCCGCCGCGACGCCGGTGCAGCTCAAGGATGAAGATCTTCCGACCGTCGCCGATTTCGACGACGAATCGGCAAAAGATATCTCCGCGACGAACTACAAGGCGGAAGTCGACGCGCTCGAGAAAGAAATCTCGGCCGAGTGAGTTGGTTTGGAGTGTAGAACCGGCCGTCAGCGCCCGTTTTGCCATCCAAACTCAATCGTGAAGCGGCACATCGAGGAGCAGGCCATCATCGGCGACCTCCACGATCGTGCCGCTTTTCGTTTCTTCGCGCGCTTGATGCAAGAGCGTGTGAGCTTCGCGATCGTAGCGTGTCGAAAGGTGCGTCAAGACAAGCCGTTTGACGTGGGCATCGCGCGCAATGATCGCCGCCTCCCGCGCCGTCGAATGCCGCGTCTCCCGCGCTCGAAGCTGTTCCAAATCGCCAAACGTCGCCTCGTGAATCAATACGTCCGCGCCTTCGGACGCCGCCAACGTCCCGTCGCAAGGCCGCGTATCGCCGGAAATCACGATTCTTCGTCCGGGTCTTGGAGCATCCACGACCAGCGACGGAAGAATCGAACGTCCGTCCGGTAAAACGATCGTTTCACCTCGTTGCAGTTTGCCAAACAGCGGACCCGCGGGAATTCCCAGCGCCTGGGCTTTGGCCACATCGAATCGGCCGGGTCGGGTATCTTCGATCAAAGCATACCCAATCGAAGGAATGCGATGATCCGTCGCAAATGCCTCGACCCGGAATCCATCGCCGCGAAGCAGCACTTGGCCCGGTTCCGCTTCAACGATTTCAATGGGCAACGTCACTTCATCCACGCCGAGCTTGATGACTTTCGGCAAGAACGTCGCGGCCGGCTTCGGTCCGTACATCACGAGCGGTGTGGTACGTCCGAGCATACCGAGCGTCCGGACGAACCCGATGATGCCCAGGTAGTGGTCGGCGTGGAAATGGGTGAAAAAGACGGCATCGAGGGAAAACCCCGTGCCGTACCGGATCATTTGACGCTGCGTACCTTCACCGCAGTCGAATAGAAAACCCTGACCTTCGCGCTTGAGATAAAGGCCGGACAAATTCCGATATGCCGTCGGAGCGGCCGCGGATGTACCCAAAAAAACGATTTGCAACGCAGACATGACAAACCACCACGTTTCCGAGCAACGCTTGGAGCCCAAACTAGCACGAGTTTCACCGGATGGGTGGATTTGCCGGCGGGTCTTTGGTACGCATTCCAAAAAGATGTTTCGAGTGGAGCTTGCGGGTATCGATTCATTGCTTTTGACCCCGCTATGCCGACGTTGTCCGCATGGTCGCGCGGGATGTTGCGCCGCGCCTCCGGCTGTTGCGTGGACGGACATCGGGCGGATCGTTCGCCTTGGCGGACGCGACTTTTTGATCGCAGAGATGCTCGCCAAGCGCCTGGTTCCCAGCCCGCGAGGTTTGTCGATCCAGCGCATCGCGGCGAACGACGATTTTCCAGCGCGTTGCACGTACTTGAGCCCGACGGGATGCGTGCTCGAGCCGCGACGACGATCGGCGACGTGCAACTACTACGTATGCGACGAAGCGTTTGTCTTGGCTGAAGAGGCTGGTGATCCCTCGGTGCCATCGGCGCGGATTGCGCACGAGCGAATAGCGGATTTGCTGGGTCAATGCGATATCGAGTTATCGGCGCGGGTCGACGCGCGATTTCCGGACAAACCTTCGTGGGACGCGGCGTTTTTGGACTGGATCGCCGCGCAGCTCGATGAGCTTTTGCAGGGTCGCCGGCGTGAGCTGAAGCGGCTCGGGGCAAAGTGAGCTCGATGCGCCCCGGCTGAAAAGGTGCGCGTCTCGTCGTTTTCCTACGGGCGCCCGACCGTGGCAAATGCTATTCGTCGGCCGCCGTGGAGACGATCGCAACCGAAGGCCCCGTACGATTTCCCCCTGAACTGCCGATTTCCGCGCATGTGCAAGCGATCGCGCGCGCGATAGACGAGCATCCCGTGATTGTCGTCGCGGGCGAAACGGGATCGGGGAAAACCACGCAACTGCCGAAAATCGCGCTGGCCATGGGGCGAGGTTTGTCCGCGCGTATCGGCGTGACGCAGCCGCGACGAATCGCCGCCACGAGCGTCGCGCAACGTGTCGCCAAAGAGCTCGACGTGCAGCTCGGCAAAGAAGTCGGTTATAAAATTCGTTTTTCCGACAAAACCAGCCCGCAAACGTACGTCAAATTCATGACCGACGGCATTTTGCTGGCTGAAATTCAGGGCGATCCGCTCCTGCGCGCCTACGACACGCTCATCATCGACGAAGCGCACGAACGCAGCCTGAACATCGATTTTCTGCTCGGTTATGTCGAACGATTGGTGAAAAAGCGCAAAGACCTGCGCGTCATCATCAGCTCCGCGACGCTCGAAACGGAACGGTTTTCCGCATTCTACGGCAAAGCGCCCGTCATCGAAGTGTCCGGTCGAGCGTATCCGGTCGAAGTCATTTATCGCGAAACGCAAAAAGGTGAAAACGATCTGGTCGACGTCGTGGCCAATTGCATCGAAGAAATCACCGAGCTTGATCCGCGTGAAGACATCTTGGTGTTTTTGCCCGGCGAACGAGAAATTCGCGAAACGATGGATGAATTGAATTCCCATGGTTTGCCGCGGACCGTTCTTTTGCCGTTGTATGGCCGTTTGCCCCAGGCCGATCAACAACGCGTATTTGCGCCGATGCCCGAACGGCGGATCGTGCTCGCGACGAACGTGGCGGAAACGTCGCTGACGATTCCGGGCATCGTGTATGTCGTGGATACGGGTTTGGCGCGGGTGAATCGATATCATCCGCGCACGGGCGTGACGAGTCTTCAAATTGAGCCGATTTCGCGGGCGAGCACCGAGCAACGCAAAGGTCGTGCGGGACGTGTTCGAAGCGGCGTGTGTTTTCGGCTTTTCGATCAAAAGGATTTCGAATCGCGGCCGGCGTATACGGACCCCGAAATTCTGCGCGTGGGTTTGGCCGGGGTCATTCTGCAAATGAAATCGCTGGGCATCGGCGATATTCGTGAATTCCCGTTCCTCGATCCGCCCCCCAAAAAAGCCGTTGAAGAAGGTTATCGGGTGCTGGAAGAATTGTCGGCGATCGACGAACAGGGCGAGCTGACGGAAATTGGCAAGCAACTTTCGCGATTGCCGCTGGATCCGCGCCTCGGGCGAATGATTTTGGCCGCACAACACGAAGGCAGTTTGGCCGAGGTATTGGTCATCGCGTCGGCGCTCGGCGTGCAAGATCCGCGTGAAAGGCCGCTCAATTTGCAGAAAAAAGCGGACGACGCGCATCGCAAGTTTCAGGACGAAGCCAGCGATTTCGCCGCATTGCTCAAGATTTGGAAAGCGTACCACGAAGCGCAATCCAGAATGTCTCGTGGGCAATTGCAGCGCTGGTGTTACGATAATTTCTTGTCGCTCGTGCGTATGCGCGAATGGACGGACGTACATCAGCAGCTGGCGCAAATCGTCAAGGAAATGGGGATCACGTCGAATGCGGGACCGGCGAATGCGGACGCCATTCATCGCGCGCTTTTGCCCGGTCTTCTGAGCAAAATCGGGATGTGGAATCAGGAAGCCAAGACGTACATCGGAGCACGACAGGTGCGTTTTCAATTGCATCCGGCGAGTGGTTTGTCCAAAAAACCTCCGGCGTGGGTCGTGGCGGCCGAGCTGGCGTTGACATCGCAGTTATTTGCACGAACGGCGGCGAAAATCGATCCGGCGTGGCTCGAAGAAGCAGCCGGGGATTTGTGTCGGCGTCATTATGGTGATCCGCATTGGGAAGAAAAGTCCGCGCAAGTCATGGCGAAGGAACAGGTTTCGCTCTATGGTTTGCCCATCGTTCGGGACCGCAAAGTGCATTATGGCCCGAAGGATCCCAAGGCGTCGCGCGATATTTTCATCACGCATGCGCTCGTTCGTCACGAATACAAGACGAAAGGGCGGTTCATGGAGCACAATCAAAAGCTGTTCGACGAAGTGCGACGTTTACGCGACAAAGCGCGGCGTAGCGACATGCTGGCCGATGATCACGCGTTGGGCTTGTTTTTCCAAGCGCGCATTGCCGACGGCATTTACAGCGGCAAAACATTCGAAGCGTGGCGCAAAGACGCCGAAGCGAAGCAGCCGAAATTGCTGGAATTGTCCATTTCCGATATTTTGCTCGACGAAGCCGTTGAATTATCTCCGGATCGTTTTCCCGATGTGCTCCATTTGCAGGGATTGCATTTGCCATTAACGTACAAATTCGACCCGAGCGCCGACGATGACGGTATTACGGTTGCCGTGCCGCTCGCGCTTTTGCCACAGCTCGATCCGGGCGTGCTGGAATGGACGATCCCGGGCTGGCACGAAGACAAAATCGAGCGATTGCTGGACGAAATGCCCAAAGCGATGCGCAAGGCCGTCGGCGACATAGGACCGTTGGCGGTTGAGCTTGCCAAACAGCACAAGCCATTTCACGGGGCGATGATCGACACG
>CAYSYX010000251.1:0-13420 GCA_964435055.1 uncultured Polyangium sp. | reverse complement strand
CACAAGGCAGGTTCTGAGCCTCCGGAGGATTCGACGGCGTACCATTGGTACAAATATTTTTCGTGCAGGGTTTGTTATCATCCGGCAAATCGGTGTCGTCACTGACGGTCACGGTCAGTGGGTTCGCCATCCCGCTGCAGACGACCTTTTTGCAATCTCGTGCATTCTGCAATACGGGACTGGCGAGCGTCGTCTGACCTTGATAAGCGATTTGGCACGTATTGTTCACACAGCTGCGCTTCTCGCATTCCGTTTCGACGATATCCACGCAATCATCCGCAACGACGCAATCCACGCACGTACCGAGGCTCGAGCAAACGTCGTTGCCTCCGGGCACACAGAGCGTTCGTTCGGGAACCGGCGTATTGACCGGCGTCCCCGCATTACACAAATCCGAGGTGCATGGATTGCCGTCATCCTTGATATCGGCATCGTCGTTCAGCGACATGTCGACACCATTTACGCAAAATTGCACCTTGCAATCCGCAGCGGTTTGATTCACCCCCGGCGTAGGTACGCTGTCGAGTTTCGTGTACACGCACGTGCTGATTGCGGAATTACAGAACTCTTCGGTGCACGGATTATTATCATCGCAATCCGTGTTGGTAACGCAAGCGACCTGGCAAACGTTATCTTTACACGTGCCCGACTTCGGACCTTGTGTACACGACGAACCATCCGGCAATTTCTCATTGGTCGACGTTCCGTTGACGCACGCATCTTTGGTGCATGAATTGCCGTCGTTGACAAAATCCTCGGGGTCCATCTGTTCGGCGGCAACGCCGGCCGTGCAAAATACGGTCTTACAATCCGCCGGCTTTTGGACCGAATCGGGAGCGGCAACGCCGTCGAGCGTTGCGTATTCGCAGTTTTTTCCGGTGCCACAGGTACCTGGTTTGCAAGGATTGTCGTTGGGAGCTTTGTTGCACGTAGCATCCACCTCGCATGCCGCCCCGACCTCGATAATCTGAGTCCCCGATTGCTCGAGCGTACACGACGCAATTTGCAGACCCAATACGCCGACGAATGCAGCGACGACAACTCCCGTAAGAACACGACTCCGCAACATGGCTGTACTCCCTCGAAGAAAGAATTATCCGCAAATACCTGCAACGCACTTCGTTCCGCCGACGCAATCGCTGTCGACTTTGCACATCTTTCCAGCAGCGCACTTGGGACAGGCCCCGCCGCAATCCACGTCGGTTTCGGTCCCATTCTTCACCGTGTCCGTACATGTGGGCGCCGCGCATGACTTCGTGCCCCCATTACATACGCCGGTCGTGCAATCCGCGCCGGAATTGCATTTCTTGTTCACTCCGCACGTCGGCCCGCAAACTCCACCGCAATCGATATCCGATTCGGTCGAATTCATGGACCCGTCGAAACAGCTCACGCAAACGTTATTCGCGCACGTCCCGTAGAAGCAATCCGTGTCCATGCCGCACGTCTTGCCGTCGGCGCATTTCGTCGCGCAATCGCTCCCGCAATCGATGTCCGATTCCGTCCCGTTCTTCGTGCCGTCGTTGCAATCGAAACATTGGTTCATCGAGCACGAAAAGTCGCCCATGCAATTGGCCGCATTGACGCATTGCACGCACGCCGAATTCCCGTCGCATACGCCCGTCGAACACATCGTCTCGGAAGCCGCAGGCTCGTTCGAAGCAGCTCCGGCATTACACGCATCCACCGTGCAATCATTGTTGTCGTTCGGCAGATCCGCGTCATTGACGTTTTTGACCACCACCCCACCCATACAGCCGGGAATTTGGCAATCTCCAACCATGTCGTCCATCAAATCGCCATCGGGCTTGGGCAACGATTGGCACAATTTCGTGGCAACGTCGCAAAAATGATCGATACATGGTTCATCGGGACAATCGGCATCCGTCGTGCACCCTTTGCAAACCCCGTTACCATCGCATTGGCTGCTCTTCGTCGCCCCACAAGGCGTACCGGCGGGCGCATTATCATGTTTCTCCATGCCCCCCACGCACGTGTCCACCGTGCACTCCTTGCCGTCGTTGTAACTCGCCGGATCATCTGCAAAAGAGCAGGACATCGACGCCGTGTCGCACGAGTCTTTCGTGCAGGGATTGTCGTCATTGCAATCGGCGTCGACCACGCATGTAATTTTGCATATTCCATTCGCACAGGTGCCCGCCGCTCCGCCGACGGAGCATGACCCCATTGCCGGCGCATGCTGCGCCATCCCGCCGGAACACGTATCCGTCGTACAATCGTTCGCATCGTCGGGCGTCTCGGTGTCATCCGGTTGATTGACGACCGTTCCATCCTGACAAACAGGCTTTTGACAGTCGTGCGGATCGTTGTTGGCCAAGTCCGCGGCGCTGCAGTTGACTGGAGGTTTTTGCGGAGTCGGTTCGTCTTCGCACCCCTGGACGGACATGGACGCCGTACCCAGAAGAACAAGAAGCAACCCCACGCCAAACGGACGACTGCGGTTTGGCAACAAAGAAAGCGAACGCGACATCATCCAAAGACTCCCAACGGGTTTCAGCAGTTTCTCCGATTTTGCAGCTATTCGGCGCAAAAAAATGGCGCGACGACGCCTCGATCATCTGCGTCCAAGCATCGTGATCGCTCGTCCTACGACCGCGCCGACCGCCACGTAGGAATGCTTTGGCGCCATCGCAAGCAGATGGGATCCCTCCCCGGTCTCGATCGTCGACTCGATGGCCGGAGGTTCCCCCGCAACCACCACCGTTTTGTCCCCACGACCTCGAATACCACCGCCCAGCGCCACAACCACGGACCGCCAGTCCGACGCTCCAACGGCCGCCGATGCAGGCGTCCCCAACCCGAGCGTCGACTGCACTTCGCGACGCGCCAGCGAAACAACCGTCGCCTGCCCGCCCGCTCCGATAACCACCGCTCGGTCCCCGACCCACCGAAATGCAGCGATCGGTTGAGGCCCCGACGGGCCGAGCCTTCGTTCCGCGACGAACGAGAAATCGATGATCGCCGCGGCTGCCGCATCGAACAAGAGCAGTTTGTCCGTACCGACTCGGTTCGACGCGCGCGGATCCGTCACCGCGGACCACATCGATCGCGACAAACCGAAAACGCTCTGCGTCGCGTCGGCGACGATGACCGCCCCGGGATCCGCAGGAGGACGGTTCGGCACCAGCATGACCAGACGATCGACATCGCCGACGCGTATCGTGGCCAACGACGAAACGGACGGTACCGAGACAAACTCCGCCTCGATGGTCGCCAAGTCCGCGGACAATCGGATCACCCGACCACCTTGGCCCGTCGCCGCAATGAATCGCGCCGGTTCGCCCACCGCGACGACATCGACCACGTCGCGGATCGGAACGCGTTTCAACACGTCCGCTTCGGCACCTCCCGATTCCCACTTCGCCGTATCGACGATCACGAGCTCCGCGGGCAAACCCAACACCGCCACGTGAGATCCGGACAAAACACGCAGCGTTTTACCTCGCCCGGGAAGTTTTACCCGACGCTTCTCCGCCCCCGTCACCGCGTCGTGCGCCCGTAACGTGCCGTTGTCCGCCAAGACAAACAACAGCGATTCATCGGCTGAAAACGCAAGATCGGCCGGAGGTGCATCAAGACGAACCTGCTGTGTCTTGACAAACTTTCCCTCCACCGCCGGAGGGTCGACGACCTTCACCGCCGGCGTTTCTCCGGGCACGCTCGCCGACGCCGCCGCCTTCACCGAATCGCTGGAATCCGCGGCCACGGCAGACGCAACTTCGCCCTGCGCGGGAACGACGGGCTGCGCACTTCGTCGGCCTTGCGCCGTCACCGTGGCGACCACACCCGCGGTCATGCCGACGATGCACAACCCCACGGTCAAACCCACCACGCCGAGCGGACTCAAACGCAAGCGCCGTTTGGAAAACTTCGGCGGCTTCACCCACGCTTGGCACGAAGGACACTTGGTCGCCGACGTTCGAATCGACAACGCACCACACGAAGGACACTTGGTCTTGCTCACTCGAGCACCCATACGCGATGAGAACGCGCCGAATACGCCGTCGCCTGATGAGGTGCTTGCCCAAACGCGACGCTCGTAACCTCCTCCGTCACCGCGACGCGACGAGTGGCTCCACCGGGCAGATCCACCACGAACAACCCGGGCGTGGGATTTCCCGTCGCCACGAGCAGCTGGTTGGTCGAGGGCGCGAGATCCATCGCGACGACCGGCGCGCCGAGCTCGATACGCGTGTCCTGTTCGAGCGATCCCGGCGCATGCAATGCAACCGCAAGACCCGCTCGACAACCCACGGCCACCGTCGTCGCTGTTGCCGCGACAAACGCCGGCTCTTTGCACGTTTCGGACGACAACGTGGGTTTGGTCGGTACGTCCGGCGCCAGAAATGGCACGGCCGCAATGCGTCCCCCGGCCAGCCCCGCGTAGGCGTGCCCGTTATGCGCCGCGAGCGCGACGACGGCATCACCCATCGCCGTGCGCCGAAACATCTGCACCGACGGCGACAGTCGCGGAGAAAACGTGACCACCGAATCGATCCGAGCTCGCGGATCGCCCACGGCTGCCGCCGCCCACGAGCCGTCCCTTTCCACAGCGACGATGCCCGGCAAATCGTTTGGAAAACGAAACCGCGCCAGCTCGACGTGATACGCCGATCCGACAACGATCACGCTGCGATCGACGACCGACGGGAAAACCGCGATATCCCGCCCCACCGATCCCGCAAGAAACGGCCCTTTGAGGTCGATCCATTTGCCAAGGCGCAGACTGTCGGCTTCGAGGACGCCGATGCGGGAAGCACCGATCGAATACAACGCGCCTTGTACCGACACGAGCTTGCGCGCACCAACGACATCCCGACTCGTCGTGACCATCGCGCCGCTCTTCGGATCAATCACGTCCAAGCCCGAACGCCGCGTAATGACGACGTGACCTCGAGCCAAGACAAACGCATCCTCGACATCCGGAGGCACCGAAAACTTCGCGATGACCTCGCCCTGCAAGCTGGGTTTGTCCTGTCCTGCGGCCGGAGCGTCGGTCTTCGTCGCCGCCGAACCAACCGGCTCGGCGCTCGATGCTGAACCGGCGCTCGACTCCGGTGCCGCGGAAGCAGCCGTCTCCGTAACGGGAGGTTCGACCGGCACGTGGCTGCGTGCGGACGAACGCGCGGACAACGCCCCCAAGACGAGCGGAACGATCATGACGGCGAGCGTGCCTCCGACGAGCATCGCGACCTGTCGCATGCTCAAGCCGGGTTCGCCCATCGCCACATTTTCGTTGCACATCAAACAGTTGGTGCTCCCAAGAATCACGGGCTCGAGGCAATACGGGCAGGCATACGAGCCGAGAGGTCGCATGCGAATCTCCGTGGCGCCCTCGAGAGCGGCCGGGAAAAGCGCCGTCGCGCGAATCCAACCGGGCACGCTGACCAAAGCCACCGCCGAGTTGATCGGGATCCGGCCGGTCATCAAGCCACGAGCCACGAAGGCTCCCGTGACCGGACCCATCACGCCGTCGGCGTCCTCGACAAACCACAGAAGTTTGTCGCGGGCTTCGGGCTCGAGACTCGCCAAGTCCCGCGGAGGTTTTTCCGCGACGACGCCGTCCGGCCTGTCGAGCGCGCTGGGCGTCGGAAAGAGGTCGGAGAGAGGATCCCAGGCATTTCCAGGGAGGAAACGCTTGCACCCCTCCATCCGGAACAGGACGTTCTTCTCCGCGTTCGCCCCCGACTCGAACTCACGACGGATCTCTTCGAGCCGCACCGGACCGCGGATCTTTCTATCCTCAGAAACGAAAAACTCGATTTTCTGCGCCACAAACCCCCGCTCCGGGGGAAACCACTCTACTACGAAGCCCCGTCGTTCGGGCAAATAGAGCGGCAAACTTTCCGGACCGCGGCGCTGAAACCGTGCCGACTACGGCGACGAGTTTGCCATGACCGAACGATAGACCTGCACGTAGCGGCGAGCCGGACGATCCCAGCCCAGATCCTGACGCATGACGCGACGCCGCAACGCCGACCAACGCGGTGACGTCATCGCCGCAATCGCCCGCTGCACGCCGGCAAGCAGCTGCGGCGCCGTGGGTTTGTCATACAGGAACCCCGTGCCCGTCTCGAGCGCCGCGTCGCAATCGACGATCGTATCGACGAACCCACCCACGCGACACGCCACGGGAAGCGCCCCATATCGCTGCGCGTAAAGCTGCAAAATGCCGCCGGGTTCACTACGCGACGGAATCACCACGATGTCGGCCGCCGCGAGCAGCCGATGCACGATCTGATCCGATGAATGCCCAATCACTTGCAGAACATCGGGATGCTTCGCGACGAGCGCTTCGAGTTTTCCGGCGATGGTTTCTTCCGCCAAACCAGCGACGACGATCGACACGTCGCCCTTGAGCAGCTTGGGCAATGCCGTCGCCAAAAGATCGCCGCCGCGATCATGCGTGAACGGCCCGATCGACACGATGAGCGGACGCACAGGATCCAGCGGCAAACCGACGTTCGTGAGCAGCGCGCTCTTGCAAATGCCCTTGTTGCTCGCGTCCTCCGCGTCGTAACGCGCAGCCAATGCCGGATCGGTCATCGGGTTGTACACGGCATAATCAACGCCGCTGACGATGCCGACGATCTCGCGTTGCTTCGATCGCGCCGCCAACAAGCCATCCAGACGAGCCCCGTTTGTCGGCGTAAGGATCTCTCGAGCGTACGTGCCCGAACCGGTCGTGATGGCATCCGCCGCGAGAATGCCCCCCTTGAGGAAGTTCAGCTGACCGTAAAACTCGAGCAATTCGGGCTGAAAATGCTGTCCGTCGAGGCCCAAGTGCCGCAGCGCCTCACGCGGGAAGATCCCCTGACGGGCGACATCATGGATTGTCAAGACAGACGGTGGTCGCGACGAACCTTCCCGGTCGCGGAGCACGTACGGGACCATCGCGGCGGCCCAGTCATGAGCATGAATGACGTCGAACGCTCCTCCCGAAAGCGACCGTTGACGTACGAGCTCGGCTACGGCCAAGACAAACAGGCTCACGGCTCGCGCCGCGTTGGCGTCGCCTTCGACGACGCCTCCGACATTACATTGACCGTGGGCCATCCCCTCCGCATCGAACAAGAAGAGCTCGACGCCGGAGCTGAGACGACCATCGAAAACAGTCACTTCGATCTTTTCCGATCCGGCGTTGATCACGAGCGGCGTGAGCCGACGAGCAACCATCACTCCCGCCGCCTCAATCGCGGGATTCCGAGGCAAGGCGAGCGTGACCTTGTGGCCGAGAAGGCGCAGAGCCTTCGACAAAGACGCCACGACATCGGCCGAGGGCGATGCCTTGAGCATCGGCGCGAGTTCCGAAGCGACGAAGAGGATATCCATGCGCGGGCGGGTGTAGCACGACTCGCGCCTGCGACGTAGAGCGAGCAACGGTCATTCGTACGTGAGCCGTTCGTGTCGGCGTGCTGGCCGGCAGCTTCGAGCACCCCTACGATGACGCCGCATGACGCGCATCAACGCGCGAGAACTCAGCGGAACAGAAGGACCTTTCGGGCGCGGGATGACCATCTCCCGGCCCTCGGACGTACCCGAAGGGTCGGTCGTGTCCATCCTGCGCGTGCCCCCGGAAGCCAAAGGGATGCGCCTCGACCGCTTCGTTCAATCGCAACTCAAGCGTACGAGCCGAACCCGAGCGCAAAAGATCATCGCCAACGGCGCGTACTCCATCGACGCTCGACGTCTCAAAGGCAACGATCGCGTGCAAGCCGAGCAGCTGGTTCTGCTCTGGCGAGCGCCCTGGGACGAACAAGCCCCCGACGTGACGCTCGAAGTGCTTTACGAGGACGAACACCTCCTCGCCATCGACAAACCCGCGGGAATCCCCGTGCATCCGACCGCGCGGTACCACAAGAGCACCGTGGTCAAACTGCTCGAAGCCGCCCGCGACGGCGAACGACTCATGTTGTCGCATCGGCTCGATCGCGAAACGAGCGGCGTGCTTCTGCTGGCCCGCACGAGCGAAGCGGATCGGCGCATCAAGGTGCAGTTTGCCCAAGGAGCGGCGTCGGTCGAGACAAACGAAGAACGTTCGGTGTACAAAGAATATCTGGCGATCACGTGGGGCGTTCCGGAGGAAGATTCGTTCCGCGTGGCGTTGCCTCTCGAGCTGGATCCGACGAGCAGTTATGCCGTGAAAATGCGCGTCGCGGATCCGGGAACGGGTTTGCCCTCGGCGACGCGTTTCCAAGTGCTTGGACGGCGAACGAATCGGATGACGGGACGCTCGTACGCCCTCGTGCGCTGCATGCTCGAAACGGGCCGACAACATCAGATCCGTGTGCATCTGGCGGCCGTCGGAACGCCGGTCGTGGGTGACAAACTCTACGGTCCCGATGACGGTTTGTTCGGACGAGGTGCCGACGGAGAGCTGACCGAAGAAGACGTCGTGGTGCTCGAATTGAGCCGACACGCGCTGCATGCGGCGGTGCTCGAGCTGGATCACCCGGCCAAACCCAGTGAACGCTTGCGCATCGAGGCGCCGCTTCCAGAGGACTTGAAGGCGTTCTGGGACGAACTGGAAGACGTGCCGAGCTGAGCCGCTCAAATCCCGCGGGGAACTTTGTCGAGATCCACTTGGGCGAGCGCGTGCCGAATGAGCGCGCTGCGGTTTGCCTTGGTCAAACCCCGCGCCTTGAGCGCTTCCACCATGTCATCGAGGTGATCGATGTCGTCGTTGTACATCGAGATGCAGATGACCTTGTAATGCGTCGGCTTCGGTTGCTGCGGTTTGTCCGGGCTGCGTCGTTGCAACGCGGGCGAATAAAACGCCCCCGTGAGCACGCCTTCGACTTCGTCGCGATCGAGCAACGAAGATGCCGCTTGCGAGAAATTGCCTTCGTGACTCATGCCGATACCCCTCCCGCCACTGCGGCAACCGATCGCGCCGGACGTGCTGCAGGAGCGTGTGCTGGTTGTTGGGCCGCTTCACGCTGCTGGATGATCCGGTCGACGACCACGATGTAGTCGTCCGCGGCCGGGCTTCCCGCGGCGTATTCGAAGATGGTTTGTCCCTGCGAAGGGGCTTCCTTGACCTTGATGGCGCTGCGCACCGGGGGCAAACAACGCTCCCCGAAGTGCTGCTTCAGCGTGGAGATCGCTTCGTGGCAGATCTTGGCGCGAGCATCGAACAACGTCGGCAAAACGCCCCAAATCTGCACCGGGTGATGAAGAATCGCGTTGACGTTCTTCACCGTCTTGATGACCTGACGAACCCCGACGAGGGACAAGTAATCACACGCGACGGGGACGAGCACGCTGTCGGCAAACACGAGCGCGTTCTGGTTCATCAACGACAAACTCGGCGAGCAATCCAGAACGACGTAGTCATAAGCCGCCGACGCCGCGGTAAGGCGCTCCGCCAAGACCCGATCGCGGTTCTGCCGTCCGGCCAAGTACAACTCGGCCGCCGCCAAAGTTTCGTTGGAGGGCAAAAGATCGAGGTTCGGACGAACCGTCTTCACGGCATCCGATACGCGCAAACCCATCACGAGCACGTGATAGAGCGAGCGTTCCGCGTTCGCCCCAAGCGATACGGCGACGTTGCCCTGCGCATCCGTGTCGACGAGCAACACGCGTTTGCCTTTCGACGCCAGCCCCGCCGCAATCGATACGGCCGTCGTGGTTTTTCCCGTACCACCCTTGTGGTTGAAGACCGCGATGCATCGCGGCGTCGCGCCTTCGGGTGCAGCCGCCGCAGCTTCGGTGACTTTGCTCAGAGCAGGCGTCGCCTCACCGTTGGCCGCTTCCTTTGCCGCAGTCGCAGCCGCAGCTTTCTTCGCTCCGATGCGCGGAACGACGGGTACCGCGACTGCCGTCGCCGGTGCTGCCGATCGAGTCGCCCGCGGCGCAGCCGGCTCTTTCACGCGAGCCGGAGCGGCGACTTGAGGCGGAACAGGCGTCGCTTTCGGTGCCGATGCTTCCGCGGCGATATCGCCAAGACGAACCCCACCCGCTTCTCGCAAGAGCTGCGAGCGACACGGCATCGAGCACGCGTACGTCCGACGCCCCGAGACGTACATCACCTGCGATGCCAGCTCAGGCGTGAATCGTTTGGCGCACGCATCACACGTCGCGAGGTTGTCTCCTTGATCCGCTCCGGAGACTTGGCTCTTTTCGAGGCATTTCTGCGAGCAATAAAAGGAGAAGCCCCCGTTGCGCTCTTCCATCTGGTAGCGGAACTGAACCTCGAAATCCGTCCCGCAGACGCTGCACGCCTCCCGAATCCCAGCCACCTGCATGCTCCTTGGTGCTGTCCGCGTCGTTCGACGACGCGGACAACTGAGCATCAGCACAGCTTGATCGCGCGGGCCAAGTTTTTTTCAAAATCAGGTGGATGGATGGTCGCGCCAGACTGGATCCGCCCCGCCGAACCGTTCGGAAAATTTTTGCGCAAACGCGCTCGCAAAACGCGGATTTGCTCGACGCACGGCGGGACTGGAAAAACGCGCGATCAATGGCGGAAGTGACGAACGCCCGTGAAAAGCATCGCGGCTCCGGCCTTGTCCACAGCCGCAATGACCTCGGCGTCTTTCACGCTGCCACCAGGCTGCACAAAGGCCGTAACGCCGGCTTCGAGCGCCAACTCGACACCATCCGGGAACGGGAAAAACGCATCCGACGCGAGCACCGAACCTGCCGCATCGTCACCGGCTTTGCGACACGCGATACGCACACTCTCGACACGGGACATTTGTCCGGCACCAACGCCGACCGTTCGCCCCTGTTTCGCCAGGACAATCGCATTGGATTTGACGTGTTTGCAAGCACGCCAGGCGAGGTCGAGGGCTTCGAGTTCTTCCGGAGAAACACTCCGCTTCGACACGACACGCCCCGCTCGAACTTCGCCGCGCGCGGTCGCATCACGCGCCTGCACGACCACACCCCCGCTGATGCGCTTGTACGTACGTTCATGCGCGTCCGCAGGCAGCACCATGCCCGTCGACAACACGCGCAGGTTTTTCTTGGTCCGCAACACCGCGAGCGCTTCGTCGCTGAACGACGGCGCCACAATGCACTCGAGGAACGTCTCGACGAGGATGTCCGCCGTGCGTTTGTCCACGGCACGGTTGAGCGCGACAATCCCTCCGAACGCACTCGTCGCATCGGCATCGCGAGCCAATCGATACGCAGTCGCCAGCTCGTCGGCGGTCGCGACACCCGCGGGATTCGCGTGCTTCACGACAACCGCCGCCGGTTGGTCGAACTCACGCACACACTCGAGCGCCGCATCGACATCGACAAGGTTGTTGAAGGACAACTCCTTGCCCCCCGCCCCGAGCGAATCGGCAAACCCGAGCGCTCCTTGCACGACTTCTCGTTCCCGGTAAAACGCCCCGTTTTGATGCGGGTTTTCGCCGTATCGCAAGCCGTACGCGCGCTCGTACGCCAGCGTCAGGTAACGCGGATACGCGTCACGCACGGGAGGCTGAGTCGCTTCGCCCTCGGTCGGATCACCCAGCGACGACATGTACGCAGCCACCGCTCCGTCGTAGGCCGCCGTGTGGGCAAACGCCTTCGCCGCAAGCTTGCGCCGCGTAGCCGCCGAGATCTCGCCGCTCGCCGAAAACTCCGCGGCGATGGCGTCGTAATCCGTTGGATCACAAACGACCGCCACGCGCGTGTGGTTTTTCGCCGCCGCCCGAATCATCGACGGACCACCGATGTCGATCTGCTCGATGACCTCGTCGAGCCGTGCGTCCGGACGACTGGCTGTCGCGACAAACGGGTACAAGTTGACGATGACGATGTCGATCGGCGCTCCACCGAGCCGCTCGAGGTCCTGCGCGTCGATGTCCCCACGCATCAGAATTCCCCCGTGCACCCGCGGATGCAGCGTCTTCACGCGCCCACCCATCACCTCGGGCGAACCCGTGTACGCCTCGATGCTCGTCACGTCGATGCCCGCATCCACGAGCGCACGCAACGTGCCCCCCGTGGAAAGCAGTTTGACGCCGCGTTGCACGAGCAACCGCGCGAACGGCAAAAGGCCCGTCTTGTCGTAGACCGAGAGTAGAGCTTGTCGAATCATGGCGGCGAGCGACTAGCGCGACCGCATGACGATGGCCAGATCGGTTTGGTGAAAATCGTGTGACGAGATCAAGCGCCCGGTTGTTGCGCCGGAACAGCTTGAAGCGCAGGCGAAACGGCAGGCACGACGACAGGCGTGGCGAGTTTGCCGTCACGGTACTCGAGCGGCGCGTGCGGATTGCCAAACATGCTCGTATCCGTAACGACGAGCGCTTCGCGCAAAACGTCGTCCACATGCTCGACGAGCACGATGCGCAAGGCCCGCAAAACACGACGCGGTACGTCCCGCAGATCCTTGCGGTTTTCCTTCGGCATCACGACCGTGGAAATGCCGCTGCGATGCGCCGCGAGGAGTTTTTCCTTCACGCCGCCAATCCCAAGCACGCGTCCCCGCAACGTGATCTCGCCCGTCATCGCCAAGTCCTGACGCACCGGCACACGCATGAGCGCGCTGCACACCGCCGTCACCATCGTGACACCGGCGCTCGGGCCGTCTTTCTTGACAAACTCGGGGAAGTGCACGTGAACGTCGACCTTTTGATACGCGTCCTGGGTCAAACCCAGCCGCTCGAGGTGCGAACGCACGTAACTCATCGCCGCTTGAGCACTCTCTTCCATGCCCTTCTCGACGAGCCCCGTGACGACGAGTTTGCCCTTGCCCGGCACGACGATCGCTTCCGCCCCGAGCAAATCTCCACCCACACTCGTCACGGACAAACCGTTCACGAGGCCGATTTCGTCCTTGTCACCGCGTTTGCCCAAACGGAACTTGGGAACCCCCAGGAACGTCGGAATCGTCTTCGCCGAAATCTCGATGGGTTTGTCTTTCCCCTCGGCGACGACCTTGCGCGCGACCTTGCGACACACGCTGGAAATCTCGCGTTCGAGCGAACGAACGCCGCTTTCCTTCGTGTAGTGATGAATGATCGTCCGTACGGCGCCTTCGCTGAAGTCCATCGGGACTTCTTCGAGGCCACACTCTTTGCGCTGCCGCGGAACCAAGTACTTCAGCGCAATGTTGAGCTTCTCGAACTCGGTGTACCCGGACAACTGGATGATCTCCATGCGGTCCTGCAACGGCACGGGGATCGCTCCGAGCGTATTGGCCGTCGTGATGAACATGACGTCCGAAAGGTCGTAGTCGAGGTCGAGGTAGTGATCGTTGAACGTGTGGTTTTGCTCGGGATCGAGCACTTCGAGGAGCGCCGCCGCCGGATCACCTCGGAAGTCCGTCGACATCTTGTCGACTTCGTCCAAGAGGAACACGGGGTTGTTTGTCCCGGCCTTCTTCAAGCTCTGGATGAGTTTGCCCGGGAGCGCGCCGATGTACGTACGCCGATGCCCGCGAATCTCGGCTTCGTCA
>CAYSYX010000250.1:12679-13426 GCA_964435055.1 uncultured Polyangium sp. | reverse complement strand
CGGGAATACTGGGCGAGGCTTCCGCGGTTAATGCCGGCCGGGGAGGATTCGCATTGGACGGCGCTGCGACATCGGGGTCCGTTTTTGGGGAAGGCGTCGGCACGACCGCATCGGCGGTTTGCGCAGTATTGGCAGCTGTGGGCGCAGGAGAATTCAGCAATCGTCCGAGCGAGGGATTTGCGGGCGATAACGAAGCTGGAGGCAGCGTCATGGGCCCTGCGACACCGGGCGGCAATGGCAGGAGCATACTCTTGTCGATGGCCCAGCCCAAGGGGAGCAATACGTGCAGCTCGGCGAGAATCATTTCGACGCTTTGCGGGCGCGCGTCGCGATCAATTTGCAAAATGGCGCTCAAGAGCGATTCGATTTCAACGGGGACCCAAGGAGCAACCTGGCGAATCGGGACGGGCGATTCCATGCAAATGGCCATGATGAGCTCGCCGATGCCATATCCGGTGCGTTCGTGCGGAGTTTTTCCCGTGAGCATCTTGTACAGCAAAATGCCGAGAGCCCAAATATCGGCGCGGGCATCGATATCGCGTCGCCCGCGCGCCTGTTCCGGAGCCATGAACAAGGGTGATCCGACGAGGGCCCCGGTTTGGGTCAACCCGGCCGTTTCGATGGCTGGAACTTCGGATTCATTCTCCACGGGATCGGCCATGAACTTGGCGACGCCGAAATCGAGTAATTTGCAAATAATTTCGCCGTCGTCGCGATTGGCGAGAAAAACGTTGGCCGGTTTGTTGT
>CAYSYX010000250.1:0-12669 GCA_964435055.1 uncultured Polyangium sp. | reverse complement strand
GGCCAGTCCCGAGCATACATGGGCGAAAATACGCAATGCCAGATCAACGGGCAACGGGCCCAAGCGGCGCAGAAGCTGATGAGCGTCTTCACCCGTGAGGTATTCGAGCACGAGGTACGGCAAACTTTCCGTTGCGTCGCAGCCCGAGTCGAATACCTGAGCGATGTATTGTGATTCAATGGCTCCGGCCGCACGAGCTTCACGTTGAAACCGTTGCAACTGAACCCCGCCCGCTTCATCCGTTGGTCCGGGCCGAATCACCTTGACGGCCACACGACGCCCGGTGCCTACATGCTTGCCTTCGTATACGGCCCCCATACCGCCTTCGCCGATCAGACGAAGGATGCGATACTTGTTGTCGAGGAGATCATTGATCTTCAGCATGACGGCGGTGGATTCGATACGAGCAAAGCGGCAGGATACCTGCACTGAAAACTTGTGGCGGATGCATCATAAACAAATGCGGTCGAAGGGAACAGGTTTTTGAACGTCGCGCCGCAGATGGCCGAACGGGGCCATTCAACATCGGCACTAAGATTCTGTTTTACTTCGCCCGATTTCGTGCTCTAGTGCGCCCCATCTTCGGGAGGAATTCGGCCATGGGGAAGTGGATGCACCGACGTTCGGTCATTGGGATGGGATTTTTGACGCTGACGGCGTGCGGGGCCGCAACGACGACCCCCACAGGGCCCAAAGCACCCGTTACGGAATCACCCAAGTCCGATGATGCCGCAGCAGCAGGCGAAGAGAAACAGGCCAAGGTGGCGGCGGTCGCGGCTGCGCCGGTCGAAAAGGCCGAAGACGCATTGCCCACGAAAATCACCTCGATTTTTCAATTCGTCGGCAAAGACAGCTCGGTGATCGTCAACATCCCGCGGCTCGAAAAGGTCATCTCCGCGGTCGATCCGGAAATTCGCGAATCGATCACCAAATCATTCCTCGATGAAATGAAGCAAAAGTCGCCCATCGAAGCGGCCGTCGCCAAGAGCCTCATCGACAGCTTCGAGAGCGCGGTGATTTTTGCCGACCCGGACAAGAAAAATGGCGGCGAAAAAGCCACCGAAGAAGCCGCATGCGTAGCCGCCAAATTCAAGAATCCCGGTCCGGTCGAGCTCGTTCTTTCCGGCAAGGATGTGGAACGAAACGGACCGCGGTTCACCGCGACGAACTCGAAAGACAAAGACAAACCCAGCATGCACGGTGTATGGTTTGCCGACTCGGGATACTTGATCGGTTGCGTCAATGCGCAAAGCCTGACCCGAAGTTTGGCCGTCGCGACGGGCGCCCTTCCTTCGTATGCCACATCTCCCCGGTTCGTCGCGGAACGCGCCAATGATGTGTTCGTCTCGGTCGATATGCATCCCATTTTGGGGGACAAGGTCGAGCCGGGTTCGGATCTTTTCGCTTCATTGACGACACCGGGGCAAAGCTTGGGTTTGGATTTGCGATTGAATCTTTACGGGTCGTCGTATCCGCCCGTCGGTTCGGTGTTGGCTCCATCGGCCCAATCGTTGGTCGGAAAAATGCCCAAAGGAACACTCGGCGCGCTCGGTTTGTCCCTGAAACGAGCTCCCGGGAAAGACTTGGCGAGCGTGATTTCGTTGATCGACAACGCGACGAACGGCCACAAGCTGCAAGAGATCAAAGACAACGCGGCGAAAATCGGGATCGAATTCGGCGATATCGATGCGGCGTTGGGTGACGAATTGGCCATTGGATTTTATCGTAATTCGAAGGAAAAACTCGACTTCAGCAAAGACGATACATTCAAACATACCGCGGCCATCGTGGCCTTGGCGACGAACGACGAAGCGGCCCATAAGAAGATTTGGACGACGCTCACCGACATGGTCAAGAAGAAGGCCACGAAAGAGGCGCTGGTCTCCGGCGATTCGATTGAATCAATCGCCAAACCCGGAAAGAAAAAGAATGAATTTTCGCGCATCGAATCGCGAAAAGGGGTCATCGTGTTCGGCATGGGCGACAAAGCCATGGTGAAAGAAGCGCTCGCCAAGTTTGGCAAGGATATGCTCGCTTCGACCCCCGCGTTTCAGGAAGCTCGCGCCAAGGAAAAACCCGCCATGCATCTGTTGACGTTCGTGGACGGAGCGACGCTCAAATCGCTCGTTGCGGATAAGAGCGACAAACCCAAGAGCGCGACGACGGCTGGAGGTCCCGCATTCTTGTCATTGCTCCTCGGCCCCACGGATCGCGGTATCGAGCTGGCCTTGGGCGGCGCAGGCGCCATGGACCTCATCAGCACCGGCTCGACGCTCGCCATCAATGCATTCCAATCCTACACGGCGAATACGAAAACGAGCGAAGCGCGATCGAACGTCCGCTTCATGGCGAGTTATGCGCGCAATGCTTACGAACGGGAACTGGGCAATGGGCCCGTCCCGATCCATAAACTATGCAAATCGTCCACACCCGTCCCGACGACGATTCCCAAGGGCACGGCGCACAAGACGAGCATGGGTAGCGGCGGCGATTGGGATACGGGAGATGACGAGAGCGGTTGGAAGTGCCTCAGGTTTTTCTCGAATGAGGAGATTCGATACCAATACGAATACCGTCAAGGCGGCGAATACAAGGGGCCCAAACGAGGCGGGCCGAATCCGGGGCCGAATGGTTTCGAGGTTTCCGCCGAAGGGGACCTCGATGGCGACGGCAAAACCAGCCTCTTCACGCGCACGGGCAAAATCGTCGGCAACAAAGTGGTGCTCGACGAAGACGTTTTCTCGTCCGATCCGACGGAATGATGCATGTCCACGAGCGCGGGTTCGACGTCGTTCACGCCCGCGCTCGTCATGCCGACCCGCCCACCGCATCATTTCGTGAGCGCCTGGGCGGACGGTTCCTCATTCGTTCAATCGTGACAAACAGCTTTGGACAACGCGAGCTTTTCACCCTGGCAACTTCCAAGATCTTTGGAAAGCCGGCAACGAACGAAAGCCGATGCGCGTTCGGCAATGCTCGGACAAGCGTCGTACATACAGGCCACGTAATCGAGGTTTTCGACGCTCCCGGCACAATCGAAGCAATCGAGCGTTGCGGCTCCGTCGGCGCTGCCCTGGCCGATCCATAATGCGGCATCGTTTCCCGAGGCATCGGCGCACGATTCAAAGTCGGCATTACGCGGGAAGTACGGACCGATGAGTTGACACATTTCGTCGGTGGATTTCGGTCCGTAGCCGATCGCGCGAGCTTCGTTGTTTTCGTAATCGCAACGGGTCTCGAGAAATTGCCCCGCGCGTAATTCCAAATAAGGTTCGTACGTCGTCACCGGAGGTTCGAGCCATTTTTTCGTTTCGTACACGACGGTGGATTGGTGAAGTTTCTCGTCGCGGGCCGTAGCGGAAAAAAATACGCCGCGGGCGTGGAGATGCGATTGCAGATTGGCCACGAAGACATTTTCGGGAATGGGGCAGCGCATCCGAGACGAAGCTTTTCCTCTGGGCGGAACGTGCAGAAACCGATTGTCCAGGTACAAAAGACCGGCTTCCATGGTCATTTCTTCGCGCGTAATGGCGGACAAATTGACCCGAGCGTCCACGTCGACTTCATGAGACGAGGCATTGAGGTAGTGAACGCTCATGACGACGACGGTTTTTTTGGGCAAACGGACGGCGACGCCTTCGGGCAAACCGCGAAACATGCCCGGATGATCGAATATTTCGCTGCCGCCCAGCACGGAGGTCACTTTCCACCGTGCCGTCACGCCTTCCGAACAATCGTGGACCTTCGCCGCGTCGACAAGCTCGCCATTTTCATCTCTTTCGGGGATCATTGCATAAGGAGTCACATAAAGAAGCACATGATGCCCGCCGGCACTGAATTGCACGGTTTGTTCGTGGATGAATACATCTTCGTCCGGCATTTGAAACAATTGACATCCGTACGACTCCAAGCCCGGCGCGATACTTTTCATCATACGCAATTGCATACCTCGCCCCTGGGGAGGCGGGGCCAAAACGCTGGCGTCGGTCATCGATTCGTTTGGATCTTTCGGTGATGCCGGCGCACAAGCTCCAAGAAAAAGCGGAATCACCGCAATGATGCTCGATTTCATCGTGTCGTCCCCTCCCCGATCCGTACATCCGGGCCATGAAAAATGTAGCTCGATATCGTTGAACTCGCAGCTTGTGCATACGCCATGCCAAACACCGGGTGAAACATCCATTGGCGGATGCGTAACGTGAGGTCGGAAATGGACGGTCTGGTATGGGCGATTTTTCGATGCTTCGAGACGAATGGCTTGTTCGGATCCGGCGCATTCGATAGCGAATTACGCGGCCAAGGCGGATTCGATGCGTCGTACGAGTTGTTGTTTTAATGCTCGCAATGCCTCGGGTTCTTTCGTGACGTCATAAGGACCCACGTGAGCCACCGAAAATGGATAACCAAGTCGTTCGGAGAGATTCTCGCGGGTGATTCCATTGACATCCGACAGAAGATAATCGACAAACAGCCCCATTCGCGAAGGTTGTGCCACTAGCAAACCGGCTGCGAGCGCTTTCAGGGTCATCCCCGTCGCCACGTTGTTCTCGATGATCAAAATGGACTTTTTCGCCAAACCATCCAGCGTAAAATCAATGGGCTGGAAAATTGTTTCGACGTTCGTATGCGAGCCCGACGCCCGACCGCAAACGACATGATGGATTTTGCTCCGAGACAAACCGAGCAATTCGAGCAGCAAGGCGAACGTCAATCCACCTTTCAGCACGCACAGGTACATATCGTACGCATCGGCTTCGGCGATGGCATGCAATTGGGCGACGAGCCCGTCGGGAACGCCGGTTATCGAATAGTCTCGATAAAATTTATCAATGAATGGCCGTCGATAACCAAGGCCGTCGTACACGTGGGCGAATTCGCGAACAAATGTACGTCGCGCCAAACGCCCGAGACCCAGCACGAGTTCGCGATCGAGCTCGCCAAGCTGTTCATGGCGGCGTTCATCGAATTCGTGACGAAAGCGGACGATATGGCGATTGAGAAACGTGAGGGACCGGGCCAGATGTGTTGGATCGAGTTTGTCGGACTTGATTTGCTCGAGGACCTCAGCCAAATGAAATGCGAGTTGAGGAATATCGGCATTGAGTTCGAGGCGTTCTTTTTCGTCGGTGGAACATTTTGGAATTCGGCTGAGCAGCGAGTCCATCAGATCGCGCGCGAAAATGTAATCGGCGACGGCGGCGAGCGGTTGTCCGGCGACGGTCATTTGTGACCCGACGTCACGTTCCATTGGGAGAATACGCCGACGCTCGAGATGCGTGACGGTTTCCGCCAATATATTACGCAACGTCCGGATTTGTTCGATCTGAAATTCGGTTGTCATGGGCTGAAGACCATTTTCGGGTTCATGAATGCTCACTTCGATCGTGAATTCCATTCTTGACATGAGATGCAATCAAGCGTAAAGATCAGGGTCGGATAGAAATCCGGTGCGAACACCGGCCCAAAGGAGGCACGATCATGCCTGATAAAATCTCCCTTGCAGGTGCATTCAAGCACTCGAAGTTCGTCGGTGGGAAAGAAATTGCGGCCAAGAGCCCGCCGGTGGAAGACATCAACGAGCTCATCGCGCGAATCTCGCATGAGACCCAAGTTCCACCCGAGACGGTGCACAAGATTATCGCGATGGCCCAACCGAGCACGATCGCCTACGTGATGAAGCAGCTTCACGGTGTGCCGGAGATCAAGACCGTTCTGGCGAACCGCGTCATTACGATGCCCGACGTTGCCGTCTGAAACGCGATTTCGATTCCTCCCCCGTAATACCCTTCCGTTTAGCTCGCCAAACCATCGTGGACATCTTCGCCGGACACGACCCGCACGCCATGTTCGTCGACTTCTGCCTGAAGCTCTGGAATGGCCGTGTGCGTCCTTATGCGCTTTATCCGGCCGTCGTTGCGACGGCGCTGCAAGCCCGACATCGAGCTGCCGACCGTGACGCAATCGTCGCCCGTCAAAGCGCTCGTGTTCGGGCCATCGTCGCTCATGCGGCGCGCCACGTGCCCTACTATCGATTGATTTTTTCGAGTATGGGCCTGCGTGCGGACGACATCCGCGCCGCCGAAGACCTCGACCAGCTCCCCTTGTTGACGCGTTCCGATCTTCAGGATCTTTCGCATTTCCTGACTGCCGACAATGTCGACACGCGCTTATGCGAAGTCTGGGGTACGTCCGGAACAACCGGCCGACCCATTCGAGTCATGCGGACGCTCGAGGCCTCCGTGCAGATGTTCGCCCGATTCGAAGGTCGACTGCCTCAAATGGGCATTTCCAGCAGCGACTTCACTCCGCTCGGAGGAAACTACGTTTACATCTCGGATACGGAATATCGTCCCGAATACCGACGTCATTCGCGGAGAATGCCTGCATTTCGACTTTCTTGCATGGAGAAATTCGACATTCGTCCGGAATTCCACGCAACGCAAACATCGGCCATCGAAGGGATTCATCGGCTCTCGCCCGTCTTGCTTCAGGGCAAACCATCGTCCATGTCCAGGCTCGTCGATTATATCGAAGAATTGAATACCGATCGGCGCTTTCCCATAAGACCCAAAGCCATTCTCACCGCCGCGGAACAACTCACCGAACAAACACGGCAAAAGCTGAAGACGGCATTTCATTGCGACGTATTCGATTCGTACAACAGCACCGAAGCGGGCATGATCGGATGCGAATGCCGCTATCATGACGGCTTGCATTTCGAAGACGACGATATCGTCGTCGAAGTCATCACCGATGGTCGACGGGTCGATCCGGGCGAGCGGGGCGAAATTGTCGTGACAGACTTGACCAATCGAGCGATGCCGATGCTGCGTTATCGCACCGGGGACATCGGCAGTGTTTCGTACGAACCGTGCGATTGCGGGCGTTTGTATCCCAGAATCATGAAGATCGAGGGGCGCATTGTCGATTTGTTCGTCACACCGAAAGGCGAGCGATTCAATCCATTTGTCTTGCTCGGCGACTTGCCCAAGCTCGGCCTCAAGCAATATCAGCTCGTCCAAACATCGCTTCACGATGTATTGGTTCGGTATGTCGGCGCGGCGGAGCCCGACGTCGTCATCGGTGCGGTACGCGTTGGAATCACAGCGAAAATGGGTCCGGATGTGCGTATTGCAGCGGAACGAACCGGTACGTTGGACGTTCCCGGTAAGAAGACGCGACTTTACGTCAATGCGATTCCCGTCGACGCCGCGACCGGGGGTGACAAGTCCTGATGGCGGGGCATGAGAACCGCACGCATCGTGTAACGACTCAAGAAATCCACAATTGCTCGAGCTTCCTCGGCGGTGCAACCGAGCAAGATTTTCATTTCCATATCTCGTTTGGCAAGGTCAATGGTGCAGACCATGCCGCACACGCAGCTTCGATCGCCCGATCCAATCCAGACGTCGATACCTTCGCCATCGCCCGATTGCGTATTTTCGAGGTAGCCGTAATCGAACGGATAGATCATTGCGGGATATCGAGGATGTGCCGACCCCTTGGGTCGATCGATCGCAATGCGGCTCGAGGCGACCAGGTTCTCGACAAACGCCCAGAAGTCCGCTGATTCTTGCAAAGCGAAATCCATCAGCTGAGTTTCTCGGAGAAGCCGCTGACGAGGCTGGCTTTGAAGTTTTCTTTGAACAATGGGCACAAGGGAATGAATTCCGGGGCTTGTTCGGGTTCGCGACGACATTGCGGATCCGGATGGTCCCACGCTTGGTGGAAGGCATAGGCAAATGCGCGGCAGCCACCGTGGCAATGATTGAACTCGCCGCACGAATTGCATTTTCCGGCGGGTTCTCGAAAGGATTCGTACGTCCGATAATGGTGTTCGGGCTGCCGAATGATCTCGGCCAAACGTCGCTGATAGATGTTCCCGTAAGGAATGGCCTTGTCATTGAGCAACGCGCAGGGAAAAACGTTTCCATCGCCGGTGATGATCAAATAATCGAGCACTCGGCTGAGGTAATGACACCCGCCGCCTCGTCCCGGGAGCTTGTCCCAATCGAGGGGCGGTTCGTCTCGGAACAAGAACCCTTTTTCAACGAAGACTTCGGTTCGACTGCCGAGGGCGCGGGCACGGAGTTTTTCTTTGAATGCCCGCCACGTATGAGGATCGACGATGTAATCGAGCTGGCGGCGGGCATTTCGGCCGGTCGGGGAATACAAAAACACCGAAAACAATTGCACTCCGATGGCTTCGCACAATTCGAAGAGCGGCAGAATCTCGTGAAGATTGTCGCGCATGGCCACAGCGTTGATCCGCAGATGGTAACCAAGTTCCAGCGCATCTTTGGCTCGGCCGATGGTTTTACGAAACGCACCATGTTGACCGCGAATACGATCATGTGCTTCATCGAGGCCGTCGACGCTGAAGAGCAAATGCCCAAGCCCGATATCTCGATAACGGCGCAGCTTTTCTTTGGTCATCGTACCATTGGAAATGAGGCGCGTGAATATGCCGGAATTCATGATGAGCGACAAGATTCGCTCGAATTCACGATGAATGGTCGGTTCGCCGCCGGTCAAATGAATATCTTCACAACCGAGCGCCCGGGCGTCCAGCACGATTTGCTCGACGAGGTCGTACGGCAATTCGTTGGCGTCTCCGATGCTCGACGCGAATGCACAGTGAATACAGTCGAGGTTACATCGGTTGGTGATGTTCAAGTCGATTTCGTGCAAACGAACGACTTCGAACGAGCTTGGCACCGTGGCCGGAGATTCCTGCAAGATGGGGAGCTTCATCGCGCGGTTTTTCCTAGCGTAACGAGCGGTAAAGGCGCAAAGCCGCCGTGTGAACAACAATGATCGCGATTCAATGCGTCCCATGCGGCTTTCAGGCCCTGGCGCACATCGCGCGTCTGATGGGCGGGGACGGGAGCGAGAAGGCAATTGGAAGCCTGGCCCGCGGCATTGATTCCAATGAGGTTCTGTACGGGACAAGGAACGGGACCGGCAAAACGTTGCAGAAGGGAAACGGTTCGAATGGGAAACGTTTCGCCATAACGCTCGCGGGCGGCTCGAATTTGTCGCTCGACGGACGGCAATTGTTCGTCCTGAAGCGACACGACGTCGACAAACCGCGCGGCGCGATTCTGATGATTGAATCCTGAAATCGATATGGACGAAGCACCGAGGTCATGCGCAATGGCAATGGTTTCGCCAAGATGGTCCGCATTATCACGCTGCGCCACGCAGACGATATCGACGGCGATACCCGCGGCGCGAAGTTCGGGGACGGTCGCGACGACGCGTTTGAAATTCCCGGGGGCGCGGCGAATTCGGTCGTGAATCGGTTCCGGCCCGTCGAGGCTCGTGGTGATTTCGTGCAAACCCATCTCCCGAAGCGCGGCGATCTTTTCGGGCGTCATGTGCGTCAGGTTTGTCGTAATATCAACCAGAATTCCCTGCGCCAAACACGCGCGCACGAGCGTCAACATATCGCGCCGCAGAAATGGCTCGCCGCCGGTGAACATGATTTTGCTGACCGGGAGCAAAGGAAACTCGTCAATGACGCGCAAGGCGTCTTCGGTCTCGATACCGTACTCCGTATGTTCGACGAAACAATGGACACAATCGAGGTTGCATTTGGAGATGATTTCCCAAATCACCCGCACGCCGCCGCCTCGAATACTGCGAAAGCAACACGCTTCGTCCAAGCTCTTTCGAACAGATACGGCTTGGTTCATCCGGCCCTCAACGACGTAATGCCTGCTCGGTCGACCCACCGAAATGGCCGGAAGCGGCGTTGACCTTCAAAATGGGACACAGCGGATAATATTTGGGCGTCTCCGGTCCTTCTTTGGCGCAGCGAGGGTCGGTTTTCAGCCAATCATTTTCGTAAAGATACGCATACCCTCGACACCCCGTGCCGCAAGGAACCTGATGCGAACACGATACGCATTTGTCATTGGCGACCGTGAACGGTTCGTAAATCGCTTCTTTTCGCGAATGCAGCAACGCTTCTTTGATGCTCATTTCCTTGACATTGCCAATGGGCGCGCCGTCGGTCACGAAAAAGACGCATTGGTAGAGATTGCCATCCGCTCGCAGAATGAGAAAGTGGTAATCCTCCATGAGCGTGGCGCATCCCGTACCTCGACCTTGAAGCCGAGAACGATCGACGACGGTGCCGTCTTCATATTGAAAACCTTGCTCCAATACGACATCGAGCTGCACGTCGTGCTCGCGCATGGCCGTACGCACGTCATTACAAACGTTTCGCCATTCTTCGGCATTCAGGACGGAGCCCATGCGATGGCGATACCCGCGCCCGAGCGGTGAGCCCAAGAAAAACGAATAGATATGCACGCCCATGTCGCGAAAAAACAAAAGCAACGGCACGGCCTCCGCCATGTTTTCGCGATAAATCACGGTCGACACGCGCGTGCGAATCCCCAAATCGACGCAATCGCGCACGACACGCAACGCGCGGTCGAAACTGAATCGATTGCCGCGCATGACGTCGTGTGTCTTCTCGAAACCGTCCACCGAAATCATGATATCGTCGAGACCCAAGCGATGCAGGCGCTGAATTCGCTCGCGGTCCAGCTTGAAACCGTTGGTAATGATCCGCGTGTGTAATCCCAATTCTTCCGCGTACGCGATCATGTCTTCGAGGTCGTCGCGGAGAGTCGGTTCGCCGCCGCTGAAATGCAATTCCTTCATGCCCAGCTCTTTCGCCTCGCGCATGAGCTCCAAAATGCGCGGCAGCGAAAGTTCCTCGTGATCGTATTCATTCGCGCTTACACTGCAAAAATCACAATTCAAGTTGCACTTCATCGTCACGTAAAAGTCGATCTCGTCGAGAACGATCGGGACATCCGGCAATGGTCCGCCGGGACGAACTCCCGCGCGACGAGGGAATGCGTCGGTCGGACCTGAAACCAATGGCAACGTGCGTTTCATGATCCCGTTACTCCTGTCCTGCGTCGCTCGATGCGAATGAGGCTCGTTTGATCATTTTCGGACGGCTTGACCTGTTTGCAATTCGACATGTGCGTCGCTTCCCGCTCCGGATCATCGAAAAATTGGGCGATGGATGAATATCGCTCGTCCACGAAGTCCGGATTGACCTTGCCAATCCAAGTACAAAGGTAATTGTCGTGGACGCGAATCCCGTCATGACACCCGATTTCCGGGCGATGGGGCAAGTTCGGGGACGAACCTCCCCGCGAGGCCACGTATTCAGCCGGGCAATACGGATCTTTCGATTCGAGATTGCCATAGACGAAATACGAGCGGGACGTGCATCCCCCGCGGCAGGTTTCGAGGTACGAACAGCCCGAATCGCGACACGCCTGCGGCAAGTGGCGCCGTCTTCCTGAAAAGGCCGTGAATGCGGGACTCGAAACGATATCGAAGATATCTTCCGTGAGCAAGTCGCCGACTTTGTAGTCGTGAGCATATACGCAAGGATTGATGGGAATTCGGCCGTCTTTGGTCTTGGCATTGATGCGAAACGACGACGTTCCACAAGGACACCCCGGCGTGCCCGTCTGGGTGAACGCCGTCACGCACGATTCTCCCAGGGTAATGCAATGCGAGTTGTTCATCAAAAAGGAAAAACCTTCGTAAAATTGCTCGCTCGAAGGCATTTCGCCGATCAAATCCGGTTCGACCGGTTTGAGCGTATTGATTCGGAATTCGCAGCCGAGCATCTTCGTGAGCGCCATGTAGGCCGACAAATAATCTTTGTTGAAGTTTTGCCGCATGCCGCACGCAATGATGCTGCAATCGATGCCCAATTCGATGGCCCGTTCGATGGCGTGAATGACGAGTTTATAAAGCTTGACCCCACGATTCAGGTCATGCTCCTTTTGAAACGGCGAATCCAAAGAAAAGTCGATATCGTTGACCATCCGCAGTTCGTCCGGGAAATGATCATGCAGATAGGTGAACGTGACGCCATTCGTCGTCAAGCCGACCGGAATCGCCGCGTCGTGCAACGTTCGAATGATGAACGGCAACATGGTTTTCCCAAGTTCGGGACCATGCGTGTAAATCGGTTCGTTCCCTCCAAGGTTCACGGTTTTGATTCCGAGACGCGCAAGCTGTTCGACCACCCGAACGACATCGGTTTCGAGCAAAAACTCTCGACTATCCTTGCGCACTTTCCAGCTGTAGCAGTGTCCGCACGTCGCGTTGCAGTGGTTACCCACGGTCCAGCCGATGTTCTCGAATGCGTGCTCAGCCATCAGCATCACCCTTGGAAAGAAGGATGCGGAGCACTGAAGTCGATTTCGGGTCGGACGTCAAGGCCCGTGTGGCGGGAATCGTAGACGCAAACGACGTATCGGTCGCGCGACATCACGCATACGCCATGCAAAACGACGAAACGCCGTTGTGACACTTCCCGGCGACTCGACAAAGTCAGCGACGGTCATGCTGCGTAACGAAACGGGAGGATCGTCATGCCACCGAAGGCAAATATGCAGTCGATGAGGTAAGTTTGACGTAACTGTCGTCGGATCACACCATATTCGGACGTAATTCAATCACGTGACGCTCGTTTTCGGCGTGTCGCAGCGATGAACATGAGCGCCGCCATGGCCGGCCATATCGAGCTGCGATTCGATTCCGAACCGGGTGCCATTGCACATGCGCTGTCGTTACGCAGAGACGAACCGCTGCTCGTATTTGGACTGATGGGACTACCTC
>CAYSYX010000249.1:0-13468 GCA_964435055.1 uncultured Polyangium sp. | reverse complement strand
CGTCCGTTGGGAAAGGCTGCGTCGCTCGATGTGCAGCCGCAAAAATAGCTGTAGTGGCCCATGGCGGTGCAGCCTATTCGACGGACCGCGCGTTGTCCAGAATCTACCTCGACGCGTCGGGTGGCTAAAAATTCCGATGCGATTCAAGCTTTGACAGACGCCCGTCTTTATGTTGTTATGCCCGAATGCTCACACGCGTATTTCCCAAAGCCCTTCGTTCGACGCTCTTTTATTCCGCAGCCGCAACGGTTTTGCTCGGATTCTCGGGTTGTTCGAGCGGCACCGGGACGGCCGGAAGCGCCGGTCAGGCCGGCAATGAAGTGAATACGGGCGGCACGGGCGGCGCAGGAGGGACGGGCGGCGCAGGCGGTGGCGGCGGTACGTCGAACGGAGGTATGGGCGGAGCGGCCGGATCCGGCAGCTCGAGCAGCTCGGGTGGAATGATGAACCCCGCCGATCCTTGCGATTTTCCCGCATTGAAGACCATCGAAGTCAATGACGCGAATACGTTGAAGGACGCCCTGACAAACGCGACGCCGGGCACGAAAATTCACTTGATGGATGGCACGTATTCGGGCCAATTTGCAGTCGCGCCCGGTACGAACGGCACGGAAACGAATCCCATCGTCTTGTGTGGAACTCGCAATGCGATCCTCGATCAAGGAGGCACCAACGGCTACACGTTCCACCTCGAAGCGGATTGGTGGATTCTTTCGGGTTTTACCGTCGCCCGCGGACAAAAGTCCGTCATGCTCGACGGTGCAAATCATAATCTTCTCACTGGCCTCGAATTGCGGGACGCGGGCATGGAGATCATTCATTTCCGCTGCTCGAGCGCCGACAATACACTTCAAGATTCCGAGATTCACGGGAGCGGTAAAGCCGACGACGGTAAAGCAGGGCTCGCCGAAGGCATTTACATCGGCACGAACAACGGCGTCTGTGCGAATACGAATGCGGACGATAAAAGCGATCGCAATCGCATCCTGCGCAACAATGTGTACGATATTTATTCGGAATGCATCGACGCGAAGGAAGGAACGACAAACGGCGAGATTCGCGGAAATACCTTCGACGGGAATTTGATCAATGGCGCAAACTCCGCCGACAGCTGGGTGGATGTCAAAGCCGTTGGATATGTCATCGCCGACAACATCGGAAAAAATACGGGCGGCAAAGGATTGCTCACGGCCGGTTATCAAACGCATCAACACACGCTCGCGGGCTCCGGCAGCAACAATACGTTTTCGGGAAATACGAGCGACGTCGCGATTGACACGTTCGGGATCGAAATCACCAAACAGACGACGGGCAATATCGTCAAATGCGACAATATTTTTCCGGGAGCCTCGAGCGGCAATACAAACATCACGTGCACGAATTGATGTCGGCCGGAATTTTTCCCACCTGAGCGGAGTTTGTCATGGGCCATCACTTGGATGCGTACCTTGCTCGGCCCGAGGTTTTGCTCGGTCTCGAAAAACTTTTGCCCGGCGCGCGTATGTTACCGCTCGCGCAAGGGTTATGGTTTGCCCCCGTTCCCGATGTTCTTCGCGATTTGGCCATGACCACGGCCGACAACGATAACGGCGGTCCTTTTTTGCGTCTCGTCGAAGTCTTGGACCTCATCGGATTGGAGCTGTCCAAACGCGGCGAAGTCGGCTGGATCGAGACGGATTTTTTCGGCGGTATGGGCGAAAGCCGCGCCCGCTTGTGGCGCCACGGCGCCGTCGTCATCGATGACGACAGTGTGAATGCCGTCTTGAAAGCCATGGGTGTCCAGCGGATGTTCGAACGCCATGAAGTCGTCGAGTCGTCCTGGCTGCTCCGGACATTACGCAAATTCAATTCCGAGCCCATCAAACAAACGCTCCTCGATGAATGGGACAGCGTCGGCCTCGCCCTTCACCGCAATACCGAAAGCTGTTATCAACGCGCCAAACCCGTCGAGCATTGCGGATTCACCGATTCGTCCACCTGAAACATTTTTTACCTCGAATCAACCGAACCTTTCGGCTATCGTCCATGAATGCGACATTTTTACCCCCTCTTTCCTGCATTCGTTGGGCTGGTGGCACTTTCGCTCGCATCCTGTGGAGATGATCCACCGCCTGCGAAATCCTCGTCGTCTTCGTCATCCTCTTCGACTTCGTCGTCCAGCGGTTCCGGAGGAGCCGGGGGCGATGGTGGAATGGGCGGCAGCGGAGGCCAAGCCGGCGCGCCTTTGGATATCTTGCAGCAACTCCAAGGCATCGAAGGAGCCACCATTGACGAACAACCGTCGGACGTTGCCGGATATCGGTTTTTCCTGATCACCTTCGATCAACCGGTCGATCACAAAAACCCGGCGGGACAACGTTTTCAACAACGTATTGCCTTGCATCATCGCGATTCTCAGGCGCCCACGGTCCTCGTCTCGACGGGCTACACGTTATGGTATCCCGCGCAATACCTCGAAGAACCCACGGCCATGGTCTCCGGCAATCAGCTCATCGTCGAGCATCGATACTTTACGCCTTCCCGGCCCGATCCCGCCGATTGGTCGAAACTCACGATTGAACAAGCCGCGGCGGATCACCACCGCATCGTCCAAGCATTCAAGACCATTTATCCCGGGCGTTGGGTATCGACGGGCGCCAGCAAAGGCGGCATGACCTCGGTGTATCACCGTAGGTTTTACCCGACGGACGTCGATGGAACCATTGCCTACGTCGCGCCGCATTCGGCGGGCCTCGATGATTCTCGATACATCGATTTTCTCGCGACGGTGGGTGATGCGACGTGCCGAACGAAACTTCACGATTTCGAGCGCGAAGTGTTGAATCGGCGGACCTTCATGCTGGCTCAAATGGCCGATCAAGCGTCAAATTTGGGGCTTACCTACAATTATTTCAGCCTCGACGCGACGCTCGAATCCCTCACGATGTGGTTCACGTGGACGTTCTGGCAATATTACGGGGCTTCGCGTTGCGCGGACATTCCCACGGCCGCTGCGAGCGACATCACCGTCTGGAACTTCTTCGACGAAATTGCGGGGACAGCGACCTCCGCCGACGATTCGACGCTCCTGTTCGAGCCTTATTATTGGCAGGCGGACACGCAACTCGGCACCCCCGGATTGAATGCCATGCATTTGCAAGATCTGTTGACGATCGACCAAAGCAAACTCGATGATTGTCCAACGATCGCCGCCGAACCGGTTTTCGATCCAATGGCCATGCAGGATGTGGGTAATTGGTTAAAGACCCAAGGGACCGGATTTCTTTTCATTTATGGCGGAGATGATCCGTGGTCGGCCGGGGCTTTCGATTTGGGTGCCGCAAAGGATTCGTTCCGCTTTTATGCGGCCGGGAAAAACCATGGCGCAGTGATCGCCGATCTCGCGCCCGCGGATCGCGCAAAAGCCGAAGCCGCGGTTTCAGCGTGGACGGGCGTAAGCGTCGGGCAACCTCTGAAAAACACGTTCGGCGCGCCGTTCGATGTTCGCAAGCGGCGACAACTTCGTCCGCGGTGATAACCCGACGCCGCAGGTTTATCGAAGCGGTGCTTGGAGAGTGCTTGATTTTAAGGCGTTTGCAACGGGACCCCGCTGCTCGAGTCCCGAAATGGGCGCGTGCGGAGCGGAGTGCCACGAATGCCTGAAAATCAAGCCTCGACAAGCGCAATCTACGAAGTGGCGGAGGAGTGATATGACGTGTCGGCTTTGCATCGACTCGGCATGATCGCGAAAAACGCCATTGACACCTCTTGAAAACGACCGGTAGCGTGGAGACACCCACCTTGATCCGCCAAGGAACGCATGGACCGGACCAACGAGCTTTTACCCAAGCCTGCGCCGGTCGAATCGCGACCCTGCAACAAGCACCGCACGCCGCCACGTTACCTCGGCCGTTGGAGCCTTCTCGGCACCAATGATACCTCGATACACTGACGAGAGACGCCCACCGTGATTTTCGTCTACCAATCACTGAACTCCGGCTCGCAAAAGGTTTCGCCCAAAGACAACGAATGGGGCGAAAAATCCACGATCGGGGGAATGTTCACGGGCAAGACACAATCGTACCTCCCGAGCAAAGTCTTCTTGCCCGGCATCTCGAAACAACTCCCAAGCTCCGGGGGCCTATTTTCGAGCGCAATGCCGATCAGTCCCGGCTCTGGCGGCATTGAAATCGAGCGGTTCGGTACTGGCGAAGAACGACCGAGGGATGCGGGAATCGTCGACAATCAAGATTTGGTGTCTCGAGTGGTCGATGCCCTCCTGACGAATCTCACGGGTTACGGAAAACCGGACGTCATCGTGCTTGGCGAGGTTTGTCTGCCCAAGCTGGGCCGCAAGGATTACGTCGTTTGGCAATACATTGTCGCTTCGAAGGCTTGTCAGGCGTTTACCATCCTCATCAGGACGTCGACAGCCTCGAGTTTTTCACTCGCCATCGATGCGCTCGGCACCGGGCCCGAACCGAGTTATCCCATTTTGACCCTCACGGACTTTCAGAATGGCTACCAACTTCGAATTGCTTGCGTGCATATCCCCAATAAATTCATCTCCGGGAGCGACGCGGCCACCAAGTGCGCCGGTTATCTGATCGACGCCCAAAGCAAAGCGGACATCGTCCTGGGCGACACCAACCTCGCCAATCGGGATACCGTGCGCAGGGTGGGTGAGCTGCTTTGGGGAACCGTCAAGTCCGAGTTTCCGCGAGGATTTGCGTCGGAATCAAGCTTGCATCCGGGCTCCCAAGGCGTAGGAACCAATGCCAAAGGGGACGCCCTGTTCGATCGGGGTATTTCTCGCTTTCCCGGAGCGAGCTTTGGGGACGGATTGGTCGATCACAGCGAAGGCTTTCAAGGACCGCAACTGCCCTATCAATTCCTTGGAATTCTCTGCAAGCAGATGGATGTGGGTGGCAAAGCGGTGTCGTTCAGCGACCACAACGGTATGGCCCTTGCGTTTGCAGAACCGAGTTTGCGATGGCAACGCATTACGCAACAAGTGGTTGTCTGGGAACCGGGTGAAGTGGACGCCACCCCGAAACTGCAAATTCCGCCTTTCGAGTTTCAACCGACACTGCACCACGTCAAGCGGCTCTTCGAGGGGTTTGGACGCCGTCTGGCAGCCCTCGAGGAGAATTCAATCGCCCTGACGACCAGCGTGTCCGGTATTCAGCTCAACGACGTCTTGATCAAGATCTATGGCGCGCAGACGATCACGGATCTCAAACTCACGGTGGGCCCTCCGCCATTGCCGCCGGCATTGACCGGGTTTACGCATGGAAAGATTCGATTCTTCCATGAAGAGGACCCTTGCGAGAATCGCGGTACCAGCATCGATCAGATTACCGAGTATTTGGAGAGTGTGTCGGTGCTCAAGCGCGCACGCGAGATCATCCTCTTGGAACGGGTCAACGATTGGACGAATTTTGGAATGGGCGACCTTGTTGTGTTAGCGCATTTATTGCAGGTGGACGACGACGAGGACAAGTTCCCCGACTGGTTGGCGGAGTCGCCCATTTTCCACGAAGCGCAGCTTGTGAAGTTCAACAAGCTTGGAGTCACCATTCTGGGGGTGAACCCCAATCCGGAAACGGCCATAGCCGAGATATGGCAGCTACTTTTGTGGGGTTACAACATCAACCTCGCCACCGGGGGCGAACTCTTTGCGATGTTCTACAAAGACGTCGTCGGTCCGCTACCGTTTTAGCACCACTCCGCCGGTTTATCGAAGCGGTGCTTGGAGGGTGTTTGATTTTCATGCGTTTTCGGCGGAGCCCCGCGGTTTGGGCCCTGAAATGGGCGAGTGCGGAGCGGGGTGCCGCGAATGCCTGAAAATCAAGCCGCGACAAGCGCGTGTTGATTGGTGGATTGAAAAGCCGCGGCACGCAAATCATGCATGATGGTGTCTCGGCCAATCCTCATCAAAACCTCGACACCAGCTCGAGACGCGCGCCTTCGAATGGCGGGAACAAGCGACAAACGCCGGACACGCATCGAATTGCTCCGCGCCGTTGTCCCACGAATACGTTCACCGTATTGAAGATTTGATGCAATAGTTTGTCCGTACGCCCCGACCGATACGTCAACCCGCCGCTCAAGTAATGGCAGAGCACGACTTCGTATTGGTTGTTCGTCGAATTCGCCGGATCACATCCCGGACGCGTCGAATATTCATACCCCATGACCGCCGACAAATGCGGCGACCAATGAAGCGCCGTGTAATTCTCGCCTTCGTTCCAAGGACGCGGATGCGACCCCGGCAAATATCGATTGCGGTGAAACCCTTGCATCTGCACGGAAAACGGACCTTTGATGTGTTTCACCAAATCGTACCGGACATACCCTTCGTAATAGAGCACATCCGTTTCACCGGCCGCCGTCGTTCCTCCCGAGGCCACCGCGCGTTCGGCCATACGCATACCGAGCCACGCCCGCGCGTGCGATTTGCCCGCTTCGCGATTGAAATCGATACCGACCGCGGTATCCCACGTATTGGTTTGTCGGTCGTCCGCCTTCGAAGCGCACAAATCATTGGCCGGGACCTCCGTATAACTGCGATATCGCCCAACCCACGCATACACCGCCGTGTCGGCATTGTATTTATAATCGACGCGACCTCGACCGCCCGTCATGCACACATTCGGCGCCTCGATCGGCTCGACGTAAATCGGCTCCACCGTCGGCGGCGCACTGTACGCGACAACCGAATATTCGGGCGCGTTGTGCCCCGGCGTCGTGACGTCGATATTCGATCCCAAGCCGAAAAACCGATTGTAGTGTTTTCCTTCCAGCGACACCTGCACGGGACCTTTGCCGAAGTTCGCACTGCCATACAGCGCGTATCCCGTCACGTCCTCGACACGGCCCTCCACATTTCCGACATCGTCCACGCGCGCGTGACCTTGCCGCAATTGTTGTCCCGCGCCTTCGAGGTACACATCGGCGACCCCGGCAATCGATGGAATGTTGACCGATCCGCTGAACGTGCGAATTTCATTGTGTCCCCGACCCGCCCCCGGCGCCACGAACTCCGGATAGTCGACGAAACATTGATCCGAACAAGCCTTGTCGTTCGGCGCGCATTGACTCGTGCATTTCGCATTTTCTTCGGTATACGATTGCCGCAGCAAGACCGATCCATTGACCGCAATCTGCACTTTGTCGATGCCGCCTTCGACCCGACCCCCCAAAATGGTGTCCTCGAGGTAACTCGGAATGCCCGGTTCCGTAATGGGTTGCGCCATCGGCGTGTACGTCGTGACCGATTTGGCTTGGGGAAACCCAAAAAACAACGGCGAACCTTTGCCGTGTAATCGCCGACCGCTGACCTCGTCGAAACGCAAGGGATTCATTTGTCCCCCGAGCAACGTCGCTCCGAGACGAAACTTGCCGAAGTTTTTGTCCAATACGACTTTGCCGCCGCGAATCGTCGTATCGATGGCCAATTCATCGATTTTGCGCACGCTGAGCACCATCCCGCGGCCGAGCTGCGCATAAAAGTCGCCGATCGTGACATCGATGCCGGGTTGATTGTACCCGACATACAGTTTGGCCGGGTAAATCGTGTTCAAAAACCGCGTATTCAGTTCGCGGTAAAACCGATTTGCATAATCGATTTGTTCGGGAACGACGGCGCCTGGATTGCGAGCTTTCACGGCGGCGATTTGATCGGCCGCCAACGTCTGCGCTTCGGCGCGTGTGGTCGTCAGGAAATACAGCGCGGAATCAATGCGTAAACCGGCGCGAAATCGCCACCACGTCGCTTGCGCATTGAGTCGATTGATCCATTCTCCGTAATGATCGTCGACAATGGGCCGAGGATTGAACTGATTGACGTTGTGATTGCGATTGTCCCATCGGTAATCGAGCACCGACGTGTTCGTCACCGCAAGTCCGATCGGTTCCCCTTTGGGCCCCGGCAAGTCCAATGCGTACGCATCATCGACCAGGGTGCATGCAGTGAGTGCCGAAATGGCCGAACCGACAACCAGGCGCTTCGAAAGAATCACGTTCGCCTTGTACCACAATCACGTCCGCGACGGGCAAACGGTAAGCGCTTCAGTTGGCCAGCGCTTTTTCGACTTCGGCCACCAACGTTTTCTCATCGCCGGCCGTATAGCCGCCCCGCTTGTGCACAATCGACCCGTCTTTTCCGACAACCACCGTGAATGGCAGCTCGCGCTTGGGATTGTAAAGCGCCGTCACCGTGGTTTCTTCGTCGAGCAACACGGGGAAAACCATTTCCTTCGCCCGAACGACACTGCTCACCGCCCCTCGAGATTCCGGCCCGTCAGCCGAAACGGCCAAGACGACGAATCCGCGATCCTTGTTTTTCTTGTACAACTCGACGAGGTGCGGCATCTCGATCATGCACGGGTCGCACGTCGTCGACCAGAAATCGATGAGCACCACTTTCCCCTTGTAATCGGACAACCGTGCTTGTTGGCCGTCGAGCGTCGGGAGCTGGAATTCCGGCGCCATCGCCCCACCGGGTGAGTTTGCCCCGGGACCACCCGCTCCGCACGCGGTGAGAGCAAGAGCGACAAACCCGGCTTGTACGGCTCGCGAAAACATCGATTTCATGGCGCGCATGATGTCTCGAAATACGCGAGGCGGGTAGCGTCTTTGCGCCAAACCCGCCTCGAAGGTGAAACCTTTGGGTTTTACTGCGTGAGAACGTCTTCGTACTTCGCCCAGAACGCCGCGTCGGGCGAACCGATGCGAATGATCCTCATGTCCTTGGTGCGAATGATGAAGTTTGTCGGATATCCATCGACGAGAACCTTCGTGCCGGGATCGATCGCCGACGGGTAATCGACTTCGTACTTCTTATCCCAGAGGTACAGGTTCTTCGGTTCTGCGGGGACGCCTTGGTTCGGACCATCGGCCAAAAGCGTGAGGAATTCGCCGCCCATGGGCTGATATTTCGCGTATTTGCCGGGGAGAATCAGGTCCGCTTCTTCATTACACGGGCCACACCACACGGACGAAACGACGAGCAACAGAGCCTTCGGCTTGGGTTCACCGGCTCCGTACGGTGATCCTTCGGGAAAAACGTCGGTCCCCGTCGGGTTGTAGAAGTCCGCGAGCTGAATGAGTTTCATCTCGGTGCTGTCGGCCTTTGCATTGGGGAAGCCGGCAAATTCGAGGTTTGGAATGGTGGAATTCGTGCCCATGCCGTAAGGGCCGGGCGCATAAGCAACCGCCGCACTTCCACGTTGAAGTTGCCCAGTTCCCGTGGGGAACGAAGGCGTCGGCGCCACCTCCACGGGTTCTTCGCCACAAGCCGTCAATCCAAATGCCACGAGCGTCGTGGCCACACATTGCAAGAGGAGATTGTTTCGCATGATGCCACCGGGTCCGTATTGAGGTACTGGCAGGCAGTGTCCGGGCGAGTTCATCGCGCGTCAAGAAGCGAAGTGCGCTCAAATCGTTTCAGGGTCCAACGAATTCGAGAACGAACGTCCGGAAGGTCCCTCGCCCACGCGCCACCAGTTACGGGGTTGATCCCGAGATCGAGGTTCAGATGCAGCACGATTCCGTTATTGATTCTTCGCGTTCCGCGCGGCCTCGAGTGCTGCGCATCTTTTCCGCCCTGGCGTTGCTCTCGTTCACGATGCTCGGAGGCATCGGCGCTTGCGAAGACCCGCAACCACCGCCGGAGCAATGTGTCGGCGGCGTGATCAACAAAGACGGCGTGTGCGAAGGCAAGTGCACCAAAGACAAATGCCTCGCCGGCAACACCTGCGTCGACAATCGCTGCGTTCTCGTTTGCGACTCGCACATCGATTGCCTCGAGGACGGCACGCAAAACTGCGCCCCCGCCGTGGAGGACGACACGAGCGCTGCGATCATGACGTGTCAACCGAACGGCGTGACCGCGGGTGTCGGATCGAAGTGCCCGTTCGGCACGGAATGCGATGCGCTGTATGCCTGCAAAACGACGGGCGAAAAGTGCGATCCGGCGCAATGCGGAGGCGCCGTCGATCAATGCAAGCCCGATGCGGAAGCCTGTTACGCCAAGGCAAACTGCAACATCGGCAAGTGCCCCGACGGCTCGGCTTGCACGGTGTTCTCGTGCGCCGCGACGGACTGCACGGCCGACCTTCGATGCATCACCAAAGGCGACGGCGACACGGCCGCGTATTGCACGAAGAGCGATTGCGAAGAGGATGCCGATTGTCCCGGCGGGTTTTACTGCGGAATCGCTCGCGATCCGCACGAGCTCTGCGGAAGCATGCCCAAGAAAGGCAACAACGGCTTCTGCGGTCGCGTCGATGCGACCGAAGCGTGTATCGACGGCGCGACCATCGGCCAAGGCAACACGCTCGTCGAAGGACAGCTGTGTCTGTTGCGCAAAACTTGCTTGCAGCGCAAAGACTGCGCGCCGTGCAACACGGACATGGACTGCACGGGCCTGGCGAATCGTTGCGTAACGATGCCGAACGAAACGCAAAAACGCTGCGCTCGCGACTGCATCACGTCGAAAGAATGTCCCGGCGACGCGTATTCCTGCGAGTTGATCGACGACACCAAGCCGGATCTGGGCCGCGCGTGTAAGCACAAATCCGGCGCATGTACGGGTGCAGGAAAGTTCTGCGACCCCTGTCAAAACGACACCGAATGCGGGCCTCTGACCGGCACCGGTGCGTGTTATGAATTCGATGGCGAGCAGCGCGGTTGCTTCACAGCTTGCCAAACCGATGCGGATTGTCCGACGACACCGGGAGGGGCGCCGGGTACCTGCCTCCTCGACCCGATGTCACTTTTCGACAAGCACTGCGTCCCCAATGGAGCTCGGTGCTACTAACCAAACAAACCTTTGCTTACCAAGGAGTTCGTCAAAATGAACACCCGATCCTCGCGCATGCATACTCTCGCTTCCGTCGTTTCGGTCCTCGGCCTCATGGGTCTCGCGTCTGCCGGCGGATGCAGCGACGTCGCGGATGTCGTTCAAGGATGTGACAAGGACTTCACGGCCGAAGCCGGCTGGGGCGCAAACCTCGACATCGACTCGCGCGTCAAGTCGTTCATGGGAGCCTCGGGTGCCCTCGTGACGCTCTCCAGCGCGATGCTCAATGACGTCACTGATTCCTGCATCGGTATCGCCACCGCGGCGAAGCGTGACCCGGCTGCCTGGGACAAACTCGAAGGCGCGGACAAACTCACCGCTGCTTGCAACGAAGCCAACGCCGGCATCGACGCCATCTTCCAAGCCAACGCGATGGTCACGATCGGCTTGCTCGTCGAAGGTGGTGGTTGCGAAGCGAAGCTCGATGCGTCGGTGGATTGTTACGCCGGTTGTCAGGGCGCAGCCTCGTGCACGCCCGCGCAGCTCGAAGCGAAATGCGAACCCGGACAGCTCGCCGGAACCTGCTCGGCGCAATGCTCGGGTTCCTGCACGGCGCGTGCGGGTGCGACGGTGCAATGCGACGGAACGTGCGGCGCGACGTGCAACGGCGACTGCGCCGGCACGTGCGTGACGAAGGATGCAAACGGCAAGTGCGCCGGCCGTTGCGACGGAACGTGCACGGGTACGTGCTCGGGTACGTGCGAAATGAAGACGGGCGCGATGGCCTCGTGCGATGGCGTTTGCAAAGGCGACTGCTCGGTCGCGTTCACCGCGCCGCACTGCGAGGGCAAACTCACGCCGCCCGAATGCATGATGGACGTCGATTGCGAAGCGAGCTGCCGCGCGCAGGTGCAAGCGGAAGCCGTGTGCACGCCACCTAAGGTGAAGCTCGAAGTCGTCGGTGCAGCATCGGCTGACTTCACTGCACTCGTCGGTGCCCTCGAAGTTCATCTGCCCAAACTCATCCAGAACATCGGCGTTCGAGGTCAAGCCACGCTCGACGCCGCCAATACGCTCGTCACCGTCGGCCAGAACCTCGACGATGCGATCACCTCGAGCGGCAAAGCGCTCGTGTGCACCACGCTCGCCACAACGGCCGCAGTCAATGCCAGCGTCGAAGTGAAGGTGTCGGTCGAAGCGAGCGCCAGCGTCGGCGGTCGTGCCGGCGGTACGGCCATGTAAAACCTCGACCGGCAACGAATGCGGCTTCCCGCCACATTCCGCTCCTTCTCCCCGCAGTCTTCCCCGCCCAACTCCATCGTCCCACACGTCCCGCACGTTCCGAGCCACCACGCCGGCCCCTTCGAACGCGTCACCTCATGACGCAACGGAAGTTTGGAGTTGACGGCATCGTTCCATGCTTTAAGCACCTTCGCCGCAAACCCCGAGGATCACTCATGGCTCTTTCAGTTGAAGCCGCCACGGCGGCAGTCGCCGGCGTTTCGGATCCCGAACTGCAACGTTCGCTCGTGGACGCAGGCATGCTCGGAGACGTTCAGGTCGACGCCGACAAAGTCTCGCTCGACCTTGTGCAGACCACGCCCGCATGGCCGCACAAAGAACGGGTTCAAAACGACGTGACCTCCGCGCTGCGCCAAGCCGGTGCAACCGACGTCGTCGTGACGTGGCATGCGAACGTCCCCGAACGAAACATCCTCCCCGACGATCCTTGTCCCGGTGTTCGCAACATCGTGCTCGTGATGAGCGGCAAAGGCGGCGTTGGAAAGAGTACGGTCGCGACAAACTTGACGATGGCCCTGAATCGATTGGGTTGTCGTGTCGGGCTTCTCGACGCGGACATGTACGGACCCAGCATCCCGACGATGCTCGGCGTCATGGGTCGACCGACGTCGCTTGACGGCCGACGTTTTTCCCCGCTCGAAAGGTTTGGGGTCAAACTGATGTCCATCGGCTTCTTGCTCGAGGACGACAAGAGCGCCGTGGTTTGGCGCGGCCCGATGCTGCAGAACGCGCTCATGCAGTTCATGAACGACGTCGACTGGGGAACGCTCGATTACTTGGTGCTCGATTTGCCTCCGGGCACGGGCGACATCGCGCTCACGATTTCCCAAAAGCTACGCACGACGGGCGCGGTGATCGTCACGACGCCACAAGAAGTTGCGTTGCAAGATGTCTACAAGTCCGTCTCGATGGCGCAGAAGGTCGGCATTCCGATCTTGGGCGTGATCGAGAACGAGAGTTATTTCGTGTGTGACGGCTGCGACAAACGGCACACGTTGTTCGGCTCGGGCGGCGGGCAAAAGATCGCCGACTTCGCCAAAGCGCCTCTTCTCGGACAGATTCCCCTCGATCCTTCGGTGCGGGAATGGGGCGACGCGGGCACGCCCATCGTTCAGGCGGCTCCGGACAGCATCGTCGGCCGAGCATTTCTGCAGGTCGGGCGCGAACTGGCCTCCCGGGTCAGTGTGCACAATCTTTCGCGCGGCGGGTCGCTGCAAATCGACCGAAGCGGTGGTCGGCAAAGATTTTTGCCCATCATGCGCTAGAGGTGCTCGCAAATCCTCGCACAGTCGAGCGAGGTACGTTATGGTTTCCGCCCCTTTCCGAGCTACGTGCATGCGCGACTAACGCTCGAGCGCGTCGTGCAGCGCGAGCCGTGCC
>CAYSYX010000248.1:0-13495 GCA_964435055.1 uncultured Polyangium sp. | reverse complement strand
TCCCGTGCCTCCGGCCCCTCCCTAACCGCCCGAGCGGCCGGTACCGCCCTTGTCGCCCGAGCCGGCGACGCCGGCGTCGTCCGTGGGAGACCACGTGATCGTGCTGCTGCACGAAGCGGAGAGGACCAAGAGCGGAAAACCGAATCGGTACAATCGTCGCCGGCTGGATCGCATGAGGCCCTCTGTTGCCCGACGGCGGGCGGATATTCACGCACGATATCAACATCGGAGCTTTTTTCGTCGCGCCTCGAGCTTGCGTCGACCACACATCAAAAAACAAAACCCCCGCAGGCTCGTGACCGGCGGGGGTTTTTCTCGTTATGGGTCAACGATCAACCGAAAAGCGGCAGCTCTTCCTTTTCCTTGATCGGGAAACGAATCGCCAACTCGCTTTGGTCAATCCCGGCCAAACGGCGCAATGCGCGGTGCACGTGGCCCGGCTTGAGGCGCAAACCGCCGCCTTCCACCGGTTGCAACGTATTGGGATCGATATTCATGGGATTATGACGATCGGTTGTCTTGCCAATCACCGTATCTCCCGGAATACCTTTGCCCATGAGCAGCATGCTCGTAATGGACCAATGGTCTTTGCCGTCACCCTTGTTGTACCCCGGCGTGCGGCCGAAGTCCGAACCCATGACGATCACGACATTGCCCCAGATCCCGAAGGCCTTGGACTCCTCGACCAGGTAATCCATGGCGTCGGTGATATTGGCCAATGAGGGGAATTGACCTTGATCGTTGTTGCCGTGGGTATCGAAACCACCGGAGGTCAAATTGACGCTCACGCAAATACCTGCGCGATAAGCGGCGAGCGCAATTTGCACCTGACGACGCAGATTCGAATTCTCGAGCTGCGCGGGCAGGTATTCCGTCAGTTTCTTCAGCTCATTTTGGCCCGAACGAGCCGTATAGAGCATACCCATGGATTGTTGCAGACGCGGGAGGTTTTGCTTGGCCGCATAAGCTTGGTGCCGAGCATCCCGGGTCGCCGCAATACGAGCCGCCGTTTCGTCGGTGAAATACGGCGTCTTGTCTTGGTCGTAGAGCGGGTCGATGGTGTTTGGAAAGGCAATCTTGCGAATTGCTTCCAAATTACCGACGCGGGTCACCGCGACCGTTCCGGCCGTGACGTCGTAACCACCATACGAGATATACGACATCGGTTGCGCTTCACCGGCACTCGCAGCGACGAGCGCCGCGAAGGAGGCTTTGTTTTCGGTGAGCGTACCCGACCAAGTCACGCGCGTACCGACGTCGTGGCTGTTCGTCGACGTATCGACGCCATTGAGGACCATGAGGTCCTTGGCGTATTTGTCGAAAAACGCTTTGTTGCCGTCGGAGGGAGCATAACGCATCCCATTTTTGCTGCTCGCGGCCGTACCGATCTCCGTCGCGAGGTAATGGTTCATCGGACTGGGATCATCGGGCCCCGTGGAACCTTTCGGATCACAGAAGCTCGTCACGTCCCAACCGCCGCTGGCATGCATCGTCACATAAAGCGGTCCGGTATAAGGCGCACCGGCGTTGGCTTTCGAGGCGAAAGGCATGTTGGCAGCGGCCACTCCGAGCCCCGCCGCGGATGTCAATTTAAGGAAATCTCGTCGATCCATGGGCTCTCCTACTCGTAAAGGAATTGGTAGTCCGACAGCAGGTACGAAGTGACCGTCATCCACGAACGAATGACGTAATTGGGATCCTGGGTCAGTTTGTCCTCATCGGGCAACGGAGCGCGGGTCCAGAAGTCGTTTTCGACGCGGCACGGGCCTTCGAGCTGCTCGGGGTATTTCGCTTCCTGCATGGGATCGCTCATACCTTTGACACCTTCACGATAGGTTTCGAGGAAGAGCTGATACGTGCGCTCGATCTCGGGATGTCCATCGGGGAGTTTTTCGCCGAGGATCCGTTCGTGCAGGTGTTTGATTTGCTTCTTGATGGCGGCGACGGCCGGTTCGACCGGGAATCCATTCTTGTCCTCGGGTTCGAACGTGAGCTCGACATGCGGGAACAAGGCGCGTTCTTCGACCGGTTTCCAGAATTCGCGCGGTACGACGCGACAAGCCATTTCATTGGCCATACGCTCGGCGATATTGGCCATGATGCCGTTCGGGTTCGTCACGCGTTTGGTCACGTCATTGGAATCGATACCGCCGTAAAGCATGCGATATTGATCCCGATTGAGGAGGTAATCGTTGGACCAGCCGCCGTCTTCGAATGCGCGCGGACGCCACGGATAACCCGTGACGGCCCAGACTTTGCGGTGGAGCTGTTCCGGCGTGATGAACCGACCCATCCCGAGCGACCCCAATTTGGACTTTTGATCGTCCGTGAGGGGCTGCGAGTTCTTGGCGCGGTAATACGGCGAATGGATGATCTTCTTGAAGATCACCTTGAGGTCGAAGTTGCTGTCGTGGAATTCATGCGCGATCTTGCTGAATTCCGAATAGATCGCCAAGTACGCTTCGAATTCCTTGTCGAAATCGGGCGACGTACGATCGGACGGAGCAATCGGCGGCGGTTGTCCGGTCATACCCGTGAAGATCGTGTACACGGCGGACAAGGCAAACCGCGGATCGGACGCGACGCGAGGCGCGAGCCATTGCAAGGCTTGCGGCAGTTTTTCGTACGGAACCTTTTCCGAGCCAAACCCCGGCGGACGCATATCGTCGAGCGCCGGTTTCATCGGATCGTACCGCGCGCGATCGTCGAATTGCCGGAACGAACCCGCAATGGGATCGATCGCTTCATGACAAACCGTACATTGCCGCGCATTCATCGTCGGATTGACTTCCGTGATGATCGTCTGATCAATCGGCTGTTCGGCCGTCTTCAGAATGTCCGTACCGAGGAAGAATTCGTAGACGCGGCGGGCACGAGCGCGATTGCGGTTCGTCTCCGTCGTCGGATAACGATTCAAGAACATCGGCGACGTGAGAATGCCGGCGTGCGGAATCGTCGGAATCTTCGCTTCCACGTATTCATTCGGATCGGCATCGTTCTTGAATGTCGTGTCCGGCAACAGGTACGCATGTGCCGAGAACGGATTGACCATGATGTAATCGGCCGTGAGGATCTCCGTGAAAGGACGATTCTCACGCACGACGTGGGCAATCAATTCGAGCGGTTCACGCGCCACGCCCCGGTTCGTCCAGGAACGAAGACGGTTGTACAGGTCGTCGAAGTTCCGCGCACCGTATTTCTCAATCAATGATGCGTCAGTATAGAAACTCGTTTCGTTGTACCACTTCGGCGAGTAGTAATCGACGTCGTTGAGCAAATTGACCGCATCTTCGTTCTCGATATAACGATCCGTCAAAAAGACGTCGTTGTAGATTTCCTTGAGGCGCGTATAGAAAGCCTCTTCGGTCATCATTTTATCGAGAATCGGATCGAGCGCTCCGAGGCCGCCTTTTTCGACCGCCGCGACTTCGGCGTCCGTGGGCAAACGACCGACGAGCGACAACGATGCCTTGCGCAACGTCTCCGTCGGCGTCGACATTTGCACGCCGGCGAAAACCGCGTTCAGGTTCGTCTCACAAGAAGACGGCTCGCCGAAACGATTGGTGAGCTCTTCGAGCGCCGCGTAATCGTCACTGCCTTTTTCAATGACGGCACCACCCGGATGCTTGCGGGAAGCAGTCCCACCTGTCGGCATGGCCAACAATTGCGAAATGCCGTCCTGCTCCAAAGAAGAGGCGGCTTTGAGTATTTCGTAGTTCGTGTCGAGAAATCCGGCTCGGTACTGCTACGCAATACCAAGCTCGAATTGCTCGCCGCACCTTGTGGGTTATGACAACCGATGCACTTGACCGCGAGTACCGGCGCCCAGACCTTCTGAGCGAAATACATCTGATCCGATACACACGCATCTCCGCTGTCGTCGGAGCTGCACCCAGTAAAGCCCAGTGTACCCGCGCCGGCTACGGCAAGGGTCACCAAACCCATCGACCATTTTTTATCGAGTCGTCTTCGCGTTCGCGCCATGAGCGACCTCGTTCGTTGTCCAAGCCGCACCTTGCGACTTGGAAAGTCATAGGCAACGTTCCACCTATATCACGACGAGCCGGCGACGGAATCGAGCAAATCGCTCGAAAAGACGAATTTATGTGCCGCGTGCCTTATGATGATTTCACGCAGAACGAAATAAAATACCCCGAGCGCAATCACGTCACTGCTTACGCGCACGTGATGAGATGCCTCGCACCCGATTTACGAGATCGAGTGAACATCCGCGAAGAATTGTATTTGACGAAAAAATGTATTGACGAAACGACGATCAGATGCCGCCGTCCGCTCCACCCGCACCGCCTGCGCCGCCTGCACCTCCGGCTCCACCTCCGCCTCCCGCTCCACCGGCTCCCGATGAAGACGAAGACGAGGATGCCGACGAGCTGGAAGATGCCGAAGAACTCGACGAAGCCGAAGAACTCGACGATCCGTTACCGCCGCATGCTTTTTCGATCTTGCAGTCGGTGCAGGAACAACCTTCGAGGTACGGAACACATGAACCGTTGTCGTTGCAGTTCATGGTGCAGCGAGTCGTGTTGGTGCAATCCGGACAAACGCAATCTTCATCGAGATCACACGTGCCGTCGGGATCGCCGTCGCAACCGACGCTCGCCGGAGGACATTGAGCGACTTTGAAGTAGCAATCGGCGCAGGTGCAATCTTCCGCGTCGTCGGCGAAGTTGCATGTTCCATCGTCGGTGCAGCGCATGCCGCAAGCGGCCTCGGTGGAACAATCGGCGCATTCGCACGTTTCGGGATTGTCTCCCATGTAGTTGCAGAATCCATCCGGCTGATTGCCATTACACGCCGGCGGAGCAGCGCCGCCACCACCGACGCCGTTCGAATTCGACGCCGCCGAGGAGCCACTGTTTGTCGCTCCATCCGTGCAGCCGAAGAAGAAGAGACCGACGAACAAAACCGAAGAAGCAAGAGCAACGGTCAAGGTGCGCATATCGTGCAGAATCACCGCGCACGGGCCACGACGTCAACAGGACTCTGCACTGGCGCGCAAAGATGCTAAAGGCGGCGCATGCGTCGTCTCATGACCTCCAGCTCCACGCTTGCTCTCGTCGCCATCTCGGCGCTCACAACAGCCTGCTCCGGCGAAGCTCCAGCTCGTCCTGCGGCGGCAAACCCCACGGCAACAACCCCGGCGAACACCACGTCGACGGCGGCCGGTACACCGACCGTTACGAAACCGCGGTTCATGAATCCCGGAGGCATGTGGGTCCCAGGGCAACTTGCAACCCACCAGGAACCACTGAAAGCCGCGGGATTCGATCTGGATCCCAAAGTCTTGACGGATCCGACCGCCGATCCGCTCGATGCCGTCGTGAGCCTGGGAGGATGTTCCGCGTCGTTTGTCTCAGCCGATGGTCTGATCGTGACAAACCATCACTGCGTCGAAGGCATGTTGCAGTTCATTTCGCCCGAAGGCCAAAACCTTGGAAAGACGGGTTACCACGCCAAAACGCGGGCCGATGAAAAATGGGTGGGCCCGACGAGCCGAGTGTTCATCACGCAATCGTTCAAAGACGTAACGTCGGAGATACGCGCCGACTTGGACAAACTCACCTCCGACCGCGCTCGTTTCGACAAACTCGAGGAACGTGAAAAGAACCTCGTGTCCTCGTGTGAAAAAGGACGTCCACAGATACGTTGTTCGGTGAAGAGCTACTTTGGGGGCGCGCAATATTTGCTGATCGAACAGCTCGAACTGCGTGACGTCCGCATGGTGTATGCACCGCCCGAGGGCGTCGGGGACTTCGGAGGCGAAATCGACAACTGGCGTTGGCCTCGACATACCGGCGACTTTGCGTTCCTTCGCGCGTATGTTGGACCGGATCAGAAGCCCGCCGATAACGCCGCGACCAACGTTCCTTACAAACCTCGACACTACCTGCCCACAGCCTCGAAACCGCTCGCCGCCGGAGATTTCGTTCTGGTCGCGGGATATCCAGGAAAGACAAACCGTCTCGACACGGCCCTCGAAGTCCGAGAACGGCTCGAATGGGATTACCCGCGGCGCATCACCGCGCTCGAACAGTCCATCGCGGCTCTCGAAGCGCTGGCCAAGCAGCAACCGAAGCTGGAGGTGAAGACGCAGCCGAAGGTGGGTTATTTCGGCAACGGGCTCACGAAGACGCGCGGTTTGTCCGAAGGGCTGGGCAAAGGAGGCGTCGCCGCGCAACGCGAGAAAGAAGATGCCGCGCTCGCCACGTGGATCGACGCGGACCCCGAGCGCAAGAAGCGGTTCGGCGACGTGATGAGCCAAATGGCCAAAGCGTCGGCGGAGAAGAAAAAGACGCGCGAAGAAGACCGAGCCATCGAAGTCATCTCCGGAAGCGCCGACATGCTCTCCGCAGCGTTGATGATCGTCCGGATGGCGGAGGAACGAGACAAACCCGATGCCGCGCGCGACCCGATGTTTCAAGAGCGCAACTGGAAGCGCATCGAACAACGCCTCGCCCGCATGACGAAGTCGTACGACCGAGCGATCGATCACGCGTTGCTGGGCTTGTCCCTCGAGCGTCTGGCCAAACTCCCCGATGCCGATCGCCCCGCGTTCGTTTCGACCATCTTGGGCAAAAAACTCGACCGAGCATCGATCGACAAGACGCTCGTCGACCTTTACGACAAGACGAAACTCGAGGACGAGAAGACACGCATCAAGCTGTTCCAAACGGCGAAGAAAGCGGACCTGGCCAAGAGTTCAGATGCGTTGATCCGCTTGGCCGTGACCTTGAAGCCGATCGTCGATGCCGCCGAGAACCGCGAAAAAGCCTACGTGGGCACGATGAGCCTGCTGCATCCGCGGTACTTCGAAGCGTTGCAACTCATGCGCGGGAGCGTGCTCGCTCCGGATGCCAACGGCACGTTGCGCGTCACGTACGGCACCGTGCGCGGATATCGTCCCAAGCCGGAAGCCCCCGAGTATCGACCGTTCACGACGTTGTCCGAGATGGTCGCGAAGGTGACCGACAAGGAACCTTTCGCCGTGCCCGCAAAGTTTGTCGAAGCAGCTCGAGCCAAGAAGTTTGGCAAGTACGTGAGCGCGGAGCTTGGTGAAGTGCCCGCCGACTTCTTGAGCGACCTCGACATCACGGGAGGCAATTCGGGTTCTCCGACCATCAACGCCAAGGGCGAGCTCGTGGGCCTCGCGTTCGACGGCAATTACGAGAGCATGGCGTCGGATGTGGTCTTCTTGCCGGAGATCACGCGGACCATCCACGTCGACTTCCGCTATGTGCAATGGATTTTGGACGTGGATGGCGCCGATAACGTCCTGACCGAGCTTGGCGTGACACCCTCCATCGACTGAAGTCGACACGCAAACGCTGCGCGGTGGCGCAAACGTTGCGCCACCAAGTCGCCGCCCCTTTGCTCCAGAAGGGTCAACACGGCGCTTCCATCGAGAAATTCAGCGGATCTTGGGTTGAACCGAACGAAGGCCCACGGGTTGCATGACGAGCAACTCACGATGACGACCTTCCACCGGATCCTGGTGCCCACGGACTTTTCGGATTGCTCGCATGCGGCTTGTGACCTGGCGGTGAAGCTGGCCACGACGTACGGCGCGAGCATCGAGCTGCTGCACGTGGACGAACCTCCGGCTTGGCAAGGGTTCGTCATTCCGGAACTCGCCGTGACGATGCAGAACGGAACGAGCACGTCGTTGCACGAGTTTGTCGAGACGCGTGCGCGGCGGGCGCTTGGACACTTGGCGGAGAAGCTTCAGCGTGCGGGCGTGGGGCAAGTGCATCAGCGGATGCAGGCGGGGGATCCGAGCCGGGTGATTTTGGAGATTGCGAACGAGGACAAGTGCGACCTGATCGTGATGGGAACGCATGGTCGCAAAGGCTTCGAGCGATTGGTGATGGGAAGTGTGGCCGAACGAGTGGTTCGGCAGGCGGATTGTCCGGTCCTCACGGTGCGGACGCAGGACGATGAATCGCGTGTGGACGTTGAACCTTCGGATGCGGTGACGTCATGAGTTCCGATCCCACCCATGTGCGGCGTTTGTCGATACGCACCGGTGCGGATGGCGAATCAACCGTGCATTGCGCGCGGCGAGGCGTGGACGTCGACGTGGCGAGCTGTCAATCCTGTGGACATTGCATCGGATTGTCTGCACGAGATTCGTACCTCGTGTGCAGTTGGCAAGGACGCGATGCTACGAGCGCGGAAGGACATGCTCAGCCGATGAAAACAACACAACACTCGACGTCACCGACACTCGCGACTCTTTCCCTCGGGCTCGGACGTTTTGAACGTCGGGTCGTCACGGCGAACCTTGACGACACCGTGTTCGACGTTGCGAACCTCATGCGCACCGAGCGAGTGGGTTGTGTGGTGGTGATCCGTGATGGACGTCCCGTGGGCATCTTGACCGATCGGGACATCGTGTTGCGGGTCGTCGCGGAAGGGCTCGATCCGCGGCGTGAACAGGTAGCGGGCATCGTCACGTACGATGCGGCGACGGTTTTACGGACGGACGGCTTTGAAACGGCCGTGCGGATCATGCGCGAACATGGTGTGCGTCGTTTGCCCATCATCGATGCGGACGGACGGGTGACGGGCATCGTGACGGCGGATGACCTCGTGGCTCTTTTGGGCCGTGAACTATCGGCGCTTGGTGAAGCGATCACCGGCAACGTAGACGGTTCGGAGAGTCGCTGAGTATGTACGGGGAGTCGTCCGGGCGCTCGATTTCGCGCGAAGACATTGCCACGGAGCTGCTGCGTTATGTTCGTTTCAGCTCAAACGATACGCAGATTTTGCGCGTTTTTCGGCCGAAGGCGGCGCCGCATTTCGAACGCATCGCCATCGAGTTTTACGATCGCATCCGCGAGCACGAAGGAGCGCATGACGTCTTCACGGGCGAAGAGCAGATAGCTCGACTTCAGCGGTCCCTCGTCAAGTGGCTGGAGCGCTTGTGCACGGGACCGCACGACGCCGCGTATTTCGCGGATACGGCAAAAATCGGGCGCATTCACGTCATGATTGGTTTGCCGCAGCGCTACATGTTCGGAGCGATGGCGCTGATTCGAATTGCGCTCATCCGAATCGCCGATGAAACGATGGGCGGAGATGCGGCGGCTTGTCGTGAAGCGCTGCATCGGGCGATCGACATTGATCTCGGCGTCATGTTGGAGAGCTACCACGACCACTTGGTGGCGCGACTTCGCCAGAAGAATCGGTTCGAGCGGGCCGAGCTTGATCAGGCGTTACGCAGAACCGAGCATCGTTATGTCACGGCCGTGGAGCTGGCGCGGGTCATGTTTGTCGGAATCGACAACGACGGACGCATTCGTTTGTTCAACCGCCACGCAGAGAACGTGACGGGACTCGGGCGGGAAGAGGTCCTGGACAAACCGTTTGTCGAAACGCTGATCGCGGCACCGCTGCAAGAGGAGCAGGGGTCGTTGATCCGCTCGATCTTGGCGGCGCAAGAGCCTCCGCCGAAGGTGCACGAGGTGGACAGCGTGCTTTGTACGCGTACAAGCAAAATGCGTGACGTTCGTTGGCAACTTGCGTATGCTCCGGGACAAGGAGACGACGTCGTGCTTTTTGCGATGGGGCGGGACACGACGGATGAACAAGCTTTGGCGGCGCGGGTGCGCCAATCGGAGAAGCTTGCGGCGGTCGGCACATTGGCTGCGGGGTTGGCGCACGAGATCCGCAATCCATTAAATGGCGCGCGACTTCACGCCACGTTCCTCGAGCGGGGATTGCAGAAAAAAGGTGCCGGACAAGAGCAGCTCGAAGCCATTCGCATCGTCACGGAGGAGATCAAGCGTCTCGGGGATTTGGTCAGCGAATTTTTGGATTTCGCCCGGCCGAACCCTTTGGATTTGAAACCGACGTCTTTGCGGAGCATTTGTGATCGAGCCGTGAATCTCATCGCCCCGGCGGCTTCGAAACAAAATGTTCGACTCAACCTCGACTTGCCGACCTACGACATCGTTCTCGATGTGGACGGGGCCAAAATCGAGCAAGTTTTGTTGAATCTTTTGCAAAATGCGATTGAAGCGCTCGCGGGCGTGACCGATGCGACGGTCGTGTTGCGGGCCAGGCGACGTCCGCGACAGTCCGTCATTGAAGTGGAAGACAACGGCCCCGGCCTCTCCGATCCGGAAGCTCCGATTTTCGATCCGTTTTTCTCGACAAAACCCAATGGCACGGGGCTCGGTTTATCGATTGTCCACCGTATCGTGACCGATCACGGCGGCACGATCGACGTCGAAAGTCAAAGCGGTAAAACCATTTTTCGAATCAACCTCCCCATTCATCTCAACTCGGCCGACGAGTCGGAAAAAGCGCCGACGACCTCCCGTGGAGCGTAATTGATCATGACGGAAGTGAAAGCCCCTAACAAACCCAAAGCTCGCGTCCTGATTGTCGACGACGAACCCAATGCTCGTTCGGGTTTGGAAAAGCTTTTGCGGCAGGAAGATTATGCCGTCGATGCTGCTGCGGACGGAGTGAGCGCGCTGCAAATCGCGACGGAGCATCCGCCGGACGTCGTCGTGACCGATCTGAAAATGCCGAAAATGGACGGCATGGAGCTCTTGCAGAAGCTCCGAGCGATGTATCAGGACGTCCCGGTCATTGTCGTCACGGCATTTGGAGAAGTCGCGACGGCCGTTCAAGCGATGCGTGTGGGCGCGGATGATTTTCTCACCAAACCCGTTGATTTCGATGCGTTGATTTTATCGATCGAACGGTCGATCGAACGGGCAAACCTGCGCGTCGAGGCTGAAAACCTGCGGCGTCAATTACGCGAGCGGGACGGCGAAGGATTCGAAGGGCTGATTGGTGCCAGCCCCGCATTACAAAAAGTGTATCGCGTCGCGCGACAAGTCGCGGGCGCTCGAGCCACGGTGTTGATTACGGGAGAAAGCGGCACCGGCAAAGGCGAATTGGCCAAAGCCATTCACAAGAAAAGCCCGCGTCAAGCGGGTCCTTTCATTACGCTGCATTGCGCGGCGCTCGCCGAAAGCCTCCTCGAGAGCGAGCTCTTCGGGCACGAACGTGGAGCGTTCACGGGAGCGGACAAACGCCGCCTCGGACGATTCGAACAAGCCCACGGCGGCACGCTTTTCCTGGACGAAGTCGGGGAAATCCCCGCGGCGACCCAAGTGAAACTTTTGCGCGTTTTACAGGAACGTACATTCGAGCGGGTCGGCGGTAACGAACCCATTGAAGTCGACGTGCGGCTCGTCGCGGCGACCAATCGCGATTTGGCGAAAGACGTACAAGACGGACGTTTCCGGGAAGACTTGTATTATCGTCTGAACGTCGTGCACATTGAAATGCCGCCGCTGCGATTGCGTGGCGGCGATGTGGTTTTACTGGCCGATCACTTCTTGCGTCGGTTTGCCGGGGAAAACAAAAAACGCATTGACGGGTATAGCGATCGTGCCCGGGCCAAATTGCTGGCCCATCGCTGGCCGGGCAACGTCCGGGAACTCGAGAATGCCATCGAACGAGCCGTCGTGTTATGCGAAGACACGATATTGGACGAAGGCGACTTGCCGATCGACGTCGCGCCGATGCCCAAAGGTGCGGTGCGGATTCCCGGGGCGACCATGGCCGAAATCGAGCGTTTTGCCATTCTCACGACGCTCGAAGCGACCAACGGTTCGACGACGCGAGCTGCGGAAATGCTGGATATCAGCGTCCGGACGATTCAATACCGTCTCCACGAATACGGTATCGTCTCCAAAGAAAAGAAGCCCGGAAGTTGATCTGACACCCATCACTTTCGACCGGGGTTTTGCGGCGAAGGGCGCGGCAAACGAATCGAAGCCGATATCTTCGAATCGGCGGATTCAATCCGTGCCGACGGGCGATGCATCCATGCGAGCCGGGAGACGAATATCCATGGCCATGACGCAAAGTCGCAATGGTGATGCATGTATACGTGCTCTCAATGCCTTGGCGCCTTTGCGGATGCACGTGTCCGCGCGAGAGTTTGGCGTGGTGCTACGGTCAATGTCGACTTCGACACAGAACAAACTTGGCGCAACAATTGCATAATGGTTCTTCATGCCGGGGCGCGAAAATGAAAAGAAACGCATTTTGATCGTTGATGACGAACTACGTGCCACTGCAATTTTCGCGCAGATGCTTCGCGAAGACGGTCACGAAGTCACCGTGGCGCATGATGGCGACGAGGGAATCGAACTCATGCGGCAATTCGCGATTCCGGACATCTTGGTCACGGATGTTCGAATGCCGCACGTCGACGGTTTTGCGGTCGCTCGTTATGCGCGAGAGCGCTCACCAACCATACCCATCTTCTTTGTCACCGGATATCCCGATCAGGTTTCGCGTCGCTTGAAATCGCTCGATCCGAAGCCTCATGTTTTCGTCAAGCCGCTCGATTATGTGGCATTGGCGACGAAAATTTCGAGCATGGTGTCGAGTGTCGAGTCGACGCGGCGCGGTCGGTAAGAAAAAACCCGCACCGACATCGAGTCGGCGCGGGTCTTGATGAAGACGTGCAAGCCGCGAATCACGTCGGGGTGGCGGTCGTTCCCGAGATACCTTGTCCACCGCCGCCACCATGATGGTGCGTGTGGGCTCGAACGTGATGTTCCGAGTGGCGATCGCACCAGAACGAGGCGCCGCCCGTTTCCGCGCGTTTGGCAAGACAATCCTTACAAGGCGGCTCGATTTCGGGGACTTTGCCGAGGCCTTCGTGGTCTTTGGGGCGCACGATCCACACGGGGCATCGCGCCAGGCGCACGACGCGTTCGGCTGCGGAGCCGAGCACGAGGCGTTGCAGGCCGCTGCGGCCATGCGTTCCGACGACGACGAGATCGGCGTCGAGGTCCGAGGCGAGCTGCACGAGTTGTTCGGCGGGGGCGCCGAGGCGGAAGTGCGAATAGAGTTTTCGGAACGACAAGGTTTGTCCGGAACGACGGCCGACTTCTTCCATGCGTGCGACCGCGTGATGCTCGATCCGGGACAAGGTCGCTTCCGCCGCTTCGCGCCCGCCTTCAGGCGCTCGGAAGTGATCGTCGACATAGAGCACGTGCAGTTCGGCATGTCGAGCCACCGACAAACTCAAGGCTTCATCGAGCGCATGATCACTGGCTTCCGAGAAATCGATTCCGACAACGATCGTGTACGGCTTCTGTTGCATGGTCATGATGGTCTCCTACGAATCGCGACGTCAGGTTCCTGGGCAGAAGTCGTGCCGGCGTTCGCGCCGGCGTCTCGACGCGATTCTTGCGCGCCAAACGCAGGGAGTTCGTTGTTGGTCTTGGATCGCGACCCCTTTGGCGTCCATCGGCCCGGGCGCACAATATGCACGACGGCGCAAAATTCGCGCCTCTGTTCGGCGGTGAGATCCAGCAAATGACGCTTGGCCAAACTCTTGCTAGCGTGGTCGTCCGAGGACCCCATGAAGGACAAGATCATTGCCGACTACATGACGCCCAGCCCGCACTCGATCGGGTATGACCAACCTCTCAGC
>CAYSYX010000247.1:9652-13526 GCA_964435055.1 uncultured Polyangium sp. | reverse complement strand
CGTGTAATAATACACGTGGAGGGGCGGGATTCAGCGGGCCCTCTTTGACGCGCCTTCAGCGGGCGCGATGAATCGCGCCCCTACATTGGCCTCTTCAATCATTCAACGGCCAGCTAAAGGCACCGTCTTCCACGTTGAATTGCTTACACACACAAAGTCCCCCACCCCCCATCAACATCCTCAACAAAACCTCCGGCGCTTCGAGTAACGTCTCGCGCCGAGGGTGACGCGTGCGGCGATTCGAATTCGTTGAAGGGAAAAGCGCGAAGTTCTGGCAAGCTGAGTCCGTTGGCACGACGTTCATCGTCGAGTTCGGACGGCTAGGCACCAAAGGACAACGCAAGGAAAAAGACTTCCCAAACGAAGACGCGGCGAAAAAAGAACTCGAAAAAAAGATCGCCGAAAAACTTCGTGAAGGCTACTCCGAAGTCGCAACCATAGCCGCAGACGCCGCTGTTCCCGACGCGACCAAGGTTGCCCCCGCCAAACTCGAGCTGCCGACGCGGTTTGCCGAGTTGAAGGAAAAACCCACCGAGCAGGCCATCAGCAAAGCCACCGCGGCTCTGGCCAAACTTGCAGCCTCGATTGGGCAGCGCAGTTTCGTCACAACGCAGGCGCACAAGCGCGCTCGCAACGCTCTTTCCGCACTTGGCGGGTTGAACCCGACAAACCACCCGGCGCTCGCCAATGAACTCGATCGGGTCCTCAGTCTGACCACTCGCTCCAATGGCACACGACTGTCGGTTGGTCGATCGCTCGAATTGCTCTACGAACTCCCAACGCAAACGTTCGAACGAGCCATGGCCCAGTGGGCGGACGCGAAAAACCCTCCGCCGGGAATCGTGTGGCTTGCCGGCGAGATCGAAGCGCTCGGTGATGCGGAACTCGCGTTTCGACTCGGCGCACTTTTGCTCGATCGCCCAGGACGATCCATGTCGAGCGGCGCGGGTTGGTCACGACAACTCAAGCTGCTTTTGCCGCATCTCGAGGCGCACCTCGGACGAAACAACTCCTCGACGCGCAAGTACCTCGAGGCGATGAATTCACGTGGCGACACGTTCCTTTCTGCGCGTATAACGCAGGCGACGAAGATGGCGGGAGGGTAAACGATCATGCAAACCACACCGATCTGGAAGGCTGATCTCGAGAAACTCGCCGCATCCGACGCGACGGATCTTGCCGAGGTTGTCGTCTCGTTTGTCGAACAGGACGATCCGACGCCGGACACGCCACCACGCGAAGGCGTGCAGTCGTTCTGGATATTCCAACAGCAGCTTCGACAAGCTTCGTCTCAGCGATCGAAGCGTCGTCGCAGTGAAGCCGCGCGCGAGGTTTGGCAGCGGTTTCTTGCGCAGACGGACCCACCGCCGCCTCCACGTTTTGCTCTCGCCGACATGTTGGTCGCCTTGTACGAACGCCGTTCGGAGCAGGCGCGAGCGTCGCTGCTGTCGCTTGCGAAGGATGCGCCGCTGGTGTTTGGGATTTTCGGGGGTCTCAAGCGGATCTACAAGCGAGCGGAAGAAGCCTACGATTTTGAGCTTTTTGCCTCACTTGCCGTGCGTTTCGATGTCGAGGCGCAGAACTATCGTCGGCGTCCCGAAGGCGTGGCTTCGCGTGGAACGCTGATCTATTTGCGCCGCCGTGCGTGGCGGTACGTGCGTGCGCTCGGCGTTGCGTTGCCGCGACTCTACGCGTTGCTTGCAGCTCAAGTGCTCGCACGTGTGCCCGAAAGCGCGTACTTCGACTCGCTTCATCTCGCATCGAGCATCGTGGGCAAACAGAAGACGGTGCGTCCCAAGCGGCGCCGGCGTGGTCGAGCGGGAAAAACCCCTCCGCCTGTAGCGACAAACCCGATGCCTTTCGAGGAAGCGTGGAAGCTCGGTCCAGAGCCGCTTTTGTATCTCATCGAGGCCGCGGAGCATCCCTCGGCTGTGTCGTTTGCCATTACCCTCGTACGCAAACTTTTTCCGCACGTACTGCGGTCGCCGGATGTCGAGTGGCTCGAGAGGCTTTGTTATCGACCTGTCGAGGTGGTGCATGAACTTTTGGTCGAGCTTTTGGCGAGCACGCCGGAGCTTCACCAAGCGAAGTTACGCGAGCGTGGGCTGCACGAAGGGATTCTCGCATTGCTCACGTCACGGTGCGAGAAGGCGCGGACGTACGCGATTGCTTACGCACGTGCGCATGCGGCGGACATGCCGGTCGAACGATTGTTGCGCCTTGCGGACGAATCGCGGATGGATGAGCGGTTCGGCAACACGTACGAAGAGACGGCGAAGTTTGCCGCGGAGATGTTGACGGCGAAAGCGCCCCGCGATCTTGGCCTCGTTTACTTGGGCCAAATGCTCGAGATCGACGGAACGCAAGAGTGGTCCAAGCGGTCGATTCTGAAAAGTTTCGGTCGTGAAGACGTGCCGGAAAGCTGGCTCGTCGAGATGATTTACGGGGGCGATACGCAACGCGCGTTCGCGCTGGAATTCATTGAGAAGAAGTATCCGCGTGGGGCGATTGGGCCGGCGTTTTTCGTGCGCGTACTGGACGATCCGCGACAAAGGACCCACTACCGAGCCACTCGGGAGGCGATGAGTGCCCTGGGCAAGGTGCCTCTTGCTTCGATTGATGCAGGATGGCTTCTTTCTGCGCTCACGCGGGAAGGTTTGTCGCAAGGCATTGGCGAGATGTTGGAAAAGGCCGACGCTTTGCCGGCCGGGATTGATGTCGCGAAGCTCAAGGAGCTGGTGTTTCACCCGAAGTACAGGGACATTGCGCTTCAGGTCTTGGGTAATTCCAAACTCGTCTCGCCGCGTGATTTGGGTCTTGGATGGCTGCTGGCGCTTGCAAAACGCGCGGATGTGACGCTGCACGATTTTGCGCATCGGATTCTTTTGCAGAGCATGAAGCCGGCCGACTTCGACGAAGGCGGCAAACACGAAGCCGGGGTCGCGCGACTTTTTGCGCTCGCATCAGGCGCGAAAGAACCGGAGCCTGTACGAGCATTCGCACAGACCTATTTGCGTTGCCACCATCCGATCCTGGGACCGGCGCAGTCCGAAGCGAAAGCGTTGGGCTTGAAAGCTGCGCTCGATCGTGATGTGTACACGGCAGCTCGCGTATGGCCGATGCTTTATGACGATCGGGCCGACGTGCGGAAGTTCGGGCTGACCATCGCGCGCTCGGAATTGCGTGCTTGGGGCTATCATACGCGTGTGTACGAGCTTGGAGATAGCCCAGCCAAAGAAGTGCGGACGTTGGCGCATGAAGCGCTTCTCGGTGCGGGAGACGCGACGGCGGATCCGTCGTGCACGCTCACGCCCGAGGAGCTTTCGGCCTCCGGTGTGCTCGGGATGGCGGAAAGTCGTGAGCAGCGGACGCGCGAGGTGGCGATGGAGTTGTTTCGGCGGCACTACACGCGTCTGGGCGGTGCGGACAAACTCGGCTGGTTGATGCAAAGCGCCGACCGCGAAGTACAACGATTCGCCGTTCGGATTTTGTGGGAAAAGCATCGACCGCGCTCGCTGCCGGAGGACTACAAGCCGCCGAAGCCGTCGGGCGAGGTTTTCGAGCGGGCGGGTGATTTTACCGAACTCGATGCGTTGCGAACCCTGTTGCGAACCGTGCTGCTCACGTTGCCCCCGGGTCGGTCGAAGGAGGCGCGAGATACGACAGGTCGCAAGCGTTTGCCCGCGAGCATCGTAAAACGCAACGTTGTGGAGATCGTGCGCGATTTGGGGCTGGCCGACGCGGCATTCGCCAAGCTCGTCGTGCCCATTTTATCCGAGATGGTTGGGTCGGCAGCCAAAGGCGAGCAACAAGCTTGCCTGGCAACGCTCGCGCATCTCGACCGCGCACACCCTGGAGTGGCTCAGTTTGCTCG
>CAYSYX010000247.1:0-9642 GCA_964435055.1 uncultured Polyangium sp. | reverse complement strand
GCTCTGGATCTGGGACATTTTGAGAAGATTCGCGCCATCGCTACGGCATCTCGGCTCGTTGCCATCGGCGGCGTGCGTGTCCGGAGCGAGAGTCAGGTCACGGCCTTTGATCCAACATCGAACAAGCGCCTGTGGGGCGTGGCGTTGCCGGCACACGTGTTCGGCGCGTGCGTCTTGGACGATGTTGTCTTGTGCGCTGCAGCCGACGGTAAGGTGTACGCATTACGCGCGGCCAATGGCGACGTTGCGTGGTCAGTTGCAGCACATACAGGCGGCGTGTCCGGTGTTGCCAAGGCGCCAGATGGCAAGACGTTTGTCACAACCGGAGCCGATGGTGCCCTGCGCATCTGGACGACTGCAAAACGCGAAGAAAAGGCCGCATACGTCCTTTCGTCGGATCCGCTCCATGCCGTTGCGATTTCGCCCGATGGGCTGAGGGTCGGCGCCGCCGGTGACGATGGCGTTGTGCGTGTTGTTACTCTGGCGGATGGGACACGGCGTGAAATGCCGGGGCACGAGGGGCCGGTACGTGCGTTGGCCTTCACGCCACGTGATGGGCGCATTGCTTCGGGTGGCGGCGACGGCACCGTGCGGCTTCATTACTTGCAAGGCCCAATCGAGCACGAGACGCGTGGCGCAGATGACAGTGGACACGCGGGCGGCGTACTTGCTTTGGCTTTCACGCCGTCACCGCCCGTCGACAAGAATGGCGAAGATCCAGGTGACCGTCTGATCTCCGGGGGAGCGGACGGCAAAATTCGGATGTGGCGACTGGCCGATCGACGCAAGCCGCGGTCCTTCGAGGCGGACGGTACACCCGTTCATGCGCTTGCAATCGGGCCGGCTCCGCGTGGCGCGGGGTCGACGGGGGCGACGGGGTCGCTGTTCGCCGGCGGCGATGGACGGGGTTTGGCGCGGTTTACGCTGGATGCGACGTCGACACCGGAAGACACTTCGACGACGTACAGCCACGGGTTTGTCGCACTTCAAGCCGCGGTATCAGCAAACCAACGACCGGCACGCGAAGCCGCAGTGCGAACGTTGGCAGCGCTCGACGAAGTGGAAGGACGCGCGCTGCTCGCAACGTTCCTTGCGTCGGATCGCGATCCGCACGTGCGAACGTTGGCGGCGACCGTCATCGAAACGAACGAGCGGCGCGACATGCTCGCCGCTATCCGTGAACGTCTCGACGATGACGCGTGGACCGTACGGAAAGCGGCGTACAGCGCGTTGTGTGCTCTTCACGCGGCAGCGCCGCTCAATGCGATTCGGGCTGCGTCATCCGCGCGCTCGGCCGACGTGAGGCGACGAGCCATCGCTGATTTGGCTACGGTTGGCAAGGGATCACCGCTGGCGCGGCCGACGGCCATGGCGGCATTGACCGACGCGGACCGCGGCGTGCGTTTGACGGCGCTCGATACGCTCGTTTTGCTGGACGAACCCGATCCGGCTGCGCCGCTGCGAGATGCATTTGCCACACGCGAAGCAGACGTACGGGCTGCGGTCATCGCGCGCATTGCGGCGGGTGGTCCACAACTTCGCGCAACGCTCGCGGCCCTCTTGGTGCGGGCGCTCGACGATGCAGCACCCGACGTTCGGCGCCTATCGTTTCTCGTCTCGGTGCTGGGACGCCCTGCCCTTGCTGTCCGGTTGCTTGAAATCGACGAAGACTTCGAGCGCGCGTTTGAAGAGCTCGTCAGGCGCACGGCAGAATCGCAAGCCCCACGGACGCAACCGGGCTTCGGCCCCGACGCAGCAGCAACCCCGCTGTCGGAAGATGCACTTGTCCAGGCGCGAAAAACCCTGTCGAACGGAGCCATCCATCATGCGCTTGCGGCCGGTAAACGCGGTTCCACTCCGTCAAACGGCCGCGCACCGCTCGCCGAGACCGACGTCGCACCGCTCATCGCGGCGGCAGCTTGTCGCTCTGTCGACACCGCTCTTGCGGGCGCTGGAGCCCTTGCGCAACTTGGTGACGGTCGCGCGCTTGGAGCGTTGCTGCAAGTATCGCGCGATCCGGCCATCGCGATTCGCCGTGGTGCGGCGTATGCGCTGGCAAAACTCAATGGCGCCCACGCGACCAAGAGGCTCGCCTGGATGCTCGACGATGCCGAAGCCGATGTACGCTCGGCTGCGTACGAAGCGCTCGCCCGCGTCTACGCCGAGACGCCAAGAGCCCTCATCGAGTTAGCATTACGCGCGTCACAACAGGACATCCGCGTGCGCGGTTTGTCCTTACTTCTTCAGGAGGCTGAGCGGCGTTCGTCCGATGTGCTGGGGTTGCTTGAAGACGCCATCGAAGACGAAGCGGCGGACGTGCGCCGTGAAGCGTTGCGAACGTTGTGGACGTTGCGCAAAGACGAACCGGCTGCGGTCATCGAACGAGCTCTCGCGGCGCGTTTTCCAGATGTGCGACGACGCGCTGTCGACGAACTGGCGGCGAAGAAAAAGGACCCGAGTGCGCACGAGCAGCTCAAGAGCGCCATTGGTGATCGTGACGCATCGGTCGCGGGTGCTGCGTACGATGCGCTCGTTGAAAACGCTGGGAAGAACAACGCCGCTGCTCACCTTGCGGCTGTCGCTTCGGTTCACGCGACGTTGCGCCAACGCGGCGCCAAAGGGTTTGTCGGTGCCCCCGAAGACGACGTACGAAGCGCCCTGGTAAAACTCCTCGAAGACGATGTCTCCGACGTTCGCGTGGCCGCGATCGAAGCGCTCGATCGGCTGCTTGGCAAAGACGACGCTCCCCTGCGCCTCGGCCTGCAAAGCTCGCATCTTGATTTGCGTGTACGCGCGGCGGAACTGTGTGCCGCACGGGGCCTCGATGCGCTCGTCGATCCGATGCGCGCCCTGTTGCTCGACAAAGACCTGGAGCGAACGATCGCGCCCTTCGAGCTTTCAGCGCTACGGCAAAGGGCCTCGAGTGCGCTTGCGACGCTGGGAGCGCGACAAACCACGCGTCTTTTTGTTTCGCTGCTCGAAGACAAGGACGCATTGGTGCGGGAACAAGCGGCCCGCGGACTTGCGAACACGGCCCGTAAAGGCGAAGAAGGGCCGCTGCTCGACGCGCTTGGCCATGCCGATCTCGCCGTGCGTTCATGGGCCGGCGAAGGGCTCGCGCGATTGGGCGACGCGCGTGCGTTGCCCGTGCTTGTGGGCACGTTACGCCATTCGCATCCGCCGATACGTGTGGGCGCCGTGCTCTCGTTCGCCGCACTTGGGCCCGAAGGTTACGGCGGCATGCTGCAAGGACTCGAGGATCCCTCTGAAGAAGTGCAAGAGTGCGTTTTGCTCGTCATCTTCGCGCGTGATTTGCGGGCGGCACGTCGTGGCGAATCGCCGGATCTGCTCGCTGCCGCGCTTTCGGCAAGCCGTCCCGAGATCCGGTTTGCCGCGGCACGTGCGCTCGAACTGCGTCACGACAGCGCGGCGTACCTGAGCCATCTCATTGAAGTGCTGCTTCCGCCGAAGCCGGAAAAAGCGTCCGAGATGAAGAGTTGGCCAGACGAAAGCAAACGTTCCCATATTGTCGTCGGACTTGCCGAGGCGCTTGCCGGAGACAGACCCGAGCAGCGTTATGCAGCCGCTCAAGCCTTGCGGCTACGGAACAAACCGCGCGAGTTTTTCCGAGAAGCCGAGAAGCTTGCCAAACCGCGCCTGGCTTCATCCCCGTGGATTGGTGACAACACCCCGAGGCGCGCTGAAGAAAGCGACGTCGAAGCGCGTGACGGATGGCTCCGCAAACTGTTTGCCGACAGTGACAAACCCACCCAGGGCAAACCGGATCCCGAACTTTTACAGCTCGCATTTGGTGCTTATGTCGGCATGGTTCGCACCGATGCGGGCGGCGACGAACAGAGTCACCGCGTGCGGCGCGACGCGATCGATCGCATCGTGGCGCAGGCGCTCGAAGGGCATGCCACGCGAGAAATCGCCTTGGCCCCGCTTGTGCGCGCACTCGGCGACAGCCACCACCTCGTCCGCAAAGCGGCTCTCACAGGCATCCAAAAGGTACTCGCGCCCGACGCGGAAACTCCGCTCGCCATGGCGCTGGCATCGCCGGCGGGGGACATCGCCCGCTCGGCCCTGGACGAACTTGCCAACGGCGGCGAGCAAGCACGGCCCCGCATCGCTGAAGCCCTCAACAGCTCCGTTGCCGACGTTCGCCGTTACGCATTCACGCTCCTGGAAAAACTCAGCCCGAAAGGCAGCCTCGAACCTTTGCTCTGGGCCCTTTCCAGCGAACACACGGACATTCGCCTCGGTGTTCTCGACAGGCTCGCATCCGCTGCAGATCCACGCGTGCGTGCGGCACTCGGCCGCGCAACGGAAAGCGAACATCCCGACGTAAGGCTTCGGGCCGCAGAACTGCTCGCATCCTTCGCGGACGACCGAGCCGCCGAAGTGCTCTCCGTGCTGTTGCGCATGGACGATGCAGCCATTGTGACGCGTGCCCAATCCGCGCTCGTTACGCTCGGAACCGCAGCAGCGGCGACCGTGCTCGCTCTACGCGCCGAAGAAGTCTCCGGCGCCGAACGCGCAGCCATCGCAACGGCCCTTGGTGGACTTTCCAAAACCGAAACGGCGATCCGCGCGCTGGCGTCGATGCTCAAGGACGATGATGCCGGCGTACGAAATGCGGCATGTAATGCCGGCCTTCGAATGGTCGGGCTCGATGTGGAAAAACGCGACCACACCCTCGCAGCCATCTTGCTCGAAGCCCTCGCCCGCTCGAAAGACCCGACGTTGCGTCTCACGGCCGCACGTGAACTCGCCACCGCAAAAGATGCCGGAGCCGATGACGTTCTCGCCAGCTTGCTCCGCGATCGAGACGCAACGACGCGCATGTCGGCCGCCGCCGGCTACGCCATTCGCGTGCGCGACAAGAACGCGTCGGTCGATCCGTTGTTGGCCATCATCAAAGCAGGCACGCGAGATCTTCTGCTGTCAGCTGCCGAGGGTGTAGCCACGCGCGGGTTGGCCGCGGCGCTTGCCCCGCTGATCTTGTTTGCCCGGGCCGGTGAGCTCGACGAACGTCGACGCGCACTGCTCGCCCTCGGGTACCTGAACGACAAACGCGCGCTTGCAGAACTCATGGGCGTGATTCAGCCAAGGACGGGGACGGAAGAGCCGGTCGACCCTGTGCTGCATCGAGCCGCCATCGAAGCACTCGGCCGCATCCACGGAAAACTCGCCGACACCGAAGCAGCTCGCCAAGCCCGTGACGCAGTCGAAGACGCCGCGCGCAGCAGCGACATCGCCCTCGCCGTCGCGGGCGCACGTGGCCTCGCTCATGTCGGCGGGGATCTTGGACGCAGCCGACTCGAAATGCTGGTGCTGCCCGGAAACCCACGCGACGTGCAAATTGCGTCCGCCGAAGCCCTCGGCGAACTTGCGAACGCCGCGTCCGAGGCTGCTCTTGCCCAAGCGCTCGAAAACGACGACGACGATATCTGCCTGGCAGCGTACAAATCCCTCGAGAAACTCTTTCCGAATGACAAGACGCGCATCGCGCTCCACGCCCTTGCCAGTCCGTGTGCCGAGATCGCGAATCCAGCAGCGGCGTATCTGTCGACCGAAGGCGACGCAGCCGAGCTCTTGCCACGCCTGGCAACGCTCGATGACCAGGACCTGGTGATGCGGCTGCGGTTTGGCCTGTTGCGACGAGAGACACTGCCCATCGATGCGCTCGTCAAGCTGCTCGGCAATTCAGCGCCGACCGCGCGCGAAGGTGCCGCATGGCTTGCCGGTCTTCTTATGACGTCGGACAAACAGTCCGCCCTTGGCCCAGCTCTCACGAGTGCCGCAACCATGGCGGCCGAACGATGGGCGTGCGACGACGACAATATTCGCAGTGCAGAGGCAAAGGCATGGGCTCGCGCGCTCTGGGCCGCCGGCCGATGGAAGGCCATGTCCATCGCCCCCGCCGCACGTGCAGCTCTTGCCCGTACCGATGCACCTGCCGGCGTTCGCGCAGAAGCCGTACGCACGCTGGGCTTGCTGGGGCTTGCCGAGGACAAACCACGCCTCATCGCCGCCGTTCGTGACCCGGACAGAGACGTGCGCACATCGGCCGCGGGCTCGCTCGCAGCATTTTCACCAGCCGCCATCAGCTCCGTATTTTCCAAGCCCCTGCCCGACCCCGATGCCCTGGCCCGGTTCGCTCACGCGGATGCATCGACGCTCGGTTCGTCCGCCGCTCGCCCCTTCGCGTTACGCGTGGCCCTTGCTGATCACGCCACCACGGCACTCGTCGCCCTTCTGCAAGATGCATCCGCGGAAAAAGCAGCCCGTATCGATGCCGCGCTCACGTTGGGCCGTACCGGGGGCGCGGATGCTCAAGCCGCGCTCAACGCCGTTGCCTTCGACAAGTCGCTCGACGCTGAACTTCGCAAATCCGCCTACCGCGCCATGCGACGAGCTCGCCGCATCGATGCCGCCAGTTTGGCTCGTCAAGCGTCAACGTCGTCTGATTCTTCAGCCACCGAGGTGAATTCATGAGTGCTGCGACTGTTCCTGCCGCATCACGCACGGTGTCGCTCCGATATGACCGCAAGAGCGAAGTTCGTTTCGACGGCACACGTTCGGACGTCGTCATCGCACTCGATGCGGTGCGTGCGACGCAATCCTCCGCGCCTCGACCCGCACTTACCGGACGTGTACGTGATGAAGCGCTCCTTCGGGATGCGCTCGCCACGCTCTTCATGGTTCGTGACAGCGACCTTCGATATGCCGGCAAGGATCGATCTGCGTACCTCGCCTACCTGCTCGCCAAGGGCAAACGCGCGGGCGCTGGTGTGTGGGAAGCGCAAAAAGCAATGATTACGCGCGAACTCGAAGGCGATGCGGCCGCCGTCGAAGGTTGCGATCCTGTTCTCACGATCGACGACGAAGCGGCATTCGAGGTGTTTTCCCGAGATGAAAGTGCGTACGCGCGTCTTTCGTTTCCGCTCGACTTTTTTGACGATCGCAAGGTATCGCCCGGCACGGGGTTTTTCCAGGCACCGCCTTCGCTCCTGCCAACCGTCAGTCGACTTCGCTCGTACTTGCCCCTGCATCTCGACATCGGCGTTGGCGATGCCCAAGGCGAACCGATCGAACGAACGGCCGCCGTTGGAGCTGGATGGCTCAAGAGCTTCTTGCAGGTGCAATCGGCGGCCATGTTACCCGCAACGACCTGCGAGATCGCCCCTGTCGATCTGTACAACATCCTCTATGTGCTCAGCGTTCGCCGGGCGAAGAAGGCGCCGCGAGCTTTGCGATTCGAGCTTCTACCGGGCAAAAAACCACGCATCGTCATCGAGCCTTTCGGCGTCGTCCTCGAGACGCACGGAGCACCGTACAGCGGCTCGAAACCGATGGTCATTCGCACCTATGGCCGCCAACGTTTGCTTGCGCTGGGTCGCTTGCTCTCCCACGTTGCGCGTGTTCGGATCTCACTGCTCGGAGCGGGTTTGCCCGTATTTTGGATCCTGGATCTCGAGGGAAACGCGCAGGCGCCGGAGGATCCGAGTCAAGGCCGTGGAGTTGTTCCACCGAAGCGTCCGGCCCAAGCAAGTTTGACGCTGGGTTTTACCGGATGGACCGACTCGAGTTGGTCGAGTGCAGCTACGTTCGATCAGCTCGTTCCGCCGGCAAACGCATCCGCCCTTGCCGAACGCGTCATCGAGGAGCTTGGAAAATCCGGAGCGCAATCGCTTACAACGCTCACCAAAACGCTTGGTACGTCCGCGGAGAAGGTTCGGGCCGCGCTTCAGCGTGGGTGTCTTCGAGGTGAAGTCGTTCTCGACGTTGCGCGCGATGTGTTTCGACGCCGTGCTCTCTTTGCAACGCCTATCGAAGACGAAGTGACGCGAGCGGCAACGCCACGTGAAGTACGAGCGCTTCGTTTCTTGGAAACGAAGGGCGCGGTGATGATCACCAAAGAGCACACGATCGCGGGAGAGGGTCTTGAAATCTGTGGCGAAACCAAAGACCTCGAAGCCCGCCGTTCGTACGCTCCACGGTTTACGCTTGACCTCGAAGGTCGAGTGACCGAAGCTTCTTGCAATTGCATCACGTTTGTCCGGTCCGCTCTTCGCGAGGGCCCGTGTGAACACATGCTTGCATTACGCACGGCGTATGCCCGAGAACGCGCAGCGGCGGAAGCTTTGCGCAGTACGCCCGAAGGTCGCGCCAAGATTCGCGCCGAAACACGAACGGTGACTCGCCGCGATGCTCGAGGCGCCGAGGAGACGTGCAAAATTTCGCTGGATGGAAAACGAGTCCGTCTGGGATGGGTTTTGCAAAATGCCGTTGAACGCTACCAAACCCTTGATTTCGATACCGAAGACGACGCGCGTGAGGAGTATTTCAATCGACTTGGGTCGTTGGCAATCAAGGGTTTTATCGATGCCGGCGATCTTGGTGGAGGTGGTGCTTCGGCAGCCCTGGCTTGAGCTGTCTGGGGCATAAGAAATTTGTCGACTCGACTTGGAATGGGTCTTTTTTTGATTTCGAAACCATGTTACGTCGGAGAGGCGGAATGAAAAAGGAGGTCGCGTAACAACGTCGTCATCGAAGCGGTCGAGCAGCGTTTACAACAACGCTGCCGAATGGGTTTCGGGACCACGTTTGGGTCGATCGGCGGAGTGAGGCGCCATGCGCACCAGCCTACGCGCCTCGAGCGCGAGAACGGCGTCGCGCCGTTCTGGACACTCAGCCTGTCATGTCTCCACAAGGTAGCCTGTTCTTGGTTCTCTTCGCGCTAGACACCCCTAGCTCGCGCGGAGAGCTGAACCAACGACGCAGACCGCCGTTTCTCCGCGCGAGCTAGGGGTGTCTAGCGCGGAGAACCGGTGAGGCTACCGTGCCCCATGTGAGATGGTGATGCGTATCACGCCTCTCTCGGCTGTTCGACCCTCGCGAACTTGTTTTGATTCAGCTTCTCGGGCGCGCTTTGAACGTTGATTGCGTTGATTGGTGCGCGGAGAGTAAACAATGACGGCTCGTTTCGACCATCATCTTCCTGCGGATCCTCCGGCAAGAGCCGACGTGGCCCAGTCGCCAGGCACACCGCAAAAAGGCCGAGAAGGCTCACGCCCGTACGCTCGTACACCGGAGCAAGAGGCGCGGCTTTTGGCTGAGCGTGAAGAGCGAAGAGCGCGTTGGAAATCAATTCGGGAAGCGGGCGGCATTGCGGCATGGGTACGTGCGGAGCTGGCCAAGAAGGGCGTTTCGACGGAGGGGATCGATCCCTCCACGCTTACGGATCGCCAGAAGGGTTCGTTCAAAGACAAGAAACGAGCCGAGGCTGAAGCGCGCCGGGCGATGAAGCGCCTTGCGTGGGATGCATATCGCGAGACGCATATCGCCCACCTGGGTTCGGTCCATTGGGACGACGATGCGAGCCCTGACAAACTCGATATCGACGGTCGAGAAGAACGCGCCAAAGACAATCAGCTCACGGAAATTGACAGTCTCGAAAAACTCGTTGCTGCGCTTGGTATCACCCTATCGCGCCTTCGGTGGCTCACGTATCATCGCGAGGTCGACACGGGGACGCATTATCGGACGTGGCATATTCCGAAGCGTGATGGTTCGATGCGGACGATTACGGCGCCGAAGCGTCATCTCAAGGAGGCGCAGCGCTGGGCATTACGT
>CAYSYX010000246.1:0-13569 GCA_964435055.1 uncultured Polyangium sp. | reverse complement strand
ACGAGTTATTCAATTCCATTGGTATCGATGACGTCAACAATGCGGCTCGTCAGGCTGACCCATTGGTTGAATGGTACCTCAACATCGAGGGGTCCGAGCTCGTTTCTTCCACCGTAGTCGAAGAGCGCTTGAGCAATCTCGTAAGTAGAAGGAACCAAATCGCACATCATGGTGGGGCACCAGGTGACGTCCTCGGTGCTGCCGAGATGCAAGAACTCTTGGGTTTCGTACAGGCCTATTGCAAGTCGTTATGGCATGTCGTTGCAGGCATTTATCTCGAACGAACCTATATCGGGGTGCCCAATGCGTCCGTACATCTTGAATCTGTTGAAAACCCCAAGAAGGGCGGTTATGTCATTATCGTGCGGGCATCCTCCTGCCGGCTCAAGGTGGGGCAACCAGTCATCGGAAAGCGGGCAGACCGAGTTGTTCGCTGGGGCAACATAAAAGAAATTCACGACGATAATCACAGCGTTTCGAATATCGACGTTGGCACGACGGCGAGAGAAATTGGCATACGCTTGGACTTCAAGTCAACAAAGGGGACGAGCCACTTTCTTCTCCCCGACAAGGACGACCTTATCTGGAGCGAGCCATCAATCAAGCGCTAGAACTGACAAACCCATTGAAATTCGCCCCAGCAATGAACAAAATCGCTTGGTGCGCCTTCACCTGAACTCGGCGGGTTTGGGGGGCGTAGCCCCCCAACGTGAACTGGATTGAGGGAAACTGCCGAACCATCACGCCGTGGCCGCTGCGTCCGCCTCTTCCCCCTCATTCAAATAAACCCCCACGCTCGACAAATCCCGATGAGCAAAATGCACTTTTGTTATTTCCGCGAATGCTCTCCGTCCGAGTTTTTCGTACGCCATCGTCAGAAGCACCTCCCCGGCTTTGCGATGTTCGTCCACGTCGGCCCACAACAAATCCAATCCGTACGTCAATGCCGCCGCCGGCTTGCCCTTTGCGCAGTCCGTGCTTGCCGTTTCAATCCATTCCCGAGCCAATTTCGCATTTTTTCGCCAAACCTCGAGACGCTTGTGCGTGTCCTTTTCCTTGATCGTCCCCGCTTTCGGCGGCAATCCCGGACCGAATGTCCCGATGCTCGGGATCCGCGTCGCCGTGAGCCATCGTTTCGCCGGAGAATCCTGCGCCAATGCCTGCGCATCCGCTTGGACAAACCATTTCAACGCCGCATGAATCGCATGCACCGACAACGACGGCGCCTCGTCCCCATCTTCATTCCGAATCCGCTGCTCCGCTCGATCCAGCAAAACCCCGAGCGGCGTATGCGCCTTGTCGCGCCAGGTTTCCGATGAATCCCGGGCATAGTTATGCGCGATGTGCGTCGGGAAATCCGCCGGATCGTCGTACCACAAACCATAATGCAATCCGTCGCAATCGCCCCACATCAGCGTCACCAATTCGGGAGGATCGGCGCGAAATCGACAATCGAGCCGTGGATCGAGGTTGTCTCGAGTTTTTCGTGTCAATCCGGTTTCTTCGAACCAGACCATGATGCCTCCGGGCGAACGTCCCAGATGCTCCAATCCTTTCTTCTCATAACCGTCCAAACTCCGCCAAAACCCGGCGAACGTCGCCACATACCGCGGCAGTCGCAATCCGTACACTTCCTTCATCCGCTCCGCAGCCGCCGGAAATCGTTTTTCCGCCCAGTCCAATGCTTCTCGTCGCCGCGTATTCGTCGCTTCGTCCGCGTCGAACATACCTTCCACGAACGTCACGAGCGATATGCCGTGCGCTTCGCAAAGCTCCGGCAACGGCTTTTTTAATAGGCGCGCCAAACCCTTCGAAGTCATTTCTTCGAGTTTTTTCTCGAACGCATCGATGGCTTTTTTGGGTTTCTCGATTTCCGCCCAAGGAATGACCACCACTTCCGCCGATGAATTCGCGTACGTCGTCGTGTTCATCACGTTCAGCTTCGACACGACGCCCAGGTTACGAATGAGCGTGGGCTCTTCCCACGAACTGAGCCGTATCTTCTTTTCTTCGCGTACGACGAGTTTGTTCCAGCGCTTGCGCAATTGTGTCAATGTTTTTTCAATCGTCGGTGTCGTCATCCGTCACTCCCGCTCGAGTCAGCTTCGTCCATGGTTCGGAGCGTCTGCGCTCCAATCGTCCCGTCGGCCAAGAGCCCGTGCGCCTTTTGAAATGCGGCGACGGCCAAGCCCATGCTTTCATCGAATTCGCCGTTCGCACCTCGAGGCAGCGAATACCCCTGACGCAAAAGAACCAATTGAATCGCGCGAATGGAAATGCCCTCCGCGCCTCGACGCAGCAAACCTTTGCCCATAGCAATCGTCTGCAAATCGTCGTAAGGCGCCAAGGTCCTTCGCAAGAGCCGACTTCGCGGTGTTTGCGGCGTCGTCGGCGTCGTGTTGCGATTCGGTGCGGTCTCGTTGCCGTTCGTCGAAAAGGGATCGTCCGTGGGCGGCGCCGAAGCTCGAATGAAAGGATCGTCCAGACAATCGAGCCCGTCTTCTTTCATGTGCCGCCAATAACCTTGAAATTGTTTCCAATCGGGAAGTTTGGCATGTCCGCGCGCCTTGCCGTAAAAATATCGCCCGATCAGGTGCGCCAAACGTTTGTCTCGTTCCGCGGAAATGGCGGCTCCATTCAGTTGCGGCACGGCCCATTCCAAACAGCCCACGGCGTACCCCGGTTGCCAATGTTTCAAATGCGAAACCATATTGAAGAGCGCCTGCGTCGCGATCTCCCGGGCATTCGAAATATCCCCGGCGCTCACGAAAAACGTCCCGAGCTGCGCGTCGGCGACGGCTCGTCGAGTTTCCGGGGAGCGAGCCAAATGAATCAAAAAACGGAGGTACGGCACCGATGCCCGCATGACCTCCAGCGCTTCTTGTTTGCCCGTCACGACACGTTTGGAATTCAAATCGACGATATCGTAAGTATTGCGACCTCGATAACGCACGCCGGCTCGATGGAACGCCGCCCGTACGGCATTGTCCGACGTTGCTCGAGCCATCACCGTACCGAGCCAACCGAGACCTCCCCAACCCGAGCCCCACGTCACGATTTGCCCGTCGTACGTATTGATCGACGCCGTCGTGCCTTCACGCGATTGAAATGCGGCAAAGGCTCGAAGGATGCGCCGCTCGGCTTCCCCGCTGCCCGCCATTTTCGCCTCGAAATACTCCGTGAGCCATTGACGATGGGATTTGTCTTCGAGCCCGAAATACACGTGCCCTTTACCTTGAGGTTTCAAGTTGGGCTCGGCAGGAGCGGCCGAACGATATTCGCGTATTCGATCGAGCCATATCGCAGGCAATTCCATGCCGGCCAAGGGCGTCTTGGAATCAATCGCATAATCGACCCAAGGCGCTTCTTCCGCAGCAAAAGACACGACGTCGGAGTCGCCCTCCGCGTCGCCGGCCGTGTCGATGGGGACTTCGACGAACGAGCTGGGAATACCCAGGCGCGAATACGCCGAAAACGATTGCAACACTCCGAACGGTTCGACGAGTCGCTCGACTTCGGCGTGAACGATGCCGGCGACGTCCGAGTTTGTCAGGGAATCATCGGCGCTGTCTTCGACGCCGTCGGCGCCGATTTGCCACAGGATCGTTCCATCCGTACTCACGAGCAGGCGGTGTTCGAGCATTTCCGGAGCGACATGCGGATGCGTTGGCAGGACAAACAGCTTTGTCAAGTCAAACAGTCGGCTCTCGAGCGCTTCACGCGTGACGTTTGCGCGTGGCGTGACTTGGATCTGGAAGACGTTGGGCGCATTCGTCGAGGTAATCATGATGTCGGGCCGTAGGATCGGTGCTTTCGTGCCGGGTGTCAATCGTGCTCGTCATGAAACACGAACAAAGGAAAAACGTGGACGTCGCCTCGGGGCGGAGCGTCGTGTTTGTCCCTTTTTGAATGTTCATTGCTTTGAAAATCGAGCGTGCGTCGGGGCGAGTTCGGCGTCATCTTGGCGCCTACGCAGGGGAGCAGCGTGGGTGTCGCGAACGACCCCGGGGACGGCCGTGTGCGCCCGTCTTTTCCGAACCTCGAGACGTTGCTTCAGGGGGAAAACAAATGCGCAAAATGATGTTTGCCCGCGGATTGATGGGATTGGGGCTCGTCTTTTCGACGCTCGTCGGTTGTGGAGGCGATGATGAAGCTTTGAACATCGCGGCCGGTTCGGCCGGAGGGCCTGTGGCTTGGACGAAGGTTTTGGCCGGCGATGACGAACAAATGGGGTGGTTTGTCGCGTCCACGAATTCCGGGCAAATCGTCGTGGCGGGAACCATGCAATCTCGGATCGATTTCGGTCCGGCCGGTCAAATCGACAGCGTTTCGGACAGCGACATTTTCCTCGCCTGGATCGATTCCACCGGCAAAATCATCCGCGTGCGCCGTTTCGGAGAGACCGGCGGACACGTTCCGACGGGAATCGCCGTCGATGACGACGGAGGAGTGCTTCTTTCGGGCGTGATGATCGGCACCATCAATTTCGGCGGCGGAATGCTCGACAGTCAAACCACCGGCGATGCGTTCCTCGCTTCTTTTAATGCCAACGGCGAATATCGATTTGCGCTGACCGCGGGCGGTGCGGGCGAACAAACCGGCGGACGGATCGCGATCGCCCCGAATGGGAACATCCTTTGGTCGGGAACGTACGAGGGCGATATCAACGTCGGCGGTGTGGCCTTGAAAAGCAAAGGTCAGTCCGATCTTTTCCTGGCGAACGTCGACAAGGTCGGCAAAGTCGCGTGGGCAAAATCGTTTGGCGGAGCAGGATACGAAGGCAGCGCGTCCATTACGATCCAGCCGCAGGGACAAATCCTAATGAGCGGGTTTTACGAAGGTGCTCCGGATTTTGGTACCGGACAGCTTCCCGACACCGGAATGGTCGACGGCCAATTCCTCGCGGCATTCGATGCGGCCGGCAAGTTGTCTTGGTCGCGAGGACTCACGCATGAAGCTGGGTATTTTCCATTTGCCGTGCACGTCGACCATCAGGGTTTGCCTTGGCTCATCGGGGCATGTTCGGGCGATGTCGACGTATTCGGGATGAAGCTTTCGACGCCCACGCAAGGCATCGCCATGGTGCAGCTCGATGTCGATGGGCAACCCATGTCTTCGCAGGTATTCGCGGCCGATGAAGTCGGCTATGTGGATGCGATGCACGTGAAAGGCGGTGGATTCGTGATCGCCGGGGACTTCACGAACAAATTGCAAGTGGCGGGACAAACCTTGACGAGCGCGGGCGAAAGTGACTTGTTCGTGATTTGGATGGATTCGACGGGCAAGGTGATTCGACAAACCCGTGCGGGCGGCGCCGGTGAAGAACGATTTGGATCCATTTCGATGTTGCCGACAGGCCAGGTGGTCGTGACCGGGGCATTCGATGGAACGATGTCGACGGGTGGAGCTTCCTACGTGAGCAAAAATGGCCCCGACGGGTATGTGATGCTGATGAATTGAAGTGCGGGGCAGGGGTTTGGCGGGGTTATACGAGTTCGCCGAATCGCTTTTGAGCCCACAAGCGCAGCACGTTGCAGAACTCGGGTAGTTTTCCGTCGGTCGGCGTTTCCAATTCATGGATGAGGTTTTTGACTTTGCCGACTGGAAAGCCGGATGTCGGATAACGGTGTTTTAGATGTTCGAGCGCTCGATCGAGCATCGTCTTGCGCTCCCGAACCAGAATCGTGTGATTCAAGCCGAGCCGGACATCAATGTCTTGCTGAAACGTTGAATTCTTCGATTCGAGTCGTCCGCTGCTCGTGCAATACAGCATGGCGATGTGCTTTGGGTCCAAAGGATTCAACGTAATGGCAGCTTCCCCCTTGCGCGTATCGCAGGTTTGCGCCGACCAAGGCGAACCCTGTCCTCCAAGGCACGCGCCAAGTAGATTGCTCCACACGAGCTGCAAATGCGGAAATGCGTCTTGCGATGCCAATGCTCGATTTTCATTTTCACGACGGCCGGGACGTCGGGCTTTGTCGGATGCGGCTGTGTTTCGCTCGAGATTCGGCGCAGACAGTAGCAGCACAAATGAAACTGGTCGCGCAAGATTGCGTCGCGAATGGCATCCTTGACGGGTGTAAAGTCTTTTCCGTCGTACGTGGCTCCCGGAACGGCTCGATATGCCGGCAGAGCCTTCGGCTCCGGACCCTTGTCAATCGCTCGCATCGATTCGTTCCACCACGCTCAATACGTTTCGCAGCCGTACCACGTCGGGATCACGCTCGGTCCATTCCTTGGCCAGCGCATCGAGCGCCGTGCGAGCTTGTACGTAATGGCCGTCGTCGAGCAAACGGGTCACCTCTTCAATGCGCGCCACAGCTTCCACAGGACGTTCCGAAACATCCAGGATTTCCGCCAAAATCGAATTTGAATCGCGGCCGAAGGTTGGCGCTGGAGGATGATAGACCCGGCCATCTTCGAGAACCAAAATCGAATCGTGCCGGACGGCGCCGAGCACCTGCGGAGAATGGGTTGTCACGATGAACTGCATTCGTGGAAAAGCTCGTTGCAGAGCACCGACGATTCGCCGCTGCCAAGCTGGATGCAGATGTAAATCCAGCTCGTCGACAAGCACCATTCCCGGCGTTTGCACAGTTGCTTCCGCGCCGAAATGTGGATTCAGCGTGGCGGCGCGATACGCAATGTCGGCGACCATTCCAAGCATGTTGCGTTGACCCGCGCTGAGCTGATCGAAGCCTAAAAACAACCCGGTTTTCGTGGACCGCGCGGCAAGATCATTCAACCGCGCGTCATAACGGACGACGTCAAAACCGTCGAGGCAACCGAGAATGGCCCGTTTACAAGCTTCGAGCGCCGGCGGAATCTGGCCGTCCTGCAACCCGAGCAGTTCCATTCGGCGAAACCATGACCGCATGTTCGTCAAATTGGCGGACGGTTCGAGGCAATCATGGTATCCGGCCAAACGCGACAAGTCATCCCGTTGATTCGTCGCCTCTGCTTTACCTTGCCAAACACGTTCGGTTCCGTAATAGGCAACGAGCGGCAGGGTAACGTCAAAACCCTCCTGAACCGCCCATTGCATCACTTCGCCCGATGTTGTACTTGAATTTCCAAATCCACCGATGATGCTCTCTCTCCCGGTTCCAGTTCGTTTGAGCGTTGTTGTGATTGGCCATGACCCACTTTGCGTGCGTTCGATGACTTTCGCCGGGTATTGCGGCTCGAAGACAGGCGTAATGCCTTTGGCTGTCCCCGAGATCCGCACGTCTTTCTTGTCCAAAAAGCTCCATTGGGCATGCTCCATCGGCTGAAGCATTTCGACGAAAGGTGCAAGTCCAGCCGCGAGAGCATCGAGGATTGTGGTTTTTCCGGATCCATTGACGCCAATCAGGATGTTCATTCCCCGCTGAAAATCGATCTCGAGCTTTTCAAAACAGCGCACATTCTGCAGCTCGATATGCTCGATATACGTCGTCGTGTCGTCATGTTTGGACGCTCGTTGCCACGATCCGATGACGCCCCCCATGAGCGGCGAATTCAGGCCGCCTTGCCGTTGCCACAGTTTGGGGGGAAGCAGCTGGAGTTCCACCGTAGGCAGCTCCAAACTCCTCGGTGCGATGACGTGTTCATTGACGACGGTGAAGAATCGCTTGGTTTTCCCTGCGTTTTTTTCATGAATCTCGCTCGTTCCGACGAATGCTCGGAAGAGCCAATCCACGAGGAAGTCATCATCCTGGTCGTTGGAAGAATCCACGAAATCTCCGTAGCCCAGCAGCGCTTCGGAAGCAAATTTTTGCTGTGCTGATTAAAGACTCGGGGCTGTCGGCTTCTTCCTCGACTTGTCCCAACGCGTCGGATCCAGCATTTTCGTCACGATCGCCGCATTGATCTCCTCCACCCGCGCGTATGGCGACGGACCCAGCAACGTTTGTCCGTACTTATTGACCGCTCGTTCAAATTCCGCGTGAATGCGTTCCTTCTGCGTCGGATGCATTTCGCTCAATTGCTGCTCGAAACCCGAGACATATTCCGCCATTCGGTGATGGACGTATTCCTCCGAGGAAAAACACACGACGCGAATCATTCGTCCCAGGAACGGAATTTCGAGCGCCGTGTCCCCATGGGCATAATCCAAGGCAAACGCTTGGGGCTCGAGCGAAAACAGCTTGAACACCTCGAGGTCGATGGTTTGGTCGAGTAATGCCGGGTCTTGCGTATTGTTCATCCCGAAGTCCATCACGCGCTGCGGATAACTCGGATCTCGCTCCACGAGCGCGAGCGTATCGTCGAGGTGCAGCAATTCATGCGCCAGGATGATCGCACTGCGATCTTCGTCGGCATGGATGAGCTGGGCAATGGCCACCAACGGCAAATAATACGGCACGCTTCCCTGCTCGGGCACAATGTCGCCCACGTTCAAAAATACGCAGGTGCAATGCGCCGAGACACCTTGCTCGGCTTCGACGGTCAAGAGCACATAAGGCGGCGAATGATCCCGTCGTACGGTCGCGTGGTTTGCCCGAACGAGCGATATGACGCCTTGTTCTTGCAGCACCCGAAGAAGCGCAGCCTCGTTTTCCGGGGACAACAATCGTTCATAAACGGAGCGATGGTTCATGCGGCGAAGATGCCGCGGCGGGTGAGTTTGTCAAGGCGTGATGCGCGACGTGGGTTGTGGTTGCGCTTGTCGGGAAATCCGCCCGAAGCGAAGTTGGCGAGGCCTTGGTTTCGATGCCATTCAAGACATCATGACTCCGGGGTCGATCGAGAAGCTCGACGGAACCTCGCAATCGCCGCCTCAGGGACAAGCCTCGCCCCGTCGGCTCGGCTTTCGGGCGCGAATGGCGAGCGTTCAACAGGCTGTCGGCAAAGCGTCGGCTTTTACGCGTTCGATGGACGCCGTCGCCATTTCTTTGCCGCAATTCCAAGCGCCAACAACCACAATGGCCATGCCGAACGCTGCTGGTGCGGTGCCGTCGAGCATCCCCCGCCGGTTAGCACAATATCTCCGCCCGCTCCTCCGGAACCGTCCTTCGTATTCGGATCCCGATAATCCGCAAGGCCATCGTTATTCGAATCAAACGGCGGCGTCAGCAAATCCGTATCGCCCGCTTCCTGCGCATCCGACGCGCCATCGTTGTCGCTGTCGGAATCGAGCGCGTCGATCGTATCGTCGCCATCTGTATTCGTGGGTTTGTCGACCTTGCAGGTCGTCCCGTCAAAACAACCGCCGCCATTGGCCGGACAAACTTCCGTGCAATCATCGATATCGTCGCCGTCGCTGTCTTTCGACGTGGGATTCATCCCCCACGTTTTTTCGTCGCTATTTGATATTCCGTCGCCATCGATATCGGAATCACACGCATCGCCCAGCCCATCGCCATCCAAATCGCCGCCGATGATCGGATAATCGCACAATCCCGTGCTCGGATTGCAAATCCCAGAACCATGACACGCATCCGTCGGGACCGGACAAACAGTGATGGCGGATTTGATACATGCACCGGCGACACATGTATCGTTCTTCGTACATGCATTGCCGTCGTCACACGCCGCGCCGTCGGGTTTCAAGAAATACGCGCACGCGCCCGTCATCGGATCACAAATACCCGATGACTGACAATCGTTCTGCGGTGCGCAAGCGAGCGGCGGGCCGCCCGTACACACACCCGATGCACAATGATCGGCCGTCGTACACCCATTGCCGTCGTCACACGGAGCCGTATTGAATTGCTTGAAACATCCCGTCATCGCGTCGCACAAATCGTCCGTGCAAACATCTCCGTCATTGCAATCGAGCGGCGCTCCGCCCACGCATTGCCCATTGACGCATTTATCCGCCGTCGTGCATGTATTCGCGTCATCGCACGTATTCGTGTTGTTCGTATGCATGCAGCCGCCGCCGGCGACGCACGTATCGTTCGTGCACACGTTGTCGTCGTTGCAATCATTGGCCGGTCCGCCGATACAGACGCCATTCGTACACGTATCCATGATCGTACATGGATTGCCGTCTTCGCAGGCACCTCCGTCCACGATTTCGGTCGTCTCCATCGCCGTGTCATTGATGGGATTCGGATCCGTCGTCAGGCTCGTAATCGTCGCCGCATGCGTCATCAAACCCGGCTGGATGCACTCGTTCGCTCGCAGCTGAACCGAAAAGGTCGCCGTGCTTCCGGCGGGAAAACACGTTGATGTGTGGCAATCAATGAGCCCGCCGGCCGTCGTGCACGTCCATTCCGACGGCCCCGTGATGTTCGTTAACGTCGTATTCGCCGGAATCGACATCGTCCAATGCGGCTCGAGCGCCATGCGTGGACCTTGGTTGATGACGTCGATTTTCAAATCGAGCAGTTCGTTGCTGTGAATGGGATCGGGCGAATCCACGATTCCAATTCCCAAATCCGCGTGCACTTCATCACCGCGCAGACAACCGAGCGCGATCGAATAAAGGTAATCGCCGGTCCCATACGGCTCCTGCTCGAACTGCGTTTGCACGCCCGCGTAATGCAAGCCCGTCGTGCGGGCGCGAAACACCGCCGCCTCTCCGGGAGAACGGGGCGAAATCGCATCCAGCGTCCCGGGACTTGGAAATGCCACCGAGAAATTGTTGCTGTCGGACCAATTCAACAATTCCCTTCCGGTACTATCGAGAAGAAAGATGCTGGGATCAATCGGGGTTTCGTCGCGTAATGGATCGCCGTCGACGCTCAAGTAAATCAAATCGCCTTCTTCGGCGCAAAACTTGAACAGATCCCGATCGCCCATGGCGCCGCCGTTGGAAATCGTCCCGGAGAAAAACATGTTTTTCGCGGCCGTTGCTCCAGCCGGCGTATTGTTCGGTTCGACCTCCGCGGTTGCGGACGAACCCCCGAGGCCCGAGCCGGGAGGCTGCAAAACCGTGTACAAGTGATAAGGCTCGGACGCGTTCATGCCTCCGAATAAGTCCATTTTCACGAACGTCGGCGCGCCCGTCAATGGACAACCCGCGATATTGGGAGAACCCGGTCCCCAAGGCGTCGAATTGTTGGCATCGTCGTATTCGAGCGTGTCGGTCTCGGTCGTGATGCGCATGTCGAAATCGGTGTTGTTCGCAGCCGCGCCATCGGCCATCGCGAATACGCGCGTACCCGCAGGCGGCGAACCCAGCGTGTAAAAGTCTTGATCGCCGGCGAAAAGAATCGTCCCGACCAGCCCGCAGGCCGGCGTCGCCGGCTGCGTCGTATCGTCATTGGGTTCCACTTCGGAGATACATTGCGAAGCTTCCAGGGTAAATCGAGCTCCCGCCGTCGCGATGTCGGCCTCGTCCACGTAGACGTACACGGTTTGTCCCGCATTGACCGGCGCACAGACGACTTCTTCCGTCGCGAAATACTCGGCGCTGTTGCCATTACGATTCGATGCGCCCAGACAATCCGTCAGCGTATGAGGTCCCATGCCCGATGTGCACGAAGACGCGACGTGCAAAGCCAAGTCGCCGCCGCCAATCGTCGATTGCGCCTTGAATTGATACAATCCATCGGTTGGAGCGGTAAATGCATAAGCAACGTCGCGCCCCATGGCGCTCGGAGGCGACGCAGGTTGTCCGATCGGAAATGGATTGGCGGGGAGCGAATAACAATTCGGACCGGCAGTGGAAACTTCGTAATCGTTCGCCGCCAAGGTCAAGGATCCCGTCACCGTACGGTCGAGCGGCAACGTTGCGGCATTTTCGCAACTGTCGTTGGTGGGGGCTTTGGTGATTTCGATCTGCATGGCCCGTTCGTCGGCCGCAGGCACGCCGCCACCCCATTTCGAGGCGATGATGTAATACGTCGTCCCCGCGTTCAACGACACCGTCACCGCCGATTGCTTCGTGCATTCATCATCGCCGCAACCGTTCACTTCTTCGATCAACGTGCCCGAACATGTTCCATTCGAAGAATGAAATACCCCGAGCACCGTATCGTACACGGTGGTTTTCGTGGGCGGACTGCACGTGGAAATTCGATAATCGGCCGTCACCTGCGGCGTAAACGAATACCAAAGACCTCGGGACGCCGACGTGACACACGACGGTAATGGCTCGCCCGTCGTCGTCGCTTCGTTCAAATTCGTCACCAAGCTCGACTGATACGGAAATGGCCCCGCCGGCGGAATGACCTCCGCACCTGGACATTTGTCATTCGCAGGCGCCGCGGCGAGCGACTGTGCCGACCAACAGATCGGGGTCATGGCCGATACCAAGAGCCACGGAATCAACGAACGACGATAAGGACGAACCATATCGTACATCGTCCGTGATCAACGGCGCCTTGTCAAATTTTTCTCGGAAATCGTTCCCCCAAAAGATTCCGCATTACGCGGCTTTGGGATTCGCGACCAGCTTCTCGGAGATGTCGGCCGGCCCCGCTTCAGGCGCCTTCGCCGCCGACGCAACTCGATGCAAATGCACCACCGCCGCCGCCAGCACCACGAGCGCTCCGCCTTGATGCACGAGCGCAAGAGAGATCGGTACGTGCCACAGAAGCGTGCAGATGCCCAGGATCGCCTGGCCCAACACGCCGGCCAAAAGCAAGTTCCCCGTCAAACTTCGTCCGCGCAAAACATGCACGAGCGTCACGCCAAACAAGATGTACGCGACCAGGCGATGAATGAATTGCACCGTCATCGCATTCTCGAAAAAATTCATCCACCACGGCGACAACATCCCGAGCCCCGGGGGAATGAGTTTGTCCGCCATGAGCGGCCACGTATTGTAATTGAGCCCGGCTTTGAGTCCCGCGACGAACCCGCCGATCGCCACCTGCAAAAGCGCGATCGCCACGATCGAAAACGCTTCGATTCCCCGACGTGAACCGAATACATCCCGAGCGGTTTTTCCAAAACCAACCGCCGTCCAAAGAATCGCCGTGTAAATGGTCACCGCCAACGTCAAGTGCGCGGACAAACGATAATGACTCACGTCCACCCGATCCACGAGCCCGCTCTTCACCATGAACCAACCCAAAAGCCCCTGCAGACCTCCGAGCACGAACAAACCCAAAAGCCTCGGAATCGCCTGCCGCTCGATTCTCTTCGTCGCCCAAAAAATCACGAATGGGACGAAGAACGCCACACCGATGAAGCGCCCCAAAAATCGATGCGACCATTCCCACCAATAAATGTACTTGAACGCATCGACCGTCATCCCCTTGTTCACCAAGTGATATTCGGGAATGGTTTGGTATTTGCGAAATGCATCCTGCCAATCCGCGTCGTTCATGGGCGGAATCGCCCCGAGAATCGGCTTCCACTCCGTGATTGACAAACCGGAATCGGTCAGTCGAGTCGCTCCGCCGACGATGACCATCGCAAACACGAGGCCGGCAACAATGTAGAGCCAGAGGCGGATGTAAGGCCGAGCCGAAACTTGCTTCGGCGTCGCTGAGGGTTGCATGGGGCAGGAGATAGCGGCTGATTTGCCCGGGGGCAAGGAACGATCAGCGCGTGGGCTTCAAGCGAAACGCTCCGCATCCGCGAAAATCGATCTTCCCGGCAAACAACGAATCGTCCGTTGAAACGTCGCCCGTCATCGGAACCATCAAGTAGTGATCAGGCTGGTCGATCCACGATGTCGGCTCGAAG
>CAYSYX010000245.1:0-13574 GCA_964435055.1 uncultured Polyangium sp. | reverse complement strand
CCATTACGACTACAGCCCGAATGGCAATCGCCTCGGACGAACCACCGCGCTGGGCGCTCGTATACGTATACGCCTCGGTGTTTTGCCTCCCCTTGAACTTGACGGTCTCGCAGCCACCGCGCTGGGCACGGAATCGGGCACGTACGACGAGCAGGATCGGCTGATCACGTACGCGGGGCGCTCGTATACGTATACGCCTCGTGCCGACGCTTGTTGAAGCCGGCGGATTATTTGCATCGTAATCCATCGGCGCAGCGAATCGACGTGCGGTGTCAACCGGATTGGTTTGTAGGAAGGCAGGCTTGTGCTTTTCGATTTACGCAAACTTCGTTGGGAGAAAAAGCTCTATCCACGAGAAGTCGAGTCCTCGGGAAAACGTATTCGTATCGTCGGGACCTGACACTGCCGAGGCGACGTCCGAATACGAACCGAATTCACTTGGCAGGGGCGTCGTGGCCTACGCGTCACGCCGGCGTGGGACTCACGGCAAGCAATGATTCAATAGAATACGCACCGTTTTGTTTGTCGAATTGACGACGGCGACGTCGGTTTTGCTGTCGCCATCGAAATCGGCTGCGGCAAAGCCTCCGGGGATTCCTCCCGTGACGTAGGCCGCTCCAGGGCCGAAATTGCCGCCGCCGAGATTGCGCCAAACCATGAAATGCGCCGGATTGCCCACTTTGAGCATTTCGGACAAACCATCTCCGCTCAGGTCCACCAGCGTACCGGCCGACTCCGTCACGGGACCGCTGGGCGCTGCGAATGAGCCATTGCCCAGGTTCAGCCTTACGCCGCATCCGACGATATCGGAAATACCGTCGCCATTGACATCACCGGCCGCAAGCGCGCGGGCGCAATCTCCGCTGTAATCATCGAGGATCGGGCCGGCCGTGAACGTGGCATTGCCTTGATTGTTCAAGATGTGGATTCGCGACATCGAGGTATTTCCGTAAGCGAGGTCGAGATCACCATCACCATTGAAATCCGCGGCGACGAGGGTCGGTGTCGCATTGCCGGTGGAGAACGTCGGCGCCCCCATGACGTATTGCGCGGTGCCTTGAAATGTCCCGTTGCCATTGCCCATGAAAAGCTGCACGACGTGCTCGGCGGGTTGCGCCGGGTCCCACGAGCAACACCCCGATGGGGTTGGGCAGGGATCGGCACACGTTTGCGGTTTGTAAGGCAAGGCGAGTCCGAGCGCGAGGTCGACGTTGTTGTCGGCATTAAAATCGCCGGCGACGAGAGCATGCAGCAAGTAGGGCTGCAATCCGTAGGTCGTTGCGGGTCCGAATGCAGCGGCACCCAGGTTGAGCCGTACGAACAGGTTGCCGGCGAGGAACGCGGCGAGGTCGGGCATGTTGTCGGCATTGAAGTTCGCGGCCGTGACAAACGAATACGGGTAATTGCCCGAATATGGGATTTCCGCGCCCAAGACGCCATTGCCTTGATTGACGAGTACGCCCCGGCCGGTGCCGACATCCGGTTGGCCATCCCCATTAAAATCGGCCGCGACGATGGCCCGCGAATCCGATGCCGTGGGAACCACGTCGACCGCAGGCGCGAATATGCCATTGCCCGGATTGGGCAAGACTTCGAGTTGCTCCGAAACAGTGGCAATGTCGAGCGTCCCATCCAGATTGAAATCCGCCGGATGAACATTGCGACCACCGATGGCCGAATAGTCGACCACGCTGGCCAATGCGCCATTTCCCTGATTGCGTAGAACGCTCATGGCCGATGCCGAACTGTGGCTCGTAATGACGTCGAGTTTACCGTCGGCATCGACGTCACCGAGGGCCAAGCCGAACGCTCCGTAGTTTGTAGCGTACGAGACCGGGGCCGCAAAGGCGCCATTGCCTTGATTCAACATCACCCGAACCCCTGTGGGATAGGTCATCTGCACCAAGTCCGGCCAAGCGTCGCCATTCAGATCACCCAGCGTCACGGCGTAAGAAGGATTATTGGAACCGTTGTTGTAATTGATTGGCGGGGCAAACGTCCCATTACCTTGATTGATGAGCACCTTCAGAAACACGTCTTGTTCGGAGGCGCAAACCATATCATCCCAGCCATCGTTGTTCACGTCCGCGGCGGCGAGGACTTCGGGATGGTTCACCGCATGGCTCACCACGGCGGCAAACGTCTGATTGCCCTGATTGAGCAACACGCCCAAGTCCAGGTTGTGGCTGGTCACGACATCGGGCAAACCATCGCCATCGAGGTTCGCAATGACCAGATCGTGCGGGTAGCTGAGCGTCGGGTAATCCATCCGGGGCGCAAAAGCACCGTTGCCCTGATTGTACAGCAGACTGACGAGGTGCTCCGCATAACTCGCGACTGCCACGTCGAGGTCGCCGTCGATATCCAGATCCGCAATGGCCACCGCACGCGGATCTTGGCCGACGGCGATGTCTCCCGCGGAGGCAAAATGGCCGTCTCCCACGTTGTACATGAGCCGCACCGTGCCCGTCGATTCGCTCGCGACAGCAAGATCGGCAAAACCATCACCATTCAAGTCGCCCACGGCGCTCGAAACAGAACCGGTTCCCGCACGTGCCGTCATGGGCGTATAAGGCGCCATGGGTAAACCAATCGTCCCGGTACAAGGCGGTGCACAGTTGGCGGTACACGTGCCCATCGAGCCGGGTACGTCGCACGCATTGCATGCCCCGGTGCAGGCATTGTTGCAACACACTCCATCGATGCAATGGCCGGAAGTGCATTCGGCTGCGGAGGAGCACGTGGTTCCATTCGGCGCCTTCACGCACGCGCCGGAACCGTTACAGGACAAACCGCATTCGTTATCGGGATCCTGACCGTTGCTGATATTTTCGCAAACGCCGTTGAATCCGTAACCCTTTTTCGCATTGGAACAGGCCATGCACGACAAGTTGCAAATGTTGCCGCAACAGAACCCGTCGGCGCAATAATTCGAAATGCATTCAGCGGTCGAAGTACAAGGCACGCCATTGTAGTATTTGCATGTGCCCGCCCCGGAACACTCGCCGTTCGTGCATTCGTTGTCAGGATCGGCGGAGTTGGCAATCGGTCCGCACGTACCATTGGCGCCGCCGCCTTTTTTGGCGGTGGTGCACGCTTCGCAAAGACCTGAACACGATTTGTCGCAACAGACGCCGTCGATGCAAAAGCCCGAAACGCATTGAGAGGCGATGAGGCACGCTGCGCCGTTGGGCTGAGGTGTTTGCGGTTGATTGCAAGCGCCCGAGCCGCTGCATTCGCCGGGATTGCATTCGTTATCGGGATCGCGGCCGCCGACGACATTTTCGCAAACGCCGTCGTAGCCATAACCTTTTTTCGAACTGGAACAAGCCATGCACGAACCGGTGCAAATGTTGCCGCAACAAAACCCGTCGGCGCAATAATTCGAGAAACACTGCGCGGTCGACGTACACGGCGCTCCGTTGTAGTATCGACACAGGCCATTACCACCGCATCGACCGGCTCCGCATTCTTTGTCCGGATCCGTATTTGCCGCAATGTTTCCACACGTTCCGTTTACACCGCCGCCTTTTTTCGCCGCCGTACACGCCGTGCAGCTGCCCGCACACGCCGTATCGCAACAAACACCGTCGACGCAATGGCCCGATGCGCATTGCCCACCCGATGCACACGTCGTGCCATTGGCTTGCGGCGTTTGCGGCTGATTACACGCCGCCGCACCATTACATTCACCCGGATTGCATTCGTTTTCCAAGTCTCGACCCGACGCTATCGGTTCGCACACGCCGTCGTACCCATACCCCTTTTTCGCCGTCGTGCAGGCCGTGCAGAATTGGTTGCAAATGTTGCCGCAACAGACGCCGTCCGCACAATAATTCGACAAGCATTGCGATTTGTCGGTGCAGGGCAAACCATTGTATTGTTTGCATACGCCCGCGCCGTTGCATGCGCCCGCCCAACATTCGTTGTCGTCGTCTTTGTCGTTCGCGACGAACCCGCACACGCCGTCGGTCCCGCCGCCTTTTTTCGCCGCCGAACACGCCATGCAATTGCCCAGGCACCAGCTGTCGCAACACACGCCATCGGCACAATAGCCGGATTGGCATTGCGCCGCCGATGTGCACGCCACACCATTGGCATTCTGCGCTTGCGGGCTCGCATTACACGCGCCCGAGCCATTGCATTCGCCGGGATTGCATTCGTTGTCCGGATCCGTCGCCGCCTTGACGGAACCACACACGCCGTCATAACCGCTCCCTTTTTTCGCCGCGCTGCACGCTTGACATGCACCCATGCAGATATTGCCGCAGCAATACCCATCGACGCAATAGTTCGACAAACACCCCGCCGCCGAGGTACACGCGACGCCGTTGTAGTTCTTGCATTGGTTTTTCCCGTCACACGCTCCGAGAGGGCAGTCGTTGTCCGGATCGGTATCGTACGCAATGGCTCCACACACGCCGTCGACGCCCGAACCTTTCTTGGCCGCGCTGCACGCCATGCAGGGATAGTCGCATTTCGCGTCGCAACAAAAACCGTCGACGCAAAATCCCGTGGGGCATTGATTGTTCGCCGTACACGGCGTCGCATTCGACGGTGGCGCAACGATATCAGCCACTTCATGAGGCGCGTCCCATCGCGCATCGTGCAGCACTTCGCTCGGCAAAGCGCCAAGATTTTGTCCTACGTTCGCCCCCGCGGCTCCTCCGGCTCCGCCATCATTCCCGCCGGACTCCGCCCCGCAGCCCATGCTGGCAGCAATCGCCCCCATCATCAGCACCAACGTGATCGTGGGACGACGTCTCCACGATTTACTCTGCGCACGCCGATTCATAATGCATCGCTCCCTGTCTCATACGTCGAGCCATCGCGCTCAATGGATGACGCGGCGGTTCGGTGCCATGGAGGGTCCGAATGTTCATTCTTTTTGATGCAAAACGTGTTTTCGCGTCCCCTCGATGCTCGGACGAACGCGCATTTCTTCGCCTCCCGTGCGCTGCGGCTACGCGTGGGCGTATGTGTGCAGCACGGGAGACATGAGGGTTTTACGGGAGCAACGACGCCGACCAGGGCGGCGACCGGCGAGGTCGATCGGGTCGCGCGTAATGACTGCACGCTTGATTTGGTTTGCCGTGGATTGACCCATCGAGTCACCAATCCACCGACAAACCTTCTCGTATCACTTCGGCTCGAAGGGGCGGATCGACACCCGCCCCTCGACGCAGATCACTTCTTCGGCTTGACAAACCGCAACGTCATGCGATCACTCTCGCCAATCGCCGCGTATTTCGCCCGGTCTTTGTCGCCAAGTTCGAACGTCGGCGGCAAGGTCCACACGCCTTCGGGATAATCCTTCGTATCCTTGGCATTGGCATTGATTTCGCTCTTCTTATCGAGCTTGAATCCCGCAGCTTCCGCCTGGCTGATGACGAACGCTTCCGGCAAATAACCCTTTTGCGCACTTTCATCCGGATTGGCGTCGGCTTTGGCGCGGTGTTGTTCGACCGCCAAAATTCCACCCGGCTTCAATGCTTTGAACGATTGCGCCAAGAACCCCGGAAGCAGTTTGTCGCGGTGGAGGTTATGCATCGCGCGCATCACCACGACCATATCGACTTTGCCATCCATGTTGAATTGCGGGTTCTTCGAATCGATCACGATCCGCTCGACTTTGCCGTACAGCTCCGGCGCGCGATCCAAAAATCGCTTCAAACGCTCGGCGTAAAACGTCGAACGAGCATCGGGCGGACCATTGGGATCGGTCGTCGTGACGATGAGCTTTCCCTGCGCAGCGAGCGTCGGGGCGAGAACTTCGGTATACCAGCCGCCTCCGGGCCCGTATTCGAGCACGGTCATTTTCGGCGTCAATCCAAAAAACTTCAGCGTTTCGAGCGGATGACGATCCTTGTCGCGTTCGGCATTCACGGGTGAACGATGTTTTCCCGCCAAAACCGCCTTCATTGCCGCGTCGATCGACGCGTACTTTTCTTCGGCGAGCTTCTTCGAAGCCGCGTGAATTTCAGCCGTGAATCGAGCGTCTTCGGCGCCGGCTTCCGTTTGCCATTTCGCGCGATCCGCGGCGAGCTCCTTGGCTGCTGCGGCCTTTTTCTTTTCTTCCTCGGCCTTTTTCTTTTCCTCGGCGGAGAGTTCTTTGGGCGGTTCCGCAGCGGCGGACGTCGCAGCCGAGGCAGATGCCGCCGGTGTGGCCGTCGAGTCCGTAGCGGGGTTTTTCGTATCCGGGGTTGACGAACCGCCGCAAGCGACGAACGAAGCGGCGATCCAAGCGAGTGTCACGAGTTTCTTCATGGCGCGCAGCATTGGCGCAAAAACGGCGCGGACGCAAGGGGGTTGCTGATTTTCAGCCGCTCGAGGGATCGCACGGGCATGATGGCACCTCAGCCGTCCACGACGCCCCGTTTGCCTCTACGAACTCTCGAACGGAGGTTCCACAACAAACCAAGCTGCGGGCCGCAATGGAAACGACCGGATCGGGGTAAACGCAATTGCCCCTACATCAACGGCAATACCCGCACGACGTCCCCCGCCGATAGTGTTTCGCCTCGATCGGGCAACCACGCCAAAGCATTGGCTCGAGCCAGCCCCACGTTCGACCCCGATGCTTGATGGCCGCACAATGCCACCCACGGAACGCCATGGTCGTCCAATTCAATGCGCGCTCGAGCAAATTCGATGCGACCTTGCGGCAATGTCATATCATGTTTGGCGCGAAGTACCATCCACGCATGACGCGCCTGCGTCGCCCCTTGCATTGCTCGCAAAAGCGGTACGGCAAAAAGCGTCGCCGTCACGAACGCGGCGGCAGGATTTCCCGGCAACCCCAAGACACGAAGGTTGCCCTTTCGACCGTACGCCAATGGTTTGCCCGGCTTGATCGCGACTTTCCAAAAATCCAGATTCACGCCTTCCGCGACGAGCGCCTCTTTGACGTGATCATGCGCGCCGACACTGATTCCACCGATCGTCAGCACCAAATCGGAATTCCGCAATGCCTCGCGCACGCCTTCACGCATATCCTCGAGCGTATCCCGGGCATGCACGTGCGTGGGAATTCCCCCCGCCTCGATCACCAACGAGCCGATCATGGGACCATTTCCATCCACGACACTTCCGGGAAATGCGGGCGTTCCGACGGCTCGTAATTCGTCACCCGTCGTCAGAATCGTCACGCGCGGTTTTTGCGCCACCTGCAAACATGCCTGATCCAGCGCCGCACAAAGCCCGACATGCCGCGGAGCCAATCGTTCCCCCTGGGAAATGGCAACGGCACCGACGGCCAAATCTTCGCCTTTTCGCCGCACGTGTTGCCCCTGTTTCACCGGACGAGAAAAAACGATGGCTCCCTCTTCTTGATGAACGTCCTCTTGAGCCACGACGGTATCGCAATAAGGAGGAACAGGAGCGCCGGTAAAAATACGACACGCGGTTTTTGCGTTGACCCGTTCGAGCGGCGCGGCCCCCGGTCGAGAAACACCTTCGACGGGCAATCGAGGCGCGTCGTCGGCGAGGGGCAAATCGGCAAAAGCAAAGGCATACCCGTCCATCGCGCTGTAATCGAAGGCGGGGATGGGCGTCGAGGCATGAATATTTTGCGCGAGAATCCGCCCGACGCAGCAAACGAGGTCGACCGATTCATTTCCGAGGCGAGGGGCGTCATCGAGAATACGGCTCAATGCATCTTCAAAGGACAACATAGCGGCTCCATTGACCAGACGTGCAGAATCCAATGGCCCGGACGGTGCCACGAACCGCGTCGACGCGCAAGATCCGCGTCGAGCATGCAATTCCTGCGACTCGTATACAATCCGGTTTGGCCTGCATGGTGCATAAGAATGCAAGCATGAATCAGGCCCCCACTGCCGCGCGTATCTCGATTACCGATCGTTGCGATATGGCTTGCATTTATTGTCGGCCGGCGGAACACGATCTGTGTATGCCTCGCGAACGACGCCTCGATGTAGCGTCCTGGAAGGAGGTCTTCCGTGCACTTGCTGCGCTTGGGGTGAATCGTTTGCGTTTGACCGGAGGCGAGCCGTTGCTGCATTCCGAGGTCGTGCAAATCGTGCACGCGGCCAAAGATACGCCGGGGATCGACGACGTGGCTCTGACGACGAACGGCGTGCGCCTGGAATCGCTCGCCAAGCCCCTCAGAGACGCCGGCTTGACTCGGATCAACGTCTCCCTCGATTCGTTGAACGAGACGCGTTTCAGGGCCCTTACGCGCGGAGGAAACCTCATGCACGTTTTGCAGGGAATACGCACGGCTTGCGACGTGGGGTTTCGGGAGATAAAAACGAATACGGTCGTGATGGGAAAAGGCGACGACGATACGCTACGTAATGACGACGAGTTGGTCGAGATAACCCGATGGGCGTGGTCGAATGGCGTAACGCCGCGATTCATCGAGCTCATGCCCATTGGAATTGGCGCGGAAATTCAAAATCGGCTCGTAACGTATCGGCAGATGCGGGAGAAATTGGGTTGTCTCCTGGGTACGAAAGATATGGAAGGAGCGGCGGATCCGAAGCGTGGGCCGGCTCGTTACGTTAAGGCAGAGAATGGCGAAAATCGGCGAATCGGCTTTATTACCGGAACGACACGTCCATTTTGCGATGGGTGTGACCGAATTCGGGTAACGGCCTCGGGAGAGGTCCGCGCATGCCTTGCGCGTATGGATTGCGTCGAAATTGCAGAATCGGCGCGGATCTGCGATGCGGACGGTTTGGCCCGAAGTTTGCGAGAAGCTTGGGCACATAAACCGGATACGACGTCGTGGAGGGGTTCTTCCGAGACGCCGGCACGACGAGTCAGTATGCGGGTCATTGGAGGATGAACCTTCGTTTGTCGAGGTCGATGTCTCGTCATTGAGCGAATTCGACCATCGAAACGATTTTGGGTATTGGGGCCATCGATACTCGCGGCCGAACTTTGTTTTCGGTCGTCGGAGGTAAGCCATGTCGGGCAAAATTTCAAGACGCTCGCTGCTCGGTCTATTGGGGACGGGAGTTGCGAGTGCAACAGCAGGCAATGCGTGGGGATTCAACTTTCTCGAGCCGCTCCGAGTGGATAACCCGCTTGCGGCTTACCCGAATCGCACGTGGGAAGACGTCTATCGCGATCTGTACGCGTATGATTCGACGTTTACCTTCACGTGCGCGCCGAACGATACGCACAATTGCATCCTCAAAGGATACGTGCGTAATGGCACATTGGTCCGAATTGGACCGACATACGGATACGGAGAAGCGGTGGATGCGTCGGGGTTTGGCCAAGCGTCCCATCGCTGGGATCCTCGCGTTTGTCAAAAAGGACTGGCGCTCGTCCGGCGTTTTTATGGCGACCGACGCTGCAAGTATCCGCTCGTCCGCAAAGGTTTCTTGGAATGGGCCAACGATGGCTTCCCGCGCGATCCGGCGACCGGTAAAGTCGATCCGAAATACCTCCGCCGCGGACTGGATCCTTATGTACGCGTGAGCTGGGATCAGACCTTCGAATTGGCGGCCAAAGGCTTTGAATCGGTCGCGACGGCGTATACGGGCGATCAAGGCAAAAAGTGGCTCGAGGCGCAGGGGTTTGACCCGGCCATGATTGAAGCGACGCAAGGCGTCGGCACGCAAGTCATCAAAATGCGCGGTGGTATGCCATTGCTCGGCGTGACGCGCATCATGGGACAATACCGATTTGCCAACATGCTTTCGCTGCTCGACGCGAAAGTCCGCAATGTCGGACCCGATCAAGCCCTGGGCGCTCGAGGCTGGGACAATTACACGTGGCATACCGATTTGCCGCCCGGACATCCGATGGTCACGGGACAACAAACGGTCGATTGGGACTTGGCGCTCGCCGAAAAATCCAATTTGCTGATCGTATGGGGCATGAATTGGATCACCACGAAAATGCCCGATTCGCATTGGCTCACCGAAGCGCGCCTCAAGGGCACCAAAGTCGTCGTCATCGCCGCGGAATACTCGGCCACGATGAACAAATCCGACCTGGGCCTCGTGGTTCGTCCAGGAACAACGCCCGCATTGGCGCTCGGTTTTGCGCACGTGCTGCTCACGGAAAAACTCTACGACGCCGAGTTTGTCAAGTCCAATACGGATTTGCCTTCGCTCATTCGTCTCGACACGTTCAAACGTCTCGAGGCGAGCGATGTAAAGGACCTCGAATCGAAGGGTGGTCTTGGCGCGGTCGTGCTGAAGAAGGGCGAAAAAGCCCCGCCCGCCGTCGATCAGGATCAAACCATCGTCAACGAAGCGCTGCTCGACAGGTTCGCGCCGTTTGTCGTGTGGAACGTCAAAGACAACAAGCCCGAAGCCGTGAGCCGCGAAGAAATCGGCGGCAAATGGAAGGAGCGCAAGGTCGACGTGGCGCTCGACGGCGAATTCGAGGTGACGTTGAAGGACGGGACCAAGGTCAAGTGCAAGCCGTCATTCGACTTGATCAAGCAATACATCCTCGATAATTTCGATCCCCAGACGGTCAGTGAAATGACGTGGGCCCCGGTGGACGGCATTCTGGCGATTGCTCGAGAAATTGCCAAGAATCCCGAAAAAACGCTCTTCGCGTGCGGCATGGGTCCGAATCAATTCTTCAACAACGATTTGAAGGATCGGGCCGTCTTCCTCGTGGCCGCTTTGTCGCGCAACGTGGGGTTCGTCGGAGGAAACGTCGGTTCGTATGCCGGCAATTATCGCACGGCGTACTTCAACGGCATTCCGACATATATCTTCGAAGACATGTTCGACCTCGAGCTCGATCCGGAGAAACCGTCGCGCGTCAAGTCCCGCGTCCGGTACGAATCGGTGCATTATTGGAATCACGGTGATGCGCCGCTGCGTATGGGCAAAGAGCTCGTCACGGGCAAAACGCACATTCCGACGCCGACGAAAGCCGTCTGGGTATCGAATTCCAATTCGCTCATCGGCAACGCGAAAGGCCATTACGAGACGGTGTTCAATACGCTGAAGCGTGTGGACATGCTCATCGTCAATGAATGGTGGTGGACGGCGTCCTGCGAATATGCGGATATCGTTTTCCCCGTCGATTCGTGGGCGGAGTTCAAGGTCCCGGACGTCACGGCGAGCGTGACCAATCCGTTCATTTCGGTCTACCCGCGAACGCCGTTCGACCGCATCTACAAGACGAAATCGGACATCGAATGCAGCGCGGGGGTGGCGAAAGCTTTGGCGAAATTGACCAAGGACGAGCGATTTGCCAATGCGTGGAAGTTCGTCGATGACAATCGCGTCGACGTGTACTTGCAACGCATCTTCAACGCCTCGAACATGGCGAAAGGAATCGATTTCCTGAAGGCCGAAGAGGATGCGAAGCGCGGCGTGCCGACGATCATTCAATCGCGTACGTATCCGAAGTCGGTCGGTTGGGAACAGGCGTACGAAGACAAACCTTGGTACACCCGCACGGGACGATTGGAGTTCTACCGCGATGAGAAGGAATTCATCGAAAACGGCGAGAATCTCCCGGTACATCGTGAACCCATCGATTCGACGTTTTACGAACCGAACGTCATCGTCGCCAAGGCTCATCCGGCGATTCGTCCGAAGGGCCCCGAAGCGTACGGCGTCAAAGCGGACGACCTCGAAGCGGATTTGCGCCAAGCCCGGCACGTGGTCAAACCCTGGAGCGAAGTGAAAAACACGAAGCATCCGTTGGCTGCGCACGATGCGAACTACAAATTCATTTTCCACACGCCCAAGTATCGTCATGGCGCACATACGACGCCCGTCGATACCGATATCGTGTCGGTGTGGTTCGGACCATTCGGCGATATGTTGCGACATGACACCCGCACGCCGTTCGTCACGGAATCGTATATGGAAATGCACCCGCTCGACGCCAAGGGCTTGGGTTGCGAAGACGGCGATTACGTGTACGTGGATGCCGATCCTCACGATCGTCCGTTCAAGGGTTGGCAGGACAAAGATCGCGCCGACGAATACAAGGTCGCGCGTCTCTTGTGTCGCGTACGATATTATCCGGGGACGCCTCGAGGTATCATTCGCATGTGGCATAACATGTACGGGGCGACGCACGGCTCGATTCGTGGAGCGGAGACGCATCCGTATGGTTTGGCGCGAAATCCCGATACGGGCTACCAGGCGTTGTTCCGTGGCGGATCGCATCAAAGCTGCACGCGTGGTTTCATCAAACCCACGCACATGACCGACACGCTGATTCGTAAAAACACGATGACGCAAATGGTGGGGCAAGGATTCGAACCGGACGTGCATTGCCCGACGGGAGCGCCTCGCGAATCGTTTGTCAAGGTGACCCGCGCGGAAGCGGGCGGTATCGATGGCAAAGGCAAGTGGAGACCCGCGGAAAAGGGCCTCACGCCGACCTACGAGACCGACGCAATGAAACGTTTCTTGAGTGGCAAATACGTCACGGTGAAAGGTTGAGGGAGCGCCATGAGCACAGTAAAGAACTGGCAACTCGGTCGGGATATGGAATACCCGTACGATGAAGCGCGACCTCAGCGCCAAATCGCGTATATCTTCGACACCAACAAATGCATCGAATGCCAAACGTGCACGATTGCATGTAAAACGACGTGGACGAGCGGCAAAGGGCAAGAACACATCTTTTACAACAACGTGGAGACGAAACCTTATGGGTTTTACCCCCACGGCTGGGACGTGAATCTGCTCGATAAACTTGGACCGGGCGAATGGACCAGCTCACCGGACCAAGTGGTCAATGCGGCGAACGACCCAAACGCCGGGAAGAACTACGTCTATAAAGGGAAAACCATTTTCGAGGCCGGAAAAGAAGTCGGCGAACGAGCGCTCGGGTATGCGCCGGAAGAAGAAGATTACGCGTCGCCCAACCTTGGAGAAGACGTCTGCGCGGGTTCGGTCGAGCAAGGCGCGTTTTTCCAGAACATCCATAACGTGTGGATGTATTACTTGGCGCGTATTTGCAACCATTGCACGTACCCGGGCTGTTTGTCGGCGTGCCCGCGCAAAGCGATCTACAAACGCCCCGAAGACGGCATCGTGCTCATCGATCAATCGCGTTGCCGCGGGTACCGCGAATGCGTGAAAGCGTGTCCGTACAAGAAGGTGTTTTACAATTCGGTCACGCGCGTGTCGGAGAAATGCATCGGTTGTTATCCACTCATTGAAAAGGGCGAGCAACCGCAATGCGTGAAGACGTGCATCGGCAAAATTCGTCTGCAAGGTTTCATCAGCAAGCCGGGCGAAGAACGAGCCGACAATCCGATCGATTACTTGGTTCGGATCAAGAAGATCGCGCTGCCGCTTTATGCGCAATACGGAACGGAGCCGAATGTGTATTACATTCCGCCGGTCCACGTGCCGATCGACTTCACGCAGCAGATGTTCGGTCCGGGCGTTCAGGCGGCGATGAATACCTATCGCAGTGCTCCGACGGACAAGACGTTGCTTTCGGCGCTCTTGATGTTCGGCAATACGCCGCGCATCGTGCATTCGTTCAAGAATGAGGGCGACTTTGCCATTGGATACGAAGCGGACGGGAAAGAGGCGGTTCGAGTCCCCCTGGACGAACCATTCTTCAAGCGCGACTTTTTCGACAAGACGCGCAAGGTT
>CAYSYX010000244.1:6624-13608 GCA_964435055.1 uncultured Polyangium sp. | reverse complement strand
GATGTCGCCCATGCCGTGATGTCCAGGCAAGGACGTCGGATGCAGCAGAACGCCTGCGTCACGAACGGGTTTGACCGGGGAGGGAACTTGCTCAGTAGATAGTGCCATCTGGTTTTCTCGGACGAACGCTGCATCGGCAAGCGTCGAATGCGGCGCGTAGCCTATCACCGCTTGGTACGAAGTGCGGAGAGCCTTTGCAACGCGGCGTCGACGGATTTCTTGGCGACCTGCGAAGCCTCGGGTTTTCCGGAAGCCGCATTCATGGCTTCGATGGCTTCGCATGCCGCAGTATCGACGCGGGGCAGTTTGACGCAGAACAAGTCGACCACGGCCGAAGATGCCTCGGCCGCTCCGGGCTCCTTCGCCAAAATCGACGCCGAGCGCGCCAACACGGCCGCAAACATCGCCGCCTGCGGATTCGTATCGAGCCACCGGCTGACAAACGTCGGGTTCTTCGCCAAACGTCCAAGAACATCCCAACGATCCCGAGCGATGCCCAGTTCCGCGACAAACGCAAGAAGCGCCAGATTACGGCTCCGATCCGCCAGTTTGACCGTTTCTTCGTCCACCAACGAAATATCCGCCAACGTCGCGTCATCGAGCAGCGAACAATTCACCGCCACGCTGAGCACATCGGCGCGCAAGCTCCGGCCCACGAACGCAGAACGCCCCACGCTTCGCGCCGCCGCAACGAGACTCTGATTGCAATGCGTAGGCTGCCGCTGCCGCGCCAAGAGCACCGCCGCATCGTAGGTTCGTCCGGCCGTAACAAGCTCGGAAACCGACCGCGTGAATGCGTCGGGATCGTAGCCGCCTTTTTCGACGCCCACGAGAAACGTATCGAGCGCGGAAAACGAGGCCGAACACGTCTTTCCGGGATCTCGTCGCAAATGCGGCAGCTTGTGCAGAGCACCTCCCGCGCGTAACGCGAGCGCGAAAGGATATTCGTCACACGCAGGCGCTTCGAAGCCGCCAAGTTCGACCTTTTGTTCCGTACACGCCAGAGGCTCGCCCACGACGCGCAACCCTCGTTTGGCTCGTTCGATCGGAGGTTTGGCGGATGAAACTGCGGAGAGCGCCACCGGCAGGTGACCCAAAATGTCTTCAACGGCCTGATCGTCCGTATCGGGGGTCAACGTGGCGCGCACGAGCGCCCAGACGTCGCCTGCGAGCAAGGGCATCCCGGCATCCGCCGCGAGCACGGCCACCACAGACAAGACGCCACGCGCATCGGCGGCGATCGTTTTGGGATCCGCAGGAACAACGCCGCGTTGACCCAAGCGCACGCCGAAAAACGCCGCATCGACGACTCGAGCGATCGTCTTGGCTCCACGTTCCGCATCGCCATCGAGGAGATGCAGAAGCGACGCGATCGCCCCCAAGTGGACGTAGTAGCGCACCATCTCGAGATCGCGCTCGGGACTGTCGGGCAAGAGGTTTGCCGTGAGCGAACCTTCGGGTTGTCCGGGCGAACGGATCCCGAGCCCGATCTGAAAACGCGACGAACCCTCGAGCAGCCCCGCCCCAAGTGAAACTTCGAGGCTCGTCGAGAAGACCTTGGAGACCGTCTTCTCCTCGTACTTGAAGTTCATCCGAGGCAAACCAAAACCGTCCGCTTCGATCTTGGCCAACGTGTCGTCGAGCATCGTGCGCGCTTTGGTGCGATCGCCCGTACTCGCAAGACGAATCGCATCCATCACCTGCACAACTTGATCGGCGATGGCTGGATCTTCACATGAGCGAGCGACGGCATCGCGCATGCCTTTGGCATAAGCCGTGGGATCCGGCGACAAACCGCTTCGGGCTCGAAATATTTGTCGCGCAAAACGCAACGTCCAAGCGAGATCCGAAGCTCCGGCATCCGCGGCGGAAATGGCTTCTTCGCTGATGGATCGTTCGGTGATGACCGACACGAGCATCGCCCCGAGCAGACAAAGGTCGGCGTGGTCGGGTTTGCCCAAGGCCCGTAGGGCCCGCGCGTAATCCACGAGCACGAGGTCCACGGGTGGATCGGTGGCACCGACTCCCGAACGCGACGATGCGGCACGCGCCAGCGCGTCGAACAACGTGACGGATGTTCCGGTGCCGTCGTCACGAAACAAGGACGCCAACGAGACGATGAGCTTCCGCGCGCGATCAACGTCCGATCCGGCGAGCCCCTTCGCGGTAAAACCTCCCAACCAGCGTCGGGCGATCCCGTATCCCGATGAAACGACTTGGGCGACAGCGTTGTCTCCCGCCGTCGCGACAGCGTCGGACATCGTGCGTTCAGCATCGGCATCCGGGATCGTAAACGCGACGGGTTTGTCCTTTCGCTTGCGACTGACGATGTCGATCGCATCCGACAAAACCGTGATCGCCACACGCAAACGACTGACGGAGGCTCCACCTTTGGCCACGGAAGGATGGGCGAGGACCTTGCGCCGCAAATCTCCCACGCGCGCAAGCACGCGACGAGCCGCGGGACTTGGACCCGCATCGGAATTCGAGCACACGGGTCCACCGCCGGAAGGTTTGTCTTGAATCATCGCCGCCAGCGCGGTCATCGTTTGATCACCAAGCATCGCGACGTCGTCGAGCAGCGCTTCGGACAACGCCGCCGAAGGATCGCTCAGTCCGGCCACCGCTTCACGAAGCGCCGTTCGAGCAGCTTTACGCGACGCAGGCCAGCGCGCAGCGTCCACCGCATCCGGATCGAGCTCGTGGTTTACGCCGAGCGCCAAGTAATGAGCCGCGGCGGCCACGAGTCGCCCAAGAGAACGTTCCGGCAGCTTCGGGTCTTCGAGAGAGCGCGAGATCTCACGCGCAACAGGCCCCAAATCGGGAGGATTTCCCGCGAGAAACCCGGCAACGGCATCCGCTGCATAAAGGCCCGCCACGCTCCACCCGGTTTGTTTGGAGAAGTCCTGCTCGAGTTTGTCGTGGAACGCACTGAACAAACCGCTGTACACAGGTCCCTGAATCGCAGCCGGATATGCCGTTGCGGCAAGTACCCCCGCAGCGGTGGATTCGAAGAGCGCCGATGCGTCCTGTGCGCGGACCATACGCGTTTCGACCGCGCGCCGAAGCAGATCCACGAGGGCATCGCGTAAAGTTGGAGTACCAACGATTCCTCGCGCATACGCGAGCGTGACGATGCTCATGAGGCGCACGCGCTCGGGGTTTGTCTGAACCAGCTGGGACAAACCGGCCAAATGGGCCGAGACGAGCGTATCGACGCGTTTGTGCGTCACCGTCGACCGCAACGAAATGCCTCCGATCTCGCCTCGTTCCTGGGTCAACGCATACGCGTGCGCCCACGTCGAGTCGGCTTCGTCCACGTTCCGAACGAGCGTTTCGTACTGCGGAAGCCATTCCGTCAGCCCAAGGGCCGATCCTGTGGTGGACTTCGAAGACGCCAACGAAGGTTGCAACGTTCGGCCCACCCAATTCGCCAAAAAGAGATCCTCCGGGGCATCGAAACCATCGAGCGGCACTTGCAAACAAGCTTCTCGAGGGGCGTAGATCGCCCGCACGGCTTTGTGTTTGTCCGGGGAGAGAGCGTTGAGGATCCGTTCGCCGATTTGTTGAAACGCGACACGTTCGTCCTTCGTCGCCCGCAAGCGCAGCAGATCACCGTAACGCGTGGTCATCGCCGCATCGGGAAGCGTCGGATCACTCGCCGGTGCCGGAGTCGATCCGGAAGGCGCTTCAAGCGAAACACCCGCCGAAGCGAGGAGCGACGACGTGTAACGCGCACGAAGCGTGGTCTCGGCATTGGGATCTCGCTTGCTGATGAGCGCATCCAAGTGCTCGGCTTCCTTAGCCGCTTCGACGTAACGAAAGGCCGACGCGTGCTCCACCGCGGAACGAATCGACGCCGCAAGTTCGAGATCGTCATCGAGATGCGTGAGCGCGTGATCGTCACGAAGGAGCGGGGGCAAACCCATCATGAACGGGGCCAGAGGATCCCGCGGGAAGATCTCGGTGACTTCGGGCGGTGGGTTTTCCCGACGCACGTTGGATGCGGACGCTCGAGCGTGAACGATGACGTCGAGATGAGCGGCTTCGCCGAGCGCGACGAGAAAAGCGTCGGTGGTCGTCGAGGCGGGTGAGGGCAGAGGCTCGAGCTTGATCCGCGTTGCTTTCGTCGACGCCTGAGCAGGCCAAAAATCGCCGCCTTCACTGATGACGAGAGGCTGTTTGGATTCATGAGCCGCGAGAGCGTTGTCCCACAAGACAAACCATGGATCTTTCGGTCCACGAGCGTCCACGTACGCACGCACCAAACCTCGAGCATCGCGTCCTTCGCGCACGGCGGCGAGGATCGTTTGCTCGCATGTTCCCAGCGCCTTGGGATCACAATGCTCGGTTGGTCGAGGCGCCTCTTTGATGACGGACGTGTTTGTCGTGCCACACCCTCCGAGGGCGAGGGACAAACACAACGTCACGAGACTCGTACGGGCGAGAGTCGACGTGGACGATCGCGGCTTCATGGATTGGCCGGGCACGTTACGGCAGTCGTGAACGTTCGCGTCACTTCGAGGGGCTGGTCGCCTGCATCGGCGACGTATTTTCCGGTGTCCGAGATCAATTTTCCGTCATCCGCGACAGCGGCAATTCTCGCGTGAAACTCACCGTATCGATTCACTGCGCTTGCGACGTCCCACTCGATGACGTTCGACGCGGCACGCGCCACGATCTCATCGTTGATCCACAACACGAGTTGCCCACATTGAGCGGCTTGTCCGCAAACGCCCGGCGGTCGGAGGTAGAGCCAAGATGTTTTGAGAACAAAGGAAACTCGAGCATTCGGATCCGCACCGATGGCCACGCATGCTCCCTCCGCAGGACTTTGCAGCTCCATCGTCGGAGGCTCGACTTGAACGGAGTCGTCGGTTGTCGTTTCGTCTTCGCATCCGAGGAGCGAACTCGAAGCGGCAAGAGCGATGAAGAGCGCGAGATGTCGGCGAATCATGGGCGTCGTTGTATCGCACGAACCACGGATGAGACAGGCGTTCCCGCTCGGGCAATCGTGCGCTTTCGCTCGGCATCGGAGAAAGCGCTAAGCTCGCGGCGTGACGCGCCAAGAACGAATTCAAGACACGCTTTCCAAAGGGCTCGAAACGACGCATCTCGTCGTGGAAAACGAGAGCCATCAACACAACGTCCCGAAGGGATCGGAGACGCACTTCAAGGTACTGGTCGTCAGTCCAGCATTCGAAGGCCTTGGAACGGTCGACCGTCATCGACGTGTGCATGGCTTGCTCGCGGATGAACTTCGCTCGGGCCTGCATGCGTTGACCTTACGTGCGCTCACGCCGGCGCAATGGGCGTCCGATGGAGCGGCGGGTTTTCAGTCGCCCGAATGCCTCGGTGGAAGCAAACACGACGCGAAGAGATAATCCACCCGAGCACAGACAAACTGATACGGTCGTGAACGATGGAAATCAGAGCGGACGTCACGCTGCCTTATGCACGCGAACTCGTCTTTTCCACGTACCGGGATCGCATCGACGAGCTGACGGATCATCTCCCGAACATTCGCAGCATTCGCGTCGTCGAGCGCAAAGAACGCCCTGATGGAACCGTGGAACTGGTGAACGATTGGATCGCCGGCGGCGACATTCCCGCGGTTGCGCGTTCGTTCATCAACGAATCGATGCTCAAGTGGACCGACTACGCAACGTGGCGACCGTCGAGCTTCACCGTGGATTGGAAGACGAAAGTGCACGCATTTCCCGGGGCGATTCAATCGGAGGGCATGAATCGCTACCTCTTGGCCCCCGGAGGCATGAAGCTGGAGATCCGCGGTCAACTCGTTTGTGATCCAACGAAAATCCCAGGCATTCCGCGACTGCTGCACGGCACGGTGGCTCCCGCCGTCGAGCGCGTTCTCGTGGGAGCTGTCCAGACAAACTTGGTGGCGATTGGCAAGAGCGTCGGCAAACTCCTCGCAAAAGGCTGATTTCCCGCTGTGCCGCACTGCGGCAAGCGCGTCGAATGCGATTCGCACATCGTTCACCAACGTTATTGTTCCGCAGCGGAGAAGTCCGTAGACTCTGCGTCCAATGCGAGCGGTCGCGGCTGGTTTGTCGGACGTTGGAAGAACGCGCGAGCACAACGAGGATCGATTCATCCTCTTGCCCGAGTTCAATGTGTACGTCGTTGCCGACGGAATGGGCGGGCATCAATCGGGCGAGGTTGCCAGTCGCATGGCGGCAAGCGCGATTGCTTCGTATTTCCGCTGCGAAGGCGACCGTGCGTCGTCGATGAATGCGGGTCAGCGCCTGCGCGAAGCCCTTGTCGATGCGAACAAGAAAATTCATTCACGCGCGGATGATTCGCGGATGCATCGAGGCATGGGGACGACCGCAGTCGCGGGGGTGTATTCGCCCGACGAACGCATGTTTTTCGTCGCGCATGCAGGCGACAGTCGATGTTACTTGGTGCGCGGCAGTGCGATCCGACAGCTCACGCGGGATCATTCGTTGATCGCCGAAGCGTTGCTCGAGCGGCCCGATCTGAGCGAAACGGACTTGGGGTATCTGCCGAAAAACGTGATCACTCGTGCCCTGGGCATCTCTCCCACCGTCGATGTGGATCTGTGCTCGGAACGAGCGGTCCCCAACGACGTTTTTCTACTTTGTTCCGATGGTCTTCACGGTCTGGTGAGCGATGACGACATCGCCACGATCGTCAACAAGCATTCGATCTTGACCGATGCGTGCTCGGAGCTCGTGCAACGAGCCAATGAAGCCGGGGGACGTGACAACATCACGGTGGTGCTCGTGCGCATCGAACCGGATGAAGCTCCGTGGTCGAGGCCGTCGATGATTCCGCAACGAGACTCGGGCGTAGGCAATCCGCCTGAATGACGTTGCCAAGACGGTCGAATCATCGCCGCGATCGCCGAAAAAACTCGGGCGACTACGCGATGACGAGACGCTCGTGAACTAACACTCGGGCAGCGTGGGAACGCGTTGCGATTGTGCGAAGGCGCGA
>CAYSYX010000244.1:0-6614 GCA_964435055.1 uncultured Polyangium sp. | reverse complement strand
AACCCTTTCGATTCGTACCAATGCGACTTGAGGAACGTCGAACTCGGCGAGAACTTCATCGAGGTCCCCGTGTTCGACCCCCACCATGAGGCGCACGTAGTCCATGACTTCGAACGTGCCCCGTTCCATCTCGAGCTGAGCGACGTAGCAGCGATCGTAGTGAGCTCGCAGATCCGAGCGTCCCTGCTCCGTTTCGGCTCGTACCGCTGCGGTCCATGCGCGCTCCGCCGCAGCATACATCGAAACGGACAAACCCATCTCCTGCAAGATGTCGGCTCGCTCCGCGGGTCGTCGATCGATGCGCGCGGCAACGGCGGCACACACGTCGAGCGGCACATCCGCGAGGGGCAACATCGGCATCGTGGTCGAGGCACGCTGCGCGCTCGAAGACTTGACGGCTTCGACCTTCGTGGGTTTGGAAGACAGAACCGCCGAAACGGCGATGGCACCACTTGGCGCTCCCGCATGACCCGACGGCGGAGCTTTGCCCACGACTTCTGCAGGGCGACGATCGCTTCGAACCGCAACGACGACGTGCGTGGGCAGAGTGTCCGGAGGCGGCATCGTACCGGTACGCGGCGTTTGAGGCCCCGAAGCTTCGAGCGCCCCGGGGCGTTGCGTCGGCGGTGCCTGTTCGACGACAACCGAGCCAGCACCGGTTCGAGCTGTCGCGGGAGCGGCATCGTTTGTCGCACCGGGAATGGTGCCGGTGCGTGGCGTCGACGGGCCAAGAGCTTCGACGGTCGAGGTGGTCCGCCAATCGGGTTGCGGTTCCCACGCTTGTTCCGCGGCAAACGGCGACGCATCGGGAATGGTCTGCGGGGCGTCGGTAGGGGTTCCAAAGGACGCACGATCGAGGATCTCGCGCGGCTTCGGCATGACCTCGCCCACGACGACTTTGGATGCACGGGCCTCGATGCGCCGCTCGCCGGATTGCGGGATCTTCGGAGTGCTGTCGTGTGTCGTACCCGGGGCGGACGCAGCCTGATCCGTTGTTTCTTGGCGCGTGGGACGTGCGGGCAGCAGCGTGTAGCCTTCATCATCGGGCGCGTCGCCTTCAAACGGACGAGGCAACACGGGCTTCGAAGGCATGTCCTCGTAGTTGAATGGCGGAGACTCGATGTCTTCGGGACTCACCATCATCTCGGGACTCTCGGCCGCAATGACGACCCGACTCGAACGCGCCGCATCGACGTTCGTTACGGCGACGGATCCACGCCAAGACAGGACCGCGACGAGACGAACCCCATCGATGAAAATCGTGTCGAGGCGCATGTCGACTTCGTCGTTCGTGGCCGATCCCGGTGCCTTGACAAACACCCGGGGACGAATGGCGGGCAGACGTGATTCGAGCCGTTGTGACTTGCGCCCGAGGTGTTCCAGGACAATCGTCGGCGCCGGTTCGATTTCGTCGAGTTGTTGTTCGACCGGGGCCGAATTGAACACTGAAAAGGGGAAGTCCGCAGGCGCCGTTGCCAGCTGCGATCGGATGCGGCGAACAAATGCCAAACCCTCGTCATCGAGCCCGAGACGCTCGGCGCGCCATCGCACGGGGAGAGGTCCGAAGCCGGGCGTGAAGAGTTTGTCCGAGGGAGCGTCGACAACCTCGATTCGCGGCAAGGGCCAACCCGCGGTACCCACCTGCTGAATGCCGTTGCGGTTTTCCCCGGTCATCGACGCGAGCTCATATCGAACGGGGGCGGTCGCGAATCGCTCGGCGGCGCTGGGGACCACGCCCGCATTTCCCTCCATCCACACGCGCGGCCCCGTGATTCGAAGCGTTTTGCGCAGCGAACCGACTTGCAACTTGGGGACGAGCGTATCGACGGGGGTTCCACCGGGAGCGAACGCGCGGCCCGAGAAAAGCACATCGATTTTCGGCTTGTAGGGAACGAAATCACTCGGCGCGAAAAGTGACGCTTGCGGATTGTGATCCCATGAAATGTCGCCGTGAACCGAATCCTGCTCGGACGCGATCATGGCATCCGACCGATGCGTCAGGACAAACGTCCCTTTCACGCAGATCGTGAGGCGATGTCCAGTCGGGTGCTCACCCCAAATGACCGTCGCCACGCTGAATGGGCAGAGTCGAATGATTTCCAACAGCGCAAGGCTACCGCAGCTGTTTGCTGTGGGGAAACTTTTGATCGCGTCTCAATGGTTGACCCCCGAGCGCAACACCATTCGGCGGACGCCCGGAATTTGCTTTGCGCTGCCGGCCGGCTGTTCTTGTCTAGTCGCCACGCCCGAATTTCCGTAGATTCGCGATCGAGGAGAAACACCTATGTCAAAATATTCGCTTACCGCAATGCTGTTCCTGACCTTCGGCACGGTTCTGGCCGGATGTACATCCGATATCGGCGAGACATGTGCGACGAAGGGTTCGCAGGATGAATGCGTGGAAAACGCCGTGTGCGACACGACGTCATCGAGTAATGAACCGATTTGTTTGAAGGTTTGCACCGACGCGAAAGATTGCGCGGCCGATGAAGATTGCAATGGTACGTCCGGATCGAACATCAAGTCCTGTCACCCGAAGACCAAGTGAAACCCGGCCTGAGCTCGGGGATTTAGGCGTTTACTCCAAGACGCCCGCGGCAGCGCGATCGAGCAATTCATCGACGGTTTGGAACAGATCCTCATTGCCGTTTTGTGAATAGCCCTCCAGGGCGCGTCTGCATTCCGGAATAGCCTTCACGAAATCCCATACAGTTTGAGGATCGTCGAGCGATTCGGCTTCCCGGCCAAACCCTTCGCGCTGCAAATATCGCGCATTCAAGACTTGTTCGAATTGTCGCCCGACCGGAACGGCCAACATGGGTTTGCGCAGATAAACGGCTTCCCCCATCAGCGTAAAACCGCCGCCGGCGATGACGCCTTGCGATGAGGCGAGATCCTTGATGAATTGCGCCTCGCTGAAGGGGCGATAACACAGATTACCTTCGACCTGGTCTTCGGTGATGGATCGGCGCATGCCGTAGATGCGGCACGGAATTCCCGTTTTTTGAAGCGTCTCGACCAGCACTTCATTACCTTCGGCCGTTTGGTACACGAGCAAGTGTTCGCCCTCGGATCGTTCGGCGGCGAGGATTTCCGGGCGCAGAATGGGCGGGCACAAGGTCGTCTTCGGTTTGCGAATCGGCGGCCGAAAGAAACTCGTAATGACGTAATGATTGCAGAAGGGGAGTTTGCCCTTGATGAACAGCCGCGTGAACGTAAACGACGACTCGTGTTTGCCGATGATTTCAGCGTCATGCGTGCAGCGATTGATGATTTGCATGTTATCGACGGAGATACACGGCAAACCATGCGTTTTCGCATAAAGGTACGTCCAGGATTCAAAATCGCTGATGACGACCTCGGGGCGAAATTCGCGAATCAATTCGAAGTAGGCGGCGATGTTCTGAGGCAAACCGGCGGCCCCTTGGGTCACGTTCGAGAGCAGGGTTTTTCCGCGCCGAACGCGGTTGTGTTCGTAAATGATGTGAAAACCATGGATTCGATTGACCGAGTCGAACCGTTTCCCGAGAAATTCCACAGCTCGCCCCGAAGCCATGATTTCCACTTCGTGCCCCTGCGAAACCAAGTGTTCGAGCACGACGCGCGAACGCATCGCGTGACCCATGCCTTCCCCAACCACGCCGTAGAGAATTTTCATACGTGCGCAGTGTATCGATTTGTCGGGGCGCCGTCGAGACTCGTTTCGCGCGTTTGCGTCGGCCGTGAATTCTTGCGTGCAGTGCGCCAAACCTGTAGCATCTGCGCGTCCATGCCCAAAGCTCCGATCGTTCAAGCCGGTAACATCGTCCTTCGTTCATCGGCGACGCCCGTCGATCCCGCGAAAATCACGGCCAACGAAATGCGATCGCTCGTCCGAACCATGGTGGAGACCATGCGTGCCGCTCCCGGCGTGGGCCTCGCTGCGCCTCAAATTGGCGTGGGTTTGTCCGTAATCGTCCTGGAAGACACGGAACAACGAATGTCGCGATTGACCGCGGAGCAACGTGCGGAACGAGGACGCACGCCATTTCCGCTGCTCGTGATATTCAATCCCGTTTTGCGGATCCTCAATGCCGACCAAGCTACCTTTTTCGAAGGGTGTTTGTCCGTGCAGGGGTACATGGCCCTGGTCGATCGGCATCTTGCGGTGGAAGTCACGGGCTTCGATGCCGAAGGCAAACCATTTCAACGAGAAATGACCGGCTGGGGAGCGCGTATCTTACAGCACGAAGTCGATCACTTGCAGGGAACACTCTACATCGACCGAATGCATTCGCGATCCTTTTGCTGCAATGATGCAATGGCGGCCAAGTGGCTCGATATGCCCATACGCGATGTCAAAGAGTCTTTGGGCATCAAGTCTCCTTGACATCTTGGTGTGTCTTCGTAACGATGGTCGACGTACCCTTGCTTATCGGAGATTCAGATGTCTACAATTTCGCGAATTGCGGCGCAATGGCGCTCGTTTGTCCTGCCCGGGTTTTTCCTGCTCGGACTCGAAGCGTGCGGCAGCTACGGTGCCGGCGACTATCTCGGAGCAACCCCCGGGGGGGCGCAGGATATGGGTTTGGCGCGAGCAAAAATTGCCGAAGGCCAAGTACCCACCTTGGATGACTTTACGCCCGAAGGGCTGTATTCGGAGCACGATCTCGAAATTGCCGATGCGCCGCCTTGCGGAAAAACGCTGTGTATCAACACCGCCGCGGCGCTCGAAGTGGGCCTCGACGACGATCAACGCGACTTTTTCGTGCAGCTCGGAATGCAAAGCAACATCAGCCCCCAGGAATTCAAGCGCAAACCCTTGAATTTGGGCGTCGTGATCGATACCAGCGGATCGATGGGGGGGAACCTCGGCGGCGTCAAATCAGCGCTGCATGCGCTCGTGGATCACCTGAAATCGGACGATCGCGTGGCGATCGTGGAATTCGAATCGACCGCCAATACGATCGTCGAATCGACGCTCGTTTCCGATAAAAGCAAGCTTCATGCAGCCATCGACGAGCTCGAGACGGGCGGATCGACGGACATGGAAGAAGGCATGATGCGCGGTTATGCCGAGATCGATGAATTTGTCAATCCAAACACGCTCTCGCGCCTGATGGTGTTTACCGACGCCATGCCGAATACCGGAGGAACGGGCGCCGAAACGTTCCAATCGCTGGTGAAAGCCGCGGCGGCCATCGACATCGGTTTTACGTTTTTCGGTTTCGGTACACAGTTCGATGCCGCATTCGTGGATCAAATCGCGCATCTGCGCGGCGGAAACTACCGGTTTGTCGGTCCTGATGACGTAAAACCCATTTTCGAAGACGAGCTTGATTTTCTCGTCACGCCGCTCGCGTACAACCTGCGCGTGAACACCAAGCCGATGGAGGGTACGTCTTTGCGAACGGTGTATGGCGTACCGGGCGCGGCGGAACACGTCACTGGGAATTTGCTGGATGTCACGACGGTTTTTCTCAGCAAACGCAAAGGAGGCATCGTGCTGCGCCTCGATGGAGCCAACATCGAGACGCTCGTGAATGGCTCGGCGCTGGATCTCGGGTCGGTGGACATGAGTTACGAAACGCCGGAAGGAACGACGGAAATGTCGACGTTGCCCGTGAAGCTTCCGTTCCCGACTCTTCCGATGGCCGGTGAATCACTCTATCCCAACGCCGCAATGAAGCGCACGACGGCGGTCACCAATGAATACCTCGTCATGACCACCGTTTGCGGCAAGTTCCAAAGCGGCCAGTTGGATCCCGTAGACGCAACGACCCGCATGGATGCCGCCATTACGCAATTGATGAACGCCAACGCGGAGTTGAGCGATCCAAACCTCACGCGAGAAATCGAGCTCATGCAAAAGCTCAAGCAGAATTTGGGTTTGTCCGGAGGTATGCCGTGAACGCTCGGTTTTTCCGCAATGCGTTGATTTCAACGGTTGTTGCGGGTGTCATGACGCTCGGCTGTGACGGACAGCGCAGTTGTCCGAGCGATTTTTCGTGCGCCGAGCTCGTCAAGCTGACGTGTGGCGAAACAGGGCAATGCTCGAGCGCACAGAGCTGCACGGCAGCAAAACGCCTGGAAGCCGACGGCGATCCCGGGGCGTGTGAATCCGCGTGGTGTGGGGTTGGCGAAGCCTACGTGGAATGCGAATAATCCAATAACGATATCGTCTCCACGACGGCGACGAATCCTTGGCCAAACCGAATGCTCGAATGCTCAGGGCACGATGATGGTGTCATTGGTCATGAGCGGCAGATTTTCACGCAAATCGCCATCATACACGACGCATGAATAGGCGAACGGTATACGCCGTTCGCCGCGCGTGTCCTTGCGAACAATGACGATATCATCGGGGGCGGCAAACCGGGAAAAACCTCCCGCCAACGCAATGGCTTGCAATACGGTGACTTGTGCGGTGGGCGAATATTCTCCGGGGCGAAGGACCTCGCCAAGCACGTAAATGCGATAACTGTGCAGTTCCGCGACTTCAACGGAGACAACGAGCGGATCGGTGTAATACGTAGCCCCGCGTGTCGCAATGTCCGAAGCGATTTGTTCGACGTTACGACCGCCTGACGGAATATCGCCCACGAGCGGGAGCGTAACGAATCCGTCCGGACGAA
>CAYSYX010000243.1:0-13700 GCA_964435055.1 uncultured Polyangium sp. | reverse complement strand
GCAATGGGGCGATGCGCTCTTCGTCGCCATCGATCCGTTCTGGTTCACCTTGAAAAAGGCTGCGAAAATGCCTTACGATGGTTGGGCGTGGACCTTGGGCTCGGAACAATACCATTGGCTCGAGAATGTCCTGACCACGAGCAAAGCCAAATACAAGTTTGTCTTCTCCCACCACATGGTCGGAGGCGCTCCGGATGCTCGCGGCGGCATCGAACCGGCCGATCGGTGGGAGTGGGGTGGTCAAAACGAAGCGGGAGTCAACGAATTCGCCGCCAAACGCCCGGGTTTTTCTCGGCCGATCCATCAACTGTTCGTCGATACGAAGGTCAGCGCCTGGTTCCACGGGCACGACCATTTGTATTGCAAACAAGACAAAGACGGGATCGTTTATCAAGAAGTACCTCAACCGAGCCACCGCGGCGAAAATGGTCAACAAACGGCCATGCAATGGGGCTACGTGGCGGGCAAAATCCTGAGCAGCTCCGGGCACATGCGCGTCACCGTAGCGAGCGACAAAGCGACGGTCGAATACGTCAAGGCGTATTTGCCCGCGGACGAAACACCCATGGCTAAAAATGGCGATATCGGCGATTCCTACACCATCATGCCCGCGCCGTGAAAGACGAAAGGAAGAGGCTTCACATGCAACGTGTTCTTGTGATCGTGGGTGCGCTGATCGTTCCCACGGCGATTTTCTTCGGATGCAGCGATGGCACGACGACCGGCGCCGGCTCGTCTTCAAGTTCGTCCGGTACAGGCGGCTCGAGCTCGAGCTCCGGTGAAGGCGGCAACGGTGGTACGGGCGGCGGGGCCTCGAGCTCGAGCGCGTCGAGTTCGTCCGGTACGTCGAGTTCGTCCAGTACATCCGGTTCGTCGGGGTCGAGTTCGGGCGCGGGCGGCGCCGGCGCATTTGCAGCTTGCACCGATACGGTCGCCAACGTGAAAGACTGCAAAAACTGCTGCGAATGCGCGGCGAACCTCAGCTGCATGGAACAGCGCGCGTGCCGCGACACGTGTAATGCTCTCGGTGACGCGTATTTCATGATGAACCCGAACCCGATGCCCGTCATGGCGCCTTCGATGTTGGGCAGTGGCGGTGATTATTCGGCATGTACCGCGACTTCGGCCGATGAAAAGGCTTGCAAGGAATGTTGTGATTGCACGACAAACTTCCTTTGCGGTGATCACCAATTCTGTCGCAATGCCTGCACCGCTGCATTTGGCGATGGTGGAGCGCCTCCACCGGTCGATGCCGGCGGTGACGGTGGTTGAAGAGGACGAACCCATGCTGCATCGAATACCTATCGTTTTGGCATTTGGCGCGGCGCTGCTGGCGGGAATGTCGTGTGTGACGGAAGGGACGAAAACCAATCCTCCCGTGAATCCGATACCGCCGCCGCCTCCGCCGCCACCGGACCGTTGTGCGCAAATTACCGCGTCGATAGTCGAGGCGGGATTCGACAACAAAGTCACGGTGACCTGCGACGGGACATACGCATTCGTTGGTGGGGATACGTATCCCGACCATGAAAAAATGAATGGTATCATAGGGACAAACGAACAGGTTCCCGTGCCGGCGCCGGGGTATGAATCGCCCATTGCGCTCGCCCCTGTGAAAGCTGCGCAAGTCAAAACAATCGACGCGGCGCTCGGCGTGGCCGTCAATGGCGTACCCATTTACGACTATTCCTCGCAAGGGAACCTCGACCCGAGCGTGTACGATCCGAAGGCGGATACGAAACTCAACGGGCAGCTCGACCATTGCAATGGGCATTCGGGGCGCGGCGACGATTATCATTATCACGCCGCTCCCACGTGCATGATCGAGGCGATGAAAAACAAGGGGCCGGCGGCGATCATCGGCTGGGCCTTTGACGGTTATCCCATTTATGGAAATACGAATCCGGATGGGAGTGCCATTGCCGCCGGAACGCTCGATGTCTGTAATGGGCAAGACGACGAGACGTTCGGCTATCGATATCATACGTCCGATGCCCCTCCTTACGTCGTGCAATGCCTCGTAGGACAAGTCGACGACGCAGTTCTTCCGCGCGTTCCGCCCATGGACAACGCGGCGGGAGGTGGTAAACCGCCTGGAATGCCTCCGCAAGGCGGCGTAACGAACCTCGTCTTCGATGAAGCTGCCGACGGCACACGAACGATGTCGTATACGCACCAGGGTGCAAGCTATTACATCAAATACAAACCCTCGGCCCAAGACCAATGTTACGATTTCGAGCAGAAAACCGTGACCAACGGCGGCGTCGTCCAAGCAGATACGTTTTGCCGAAAGCCATTTCCGTAGTCGCCTTCATTTTCGGCTCGTGCGCATCCGCGGATGCGCACGAGTTGCAGATGAATACGGCCCGCGTGTCTTTGCGTGATGGTCATTTGGAGGTTTTTGCCGAAATCGATGAAATGGCGCTCGAAGCGTTGCGTTCACCTGCGGACACCGCGCGGATGCAACGGTTGCTCGAGATGGACATGCATCTGCACGTGGATGACGTGCCCGTGGAAATGGAGCTGCGGCCGGTCGTTTTTCCCGACAAAGAACCGGCCGCTGCGCCGCACAACCACGGGGCGTTGGTTCCCATTCATTGGGAATCGAAACGCAGAATTTTCTCCGGAGCAAAGATAGCCGTCGTTTTTCCGAAAGAACTCGGACCCGTCCTGATCTCTTTCGTTCAGCCGTCGACGAATTGGACGCCGGCTGGAACGACGGCTCAGTTTGCCATCCTCGAAGTGCCGCGACAAACACCACCGGCCGAACCTTCCCGCAATGGTTGGGGCATTGCGGCAATGACGCTGGCTTGTTTGGCCATTCTTGGAAATGTCATGCTTTTTCGCCGTCGACGTTCAACGACGCTCACTCCACCGTAATGTCGTGAAAATCCGGGCGATTCTTGGACAGCCAATCGCTGAGTCCATTCGGGCTCGAGTCCACCGTGAACAGTTCCCGATCATCGTTTGTCCTTAAATACACGAGACCCCCGTGTAAAAACGTCGCGTGTTTGATGTTTTTGAGCGTCAATTCGGTCGTCGCCGTCTCCCAATTGACCTCCCGCACGTTGAATCGCTTCACATACATGCCATTGTCATATTTGGTCGGCACGAGCGGCGTGATGTCGTCGAAACGCGGCTGTATGGTCACGTAAAACCCCGAGGGACGGTCTTCATCCATTGTTTGGATGAGGACGCGGCGTCGACCATTTTGTTGCAGAAAATAAACGCGGCTTTTCTTCAAGAGCGCCGGAATATCCCGCCAAAGGATCTCCTTGTAGTCGGCAAACGATTTGGCCAAGACAATCGTATGCCCGGAAGGATCGACTCGTTTGACGATTTCCTCGACCGCGTTCTCCGAAGACGCCGTCGTGACATGTTCATCACCGTTTTTCAGGGATATGAACACGCGCCGATCTCGCGCCGGGACAATCCACGTCACATCGCCCGATTCGATTTTTTTTGCGGCCTGCGCCCAGTCGAGCTCCGGATACGGTGGAGCTTCGGGCGCTGCTTCGGCGCGAATTTGCGGCTTTGGCTTGGGCTCTTCACATCCCGAATGCAAGACGGCGAGCGCCGAGACAAACAGCGGCGCCCACGGGCCATCAAAAGACGCGAATCGCATTCGAGTACACCCACGGAAAGTTGCGAATGAACGTGTCCGGGGTTTCCGCCAAATACGGTTTCAAGTGATTCGGCGTGATGTGCACTTCGACGCGGTATACGCCCGCTTCGGCCGAATCGATACGAATATCACCGCCCTCCGCGACGGTGGTCGTCGAGCCGTTCGCAATTCGGAGCAATTTCACCGTAATTTCGGGCGATTCGACGGCCGGATCCAAATCGTACACTTTCGGCGCTTGGACGACGATGCGCGATCCTGGTTTGGCTTGACCACCCATTTCGACGATATTCATTCCATCTTCCGCGTGGAAATCGAAACCTGACGGCACCCCGAGGATCTCGAATGCGACATAACTTCGCCCTGCTTTCACGGCGGCTTTGACCGTCGACGGCGCGAGCACGCCATCGACGAGCGCCACGTTCGAGATCCAGCGCATCAAGCGTCGAAAACTATCGCCGCGTTCGCCGTCCCGCATGATTCCGGGAAAACTGTTTTCATGCACGTCCGTGCCGACGGAAGCGCTCACGTGCCGCTCCGCAAGCATGGGATCCCAAAGCTTTCCATATTCCGGAAAGTCCTGCAAAAATCCCAAAATGGCCAAGTCCGGCTGCGGTCCATCTTCGTCTTGCCTTGTAAACGGCAAAATCGAAGCGCCCGCTGCGAACGCGTCCAGACCCAAATAATCGCGCCGAATATCGGGATCGATCGCCGCATGAATGTTGAAAATCTCCACGCCGTCCACGGGGATCGTCTTCAAGTAGTCCGGCGTTCGTGATTCCGTATGCGCAATAAAAACCAATGCGCCGACATCGTGCATCGCTTGGACCGTCGCTTCGCCGTCACTCTCATACAAAGCTTTGCGCGCCGCCGGATCCCCGGGAAGATGCTTGTCGACCCCGACGGACATCAACGTGTCTTCGGTGCCCGTCATCAAGAGCACGCGGCGACCATCACCGCACGGAATGAAATTCGCAAACGGAGCGCCATCCGGGTCCGTCAAAGGTTCGTCCCCGGGCTGAATGAACAAGAGTTTGTCCAGTTCATACGCGGCCATGTTCGCCGGATGATCGGTCAAAAACACGAAGTCTTCGGCCGCATCGCAAATACCTTGCCGCAAATGCGCCACACATGTCGCATCGGGATTGCCGTTGGCATCGAGCCCTTCGCCATCACAACCGTCGTGCGAATAAGGAGAATGGCTATGAATGATGCCTCGTGCCGTGACAAACTTGCGCACGTTGCCGAGCGACGTTGCCGAAGGAGGCGCGAGTCGTTGCCAAGCTCGTGGAACGGCGGGCGCGGGAGGACGAACCTCGTCACCCGAACATCCGCTAAGACAAACAGCCGCGACGATCAAGGAAATGCAGGATAGGCGCATGGTATCTTCGAGGATACCGCGAAAACGAACGATGGTGAACGAGCTTTTTGTGTGAGGTGAGCAATCGGAGCGGACGTCAACGTTGTCCGACGGAAATGACGATATCCTTGCGTAAAGCCGTCTCCGCTTCCCGAATGAAGGACTGAAAAGCCGAATAGGCGTCGGGTTGCACGCGACCCGCGGGGATACCCACCACTCGGTCGAAAATCAACGTGTCCTGCTCGACGCGGTCCTTGACGACGCTCGATCGCGTTCCATCGTTGCTCGATGAATTCACCAGGTTTGTCGTGACGCGCGATCCGTCGGGCAATTTGATGCGCAAATGCACCGTGGAGAACATCGCCGATTGTTCGGATATGTAAAGCGGAGTTTCGCGCGACGGCAGCGAGGCCAATGCGCCGAGACGAACGGCAAAAGGCGGCGAAATCGTGATTTCATTGCCATTGACGCGGGCAAAGTCGTTCATCTCCAGGTTCATCGCGAGGACCAAGGGGGCGTCGAGGTCCCCGAGGTTCTTGACTTCGAGCTTGCGCAATCGCGCGCCCGGGAGGGATTGTCCCACGAGACGCGTCTCGATGGCTTCTTCCCGCTGCGCGTCGGGGAGCGTTTCGAGCGCCGTGCGGAGCAAAATCGCGAATTTGCCTTCGTAACGTTGTTCCAAATCGAGAATCGCCGAGCCGTCGGCGCGCAAATCCACCGAACCGTCATACGTGACGCCATCGGGAGCACCCGTCATCGGCGTCGTTTCTCGCGGTATGCCGGGGACCAACAACACAGCCGGTTGGCCGCGCAAATTGCTGGGAAGGTGTCCGTACGGGGCAAACTTTTCGTGCACGACCATCCATCGCGGACCACGTTCCGTGACCAAGCGGATGGCCACGGCATTAAAGGATTCCGCTTCGCTGAAAGGTCCCGTCGACGGTGCCGTGAGTCGATCCCGGACCATTCCGAGCGACGCGTCGATCCCGACCAAGCGGCACAAATACAAGAATGCCGCGGTGCGATTGCCGCTCTTGCCCAGCACGATCCGCCGCCCATCGGCCTCGTTGCCTTGCTCGATATTCGCGAGCACCCAGCGATAAATGCGGCGGGCTTGTTCGTCGATCGATGCCGGACGTTTGCCCGGGGTTTCCGCATCGGGGGCGCTTTCCGTCACGATGCTCTCGGCAATGCGCGCGAGACGCGGATCAAGCGGCGTTTTGTTATTCACCGTATCGACCGCGCGGGCGAGCGTATCCTCCAAATTGATGCCCCAACCGACGCGTACGTTCGGCAAGAACTCTTGCGATGGCGCGCTGGCCGGCTCTTGCGGCAAAGCGGGGCTCTTGCGCACTTGAAAACGCCGCGTGATGAAAGCACCGTTTTCCGTGACCACCGGCTTGGGCACTCCCGCGCCCGTGGCTTCCACGTCGAGCGGCCGGTTTTTTGGCGAAACAACGACGAATTCACTGCGGAAATAGGGGATCTTTTCTTCCCGGAAAAACCACCGCGGGCCTTCGAATCGGCGCCCGCCTTGGCCGTCCCCGCGCAAGGTGTAAAGCGTCTCCGTTTCGATGTAATCGCCCTCTTCCAAATGCGGCATTGTCACCGTGGGTTTGCCTTCGACAAACTCAGGTTCGAGCACGCGACCGTCTTTTTTGATCGTTCGGAGCCGTAGGACCAACCCCCGGGGCAATCGTTGCTCGGCATGCTCTTCAATGCCTTCGCGCGATTGAATGCAAATGATTTCATGCTCGAGCATCCGCGCGGTTCCGTCGCCATGCACCCAAAGCGCCGAATAATCGAGCACCCGCGCGGCCGTTCCCGGAAGGGTTTCTCCGGACGCTTCGAATTCGGCAATCACCTTTTTCGCATCAATACGGTAAGGCGTGAGCTCCGTCGTGCCTTCCACCAGCTCGATTGCGTCACGCAATGCATCCGTATCCGCGCCCGTTTGGATCGCTTCGACGAGCGCCGCTCGCAACGCCCCGCGATCCCCGCGAGCCATCCGCGCATCGGCCAAGGCCATTCGGGCCCCGGCGTCCGTCATGTCTTTGCGCAATGCCCGTTCCAAACTCTCGAGCGATTCGCGTTGCGCTCCCGCGCGCGTGAGCAAATACGAAATACGCCCCGCAATGTCCTTCCGATCCTTGTGCTTTCGACCGATTTCTTCGAGCTCACGAATGGCCGCCCCGAAATCATGCCGCTCGAGCGCTCGATCCAGCGCGATCTCCGCGTCCGGATCCAGTTCGGTGATTCTCGCCGCCACCTTGTCCGCTTCGGCAATGTCCCCTCGTTCGTCATGTAAATTCAAAAGCGCCCGCAATGCTTCGACGTCATCGGGAAAACGCGCCGCAGTTTCGCGCACCGTACGCGCATGTTCCACATTCCAACCAATACGCGCATACAGTTGCCCGAGCGCTTTGAGGATCTCCGGGACTTCGCGGAAATGATCGGCCAATTCGGCGATTTTCTTCGTCGCCTCCGTAGGCCCGAGTTTTTCGGCCTCATCAAAAGCGAGCCACAACCGCGGCCACCACAGCTCCGGATCCTTCAACGCCGCGCGCGTCCGGATGTCCTTCACCAAATCTCGCGCATCATTCTGCGGGAAAATAGGGTCTTTCTCGACAAACGAAGCTTGGGTCGCCAGGGCCGAAGCGGTGGCCTTGGAGGTGTCCTTGACGAGCGGTTCGAGGAGCACGGAGGCGATGTCGTCTTGGCTCTCGATGTGAGCGATCGACGCGGCGAGGAAGCGGGAAATCGGGTCGTTCGTATCGCGAGGTGCGGCGGGACGAACGGTGCGGATGGGTCGGGGCACGTCGAGCGCAGTCAGGAACGGATCGAGAACGTTTGGATCCGAAAGAATCGCGGGTGGCGTAAGGACGTACGGCGGAGCGGGATCATCCGATGTTTCGAGGCCCGAGGGCAAACCGTTGGGTTGCAGAATGCGGATGGCCGTGTTGGCAGTTCCCACGCGGGCCAAGATGCGATGACGCCCTTTGGACAAACGCAGATGCGCTGCGGATCTCGGCCATTCGCCCCACGCATTCGGGTTCCGACGAACCACCTCCACGTCGTCGACGAACATCGCGAGCACCGCTTGGACGACGATGACCACATCGCGTTCGGCGGGGAGATCAACATACGTTTCCACGTAAAAGATGCCGCCTTCAGTGGATTCGGACGGCCCCAAGTGACATCCGGTGCGCTCGGTCGCCAGTACGCGTGGACGAACCGAGCGCCGAGGATCCGCGGCGAACACAGGGGGCCACGGGCCGGGTTTTTCCGCGTCGAAATGATTCATCGGATCGCTCGGCGCTCGATGCCCGAACGGACCTGCAAGACGCGCTTTTGCAACGCATCCGAAACGCTCGGCCATGACGTCTTCCGTGTCTTTGCCGGCCACGGGCGGCTCCTTGTGCAAACCGTCGGCAGCCCACCACTCGGCCAAGGCTCCACGCGCACGCCAGCCTATGTTCCCCGGCTGATCCATCGACTTGAGGACGGTCGGACGCGCGGTCTCCCAAAGGTTTGTCACACTGGAACGAAGACGCAGAAGGTGCGTCGCGGCAAACCAAGCGACCATCTGGGCATCGGGATGATCACTGACGCGCGCCGCATCGACGGCATCGAGATATCCCAGGGCGGCGGCGCGAAAATGACCTCGAGAATCCGCATCGAACCCTCGCGCCAACGATGCAAAAAGTCCCTTGTTGTTCGGTGTTTTTTCGAGCGCCGCGCGTGCGGTTCGGGCTCGCGCCGTTTCGCCTCCCGGCACGAGCAGCTCGCCAAGCAACCATCGTCCGAGCGCTTCGCCGTCGGTTTGTCTTGTCCCTGCCGCGCGTAAAGCTTCGATGGGAGTCGCGGGAGCTTTGGGCGCGGACGAACCACACGCACCGAGCGACAAGGCGAATGTAGCTGCAAGAACGAGACGAGCTGCATGGGCGAGGGGGCGAATGCGCATGACGGAACGGGTGTAGCGCGGGAGCGGTCGAGAAGCGAGGGGAGGTTGCACAGAAATGTGGTTTGGCGGTGACGGGGTTCGGGTTCCGGCGGCGGTCGACGAAGAGCTGTTTGTCTTGCCGGCACAATCGAGCTGCGTCTTTACATATTCCGGAATGCGTTATTCGGAGCAGCTGGGGAACGGCCCGCGAAGAATCAAATTTTCCTGGCAAACTTCCAGTACTTGGGGCATCTTCGCGTCCACATGACGACCCGAACTCTCGATCATCCTGCGGATCCGCAATTCATTCGTCGCACATCGCCTCGAGCCATGAGCGGCGAGGCGTTGACTCGTGAAGATTTGATGCCCCTCTTCGAGGCGGCTCGATGGGCGCCTTCGTGCGCCAACACTCAGCCATGGCGTTTCGTCTACGGGCTGGCCGGAACACCTGCATTCGATGCGTTTTTCGCGACGCTGGCCGGTGGCAATCAACCTTGGTGCAAACGCGCGGGGGCGCTCGTGCTCGTTTGTGCCAATACGTTGATGCCCAATGGCAGTCCATCGCCGACGCCCGCATTCGACGCGGGAGCGGCTTGGATGAGCCTTGCGCTGCAAGGAAGTTTGTCCGGGCTCGTCGTGCATGGCATGGCCGGATTCGATGCCGCCAAAGCTCGCGAAGTCGCGCACGTTCCCGAAGATCACCAGGTCATTATGATGATCGCCCTTGGAAAACCTGGAAATGTCGACGATCTTCCTGAAGCTTATCGCGCTCGCGAAGCTCCGACACCCCGCAATCCAACAGAATCCTTCATTCGTGAAGGAAGCTTCTGACGTAAGCCCGAATATCCCACCAATCATTCGGCAATTCATGTTATGCCTGCCGACGGTGCCGGCGGAGGCTCGGCGGGTATGGGCGGCAATGGCGGCTCGGCCGGAATGGGCGGAAGTGCAGGCGCCGGAGGCGAAGGCGGCGTCGGCGGCGATGGCGGCGCCAATTCAGGTCCGACCAGGGTCCAGCCGACCCTGGACCGGACCAACCGGGTTTGACCGAGCGGATCATTTCCACTTGGGCAAACGCGAAGATGAATGAGCCATACCCAAGCAAATCAGGTGCGTGATCCGGAGCGCTTTTCCGAGGCGTCTGTCGAGGCGCGTAAAAAAATCGACCCGACCTTGTAACATCGGTCGGACTTCGGTCACTCTAACCGCTGTGAGCATCGCGACGGACATGGCGCCGGTCATTGCGCCAATCAGCAAAGATCTGGAAGGGACCGGGTCGTGGGGTCGTGTTCTTCGAGGGGCCGAGCCGATCGTGGTGACCAAGGATTCGCAAGCGGTTTTGGCTGCACTTTATACGGCTCATGCCAAGTCGATTCAACGTTTTTTGCGCGATCTTTTGGGAGATTCGACGCTTGCTGCCGACGGAATGCAAGAAACCTTTGCTCGGGCGTTCCAGAGATTGGAAACGGTGCGTACCGAAGAAACCAAAGTCGGATGGCTTTTTGGAATCGCGCGGAATGTCAGCCTCGAATACATGAAGGCACGACGCTCGGCGCGTCAACGGTTTGTCGAAGAAAATGATGGAAACGCCATGCCGTGTAAGCGGCATTCTCCCGAAGCTCAATTGCTCGGCCGAGAATCGGCGCAAATCGTGGCCAACGCATTGGCGCAGCTCCCGGAAGCGCGACGAGCTGCACTGCTCATGCGGATGGATCACGGTTTGTCCTACGAAGAGATTGCTTCGGCTTTGGGTTGGTCCGTGGCGAAAGCACGGGTCGAAGTATTTCGAGCGCGAGAAATCTTACGCGCAGCCCTCGATTCTTATGAAGGAGATTCCCGATGAGCTGCAAGAAGATCCAAATGGGGGACCTCGATGCCTACGTTCACGGCGAACTCTCCGCGGCGGACGTGGAAGCGCTGGATGCGCATCTGAGCGGTTGTGAGGCTTGCGCTGCCGAATTGCGGAATTTGCGTCGGGAAAAACAGTTGTTTCGATGGCGGGCCGATGCGGAGCAGCAAGATATTCCTGCATTCGCCGATGTTCTGGCGCGTATCCATCCGGTGGAACGTTCGGTGGCGGCAAATGATGTCGAATCGAATCGCGGGGTTGTTTCGGCGAATGTATTGCGTCCCGGGATCTTGAAGGCAAAAGCGGAATCGGCGCGATCGGGTGAAGGAAAACATGGTTTTTCCAGGTGGGCCCAAGTGTTCGTCGCGTGTGCGGCAACCGCGGCTGCTGCGGGATCGTTGCTCATGGTGACGCCTCCGACGACGGAGCCCATGACGATGACCCATACGCACGGGGAAGAAATGGAGATTGGTGCCGATCCCATTTGCACGCCGGAAAATAGTTCGGCGTCCGCAGAGGTTTTGGTCAGTGTGGCTCCTCCGCGCGCGGGTTTTACGCAGGCTCCCAGTCCGAGCCATGATAACGTCGAGACATGCAATACGTCGCACGACGAGGAATGCGCGACCATGGATCGAATTTGCGACGAAGCGAGTTTGCCCGTGTGTGGCGAAGGCGGGCCATGAGGGAGCGGTAAAGGCGTCCTTTGAGAGGCCTTGAATCATCAAAGACTTGCGGCTCGAAGTAGCAAAATCGAGCCGAAGGGCGAGTTTTGGTCGTGATCCTCCGATTGCGCTGAAAATATCGCCGAAACATGCGGAATCAACACAATGGCCTATGGGCCGGCAGGGAGGCGTGTATGCGCTCGTTGACACAATTGGGTCGATTGGTTGTGGCTTTTTCGATATTGATCACGGCTTGTGGTCGAGGTACGGGGGCTGTCGAAACTCAAGGCGACGAATCGGAAGGAAAGGCCGTGCCAAACAAAGTCGAAGCCAAAGCGCCGGCGGCGCCGTGGTTCGCCAAGGTGGAACGCGTGTCGCTGGTCGGAGCGAAGATCAAAGGCAATGAAAAAGCACTTGTAACGATCGTCGAATTCTCGGACTACGCTTGTCCGTATTGCAATCGAGCGCATGCCACGGTCGAGGCGCTGCTCGAGGAATACCGGGGACGCGTGCGTTTGGCGGTATTCGAGAATCCGCTGCCATTTCATACGACGGCTGTTCCGGCTGCGAAGTGGGCATTTGCGGCGGGTGAACAGGGGAAGTATTGGGAAGCCCGGGATCTCTTGTTCGGTAATCAAAAGAAGCTCGATGATGCGGGTCTTGCGGCTTTGGCGGGCACGCTGGGCTTGGACCTCGAGCGGCTCGAAAAGGATCGGACTGGTCAATCGGCGGCGGATTATGTCGAAACCGGTTTGAAATTGGGGAAAACGCTGGGTGTACAAGGCACGCCGACGTTTTTCGTCAACGGCGTGCGGATGACGGGAGCGCAGCCCGCGGAATCGTTCCGGAAAACCATTGAAGAAGAATTGCGTCGCGCCGAAGCGCTGGTGGCAACGGGAGTTCGTCCGGAAAATGTGTACGCGCAGATCATGGAAAAAGCGAGCGCTGCGGTCCCAGCCGAACATGGATCCGGTTCGTGTGAATCGGGGGATTGCGATTGCGCCGAAGGCGAGAGAAAAGACGCGCCGGACAATGAGGTGTATACGATCGAAGCGGGCCAATCGCCGACGCGTGGACACGCGAATGCGGAAGTGACGCTCGTGGCGTTCACCGATACGGAATGCCCATTCTGTGCGCAAGGCGAGGAACGGATTCGGACGCTCGAGAAAGAATACGGGAGCAAGATTCGCGTGGTGTACAAGAATATGCCGATGCCGTTTCACAAGAATGCGCTGCCCGCGGCGAAAGCGATGATGGCCGCTCATAAACAGGGCAAGTTCTTCGAATACAAGGACGTGTTGTTCGCCCATCAGGATGCGCAGGAACGAGCGGATCTGTTGACGTATGCGCAGGAGATGAAGCTGGATATGAATCGATTTTCGCGCGACTTGGACGATCCGGCGCTCGAGGCCGCCATTCAAGCGGATCTGGCGGAAGCTCGACGTGTCAGTGCCGTCGGAACGCCGACGTTTTTCATCAATGGTCGAAAGCTCATCGGTGCGCAACCGATTGGCGCGTTTCGCAAGCTCGTGGATGCGGCTTTGGCGCATTGACGCCGCAATGCAATCCGTCCGGACATCTCCGCGCCACGCATGAGCGCCACGCCGCGAGTTTGTCCGTGGATGCGACCGAAATGCCGAGGCCGATCCGCTGTTCGAGCAGCGCGATGGCGTTGCAGGCAAGGATACGCGTCCGCGCCGCGTCGATGACATAGGTTCGGTTTGTCCGCGGCATGCGCGTCTTCCAGCTCGACAGGGGGCGTCGTCTGCGGTAGCGTTGTTGCTCGGCCCCTTGAACCGAAGCTCGAACCCATGAAAATCGATTGCCAGGAATGCGGCGCGCGTATCCTCGCCGAAGACCTCGATCTGCCATCCAAAATGGCCAAATGCCGTCAATGCAATGCGGTATTTTCATTCGCCGCCAAGGCGTCCTCCGCGCCGATGGCTCAACGCGAGCGATTACGTGCGCCTCGACCCGACGGATTGCAGGTGAACGAGACGGCCATGGCCCCGTCCGAGCCGGGATATCGAGATGCGCCGCGCCGCGGAGAAACCATTACGATCGTTCGGCGCTGGTTTGCTCCATATCACATCTTTTTCGCGTTTTTCTGCATCGTCTGGGATGGCTTCTTGATCGGATGGTATGCCAATCTGGGAAATACGCCCGGCCCGTTCTCCATTATCGCCGCAATATTTCCCATTGCGCATGTGGCCGCAGGCGTGGGTCTGACCTATACAACATTGGCCGGATTCTTGAACCGGACG
>CAYSYX010000242.1:5911-13717 GCA_964435055.1 uncultured Polyangium sp. | reverse complement strand
GCCCTTGCGCGGGTGCAGGGGCGCGGAGCCCCTGCTGGGTCTGGGTGAAACCCAGCCTGATGCTGCTGTGAAAACTTACGGGGAAACCGTGAGTTCGACCGGACGTGTACGGGACGAACCTTTTGCCGGGGGGATGCGATGCCGATCGCGCACCGCGTCGAGGGCGACTTCGGGGCCGACATGTTCGACAAACGCGCGGGCAGCGGCGAAGACAGACCAATCACGTTCGCGCAAAGCGATCGCGTAGGGGCCTCGCTCGTCGATGTTACCTTCGTCAAACGACTGAAACACTTCGATGACCCGGCCGTCACGGCGACGGGTGCAGGCGAATCGCAGAGGTTCGTTGCCGTGGGAAATACGCCCGACGACGTAGCCTTCCGTGCTCACGCGACTGCCTTCGAGCAACGCGGCGCTGACTTGGGTGAGCGCGTCAAAACGCATTCGGAAGGTACGTTGTTCGTCTTCGGCTGCCTGCTCGAGAAACGCCTCGAGTTCCCCTCTGTTGATTTGGCCCCACCGCTTCGCCGGCTTTTCGCGACCGCGACGGGGCTTGCTCTGCCCCTCCGGAAAACTGTCACCTTGGCTTCGCATCGTTTGGTTCGCGTGCTCCCATCGACTTGCCGGCGAAATTTTGTTAGTCGCAACGGAAGTCGGGCGAGGCTTTACAGGTGATTTGCACACTGCGCAAGTGTTCTTTTTCGCGCGGCGCGTCGAAAGCTTGCACTTCGCTCTTCCCATCGCGTGACGACCATGCAAAAAGGCCGCCGCTCGCATGCGCACAACATCCTTTGATTGGACCGCCGACGACGGCAAACGCATCTTCGTTCACGAATGGATTCCGGACACGGACGCACCGCCGCGCGCCGTCGTGCACATCGTGCACGGCATGTCGGAACACGCGGCAAGGTACGCACACGTCGCTGAAGTCCTCACGTCGAGTGGGTTTGTCGTGGTCGGTCACGACCAACGTGGCCACGGCAAAACCGCCTCGGAAGATGAACTTGGATTCCTCGGCGTCCCGGACGGCTGGGGCCGCGCTCTGGCGGACATTCGCGGCTTGCTCGCCCATACTCGCGCCAAGTACGCCGGCGTGCGCCAAGCCATCCTCGGTCACTCGATGGGCTCGTTCATGACCCAACGCATCATGGCAGACGAAGGACCCAACTTGTCGGCTGCGGTTTTGTCCGCGACGAACGGCCCTCCCAACGCTCTGGCCCGGGCCGGCGTTTTCGTAGCTCGCGCCGAACGTATACGCCTTGGAGACCGCGGTAAGAGCCGCCTCTTGCAGGGTTTGTCCTTCGACGGTTTCAACCGCGCCTTCCGACCGAATCGCACCGCGTATGATTGGCTCTCGCGCGACGAAGCCGAAGTCGACAAGTACATCGCGGATCCGCACTGTGGTTTTCCCGCGTCGGCATCGCTGTGGGTCCAACTGCTCGAAGCGTTGCCCGGTCTTTTGGCTCCGGATGTGGTCGCACGGATCCCCAAGAATCTGCCGATTTACGTCCTCGCCGGGGCCGAAGATCCCGTGCATGACAAGACGCGAAACTTGAAGGGCCTTCTGGACATTTACGCGAAGACGGGTTTGTCCGACGTGACCTACCGCGCTTGGCCCGGTGGACGACATGAAGTGTTCAACGAGACAAACCGCACGCAGGTCATCGCCGAGCTCGACGAGTGGCTGAAGAAGAAGCTGCCGGCGTGATGAAACGCAGCTCGGTCCTCCTCGCGCTGCTTTGCGCTTCGTGCCAAAACGATCCCGCGCCGGCGACGACATCGTCTGCGTCCTCGTCCGCGGTACCACCCGGACAAACATCGGCGGGCCCGTTGGTCACGACAGCTCCAACCGTCGAAACACCGCCAGCCGTATCGGCGTCGGCAGCCCCTGCATCCACGCCGGCGCCGTCGGCCAACACGGACGCTGAAAAATCGTATTGCGTATCGGCAGCCAAATCGATGGAGCTCGCGAAACCGCACCGAAGTGCACAACCGCCCTACACGATGTGTGCCGAAGGCATATTCTCCCATTGCGGAGGCGGCGACGGCGAGCGCGGACATTTGTGCAGCATACCGCTCAATCCGAAAGCCACGGACTTGGCGAGAAAAACCCAACCCGGCGTGTGTTGTTATGGTGGCGATTGAGGATCGGCTCGGGGCCGATTCGTTTGACTTGGCCAAACGGTAAAACTAGCCCCGTCCCATCATGGCCGGAAAACACGCGTACAAACTGCAATCGAGTAAAAACTCCAGCGCTTCGAGGTGCCGGCGCGTCTCTTCGACGTCTTTGCCCCACGTATAGAGGCCATGGCCGGCGAGCAAATATCCGTGAATCGTATCGTTGTCGCCGATTTCCGCGTCGATATGCCGGGCCAAACGCGCCATGTCCTGGTCGTTTGCGAAAATGGGTAAATGAACGGCTGCTTCGTGCGAATCCACGCCCGCGAGCGCTTTGACGATTTCATATCCGGTCCACGACAGTCGTCCTTCGTCGGCAAATGCGCGGGAAGTCATCGTCGCCGCCAACGAATGGGTATGCGCAATGCAATGCACGAGCGGCCTGCGGCGATAAATCTGCGCATGAAGCAACGTCTCCGCGGAGGGTACGCTTGCCGCCCCGAACCCCGGCTCGAGCGCTCGGCCTTCGTCGTCGACCAAAAGCAAGTCCCCCGCCCCGAGCGTCCCTTTGTCGAATCCGCTGGGCGTAATCAGAAAACTCCGCGGCGAAACGCGTATCGAATAATTACCGCTCGTCGCAAATGACCAACCCCGACCATGACACTGACGAGCCAACGTGAGCAACGCCAGTTCGTCTTGTCCGAACGCACTTCGTGATATCACAGGCGCTCGAAGCTAGCGCGCATCGAGCGCCGTGCAACCTCGAGCCATACGAGCTTCGACGTTTGCACTTCGTGAAAATACGAAATGAAGTCGAATGATTGAAATCAAAATTCCAAGTCCGGCGGCTTGATCGGTTCGGCAGGAGGTGGATTTCCCGTAAAACCTTGTCTTGGTTGCGCCGCTTCGTGACGATGTTTCGCCGCTTCGTTCGCCATTGCACCGACAAATGCCGTCAAAAGCCGTACCTGTTGCGTCAGCTCGACTTGCTGCGCCGCCATCGCCTCGACCCGCTCTTCGCTTTTCCGCACCGCAGCTCGAAGCCGCTCGATTTCCGCCATCGTCTCATCATTCGAGACCGTCGCGGCACACCCGGCACTGAGAAGCGCACCCGCCCCGCAAAGAGCCGTGAAGCATCGACGAACGGCAGCTACGAGCATCAAAATGGCCTCCAAGACACTGAGAACGACCATTCTATCGCCTTTCGCGGCAAAAAGAAACGGGGACGTCACAACCAGGGCCGGTTTCTTTACTTGTCAGAAAGTCTCGGGCATTCTCCGCTCGTGCCCCGGCACCGTTTTTTGCTCCGTTCGTTCGTTGTGTCCGGCGCCATGCTGCTGGGTGCATGTGCGTCTCCGCCCTCGGCTTCCCATTCCCTCCCAGCTTCGATTGATTCCAAACCGACGCCGGTGGCGTCGATCCCGCCTTCGACGAATTCAATACCGTCGACGACGCAAAGCATCGCCCCGCCATTACCTCCGCCGGCCCCGCCACCTCCTCCGTTCTATTCGGACGAACATTTTGACGTGGTGATTCGCGGAGGTTTGGTCATCGATGGTCTTGGAAACGAACGAAAACGCGCCGATGTCGTCATTCGCAAAGATCGCATCGTGCACGTGGGTGATGTGGATCCGCGCGTCCGAGGCGCTCGAGAAATAGCCGCCCAAGGAGCGGTCATCACGCCCGGTTTTTTCGATATGCACGCTCACGGCGGGCCGCTCGGTGACGTCGAATATGCATTGGCCCAAGGCATTACGACGTTGGTGCTGGGACAAGACGGCGCGAGCCCTGCGGAGCATATCGGTGCGTGGCTGGCGAAGGTCGATGTTTCACGGCCGCGAGTGAACATCGCGACGCTCGTGGGACATGTGACGGTGCGCAATCAATCCGGAGCGGGATTACGGAAAAACCCGAGCGCAAAAGAAATCGAAAAGATGCAATCGCTGGTCGACAAGGCATTGCAGGAAGGTGCTTTTGGTTTGTCGCTCGGATTGGAATACGATCCGGGACGATCGGCGAACTTGGACGAGCTCGTCGCCATCGCGCGTCCGGTGGGCGCTCGAAATGCGGTCGTCATGAGTCATTTGCGCAGCGAAGACGACGATCGCATTCACGCGTCGCTCGACGAATTATTCGAACAATGTCGGCGAGCGGGAGCTCGAGCGCATATTGCACATTTGAAAATCGTGCTGGGCAAAGGTGTCGATCGGGCCGATCAATTGCTGGCCCGTATGGCTGCCGCACGATCGCAGGGATTGTCGATCACCGCGGATCTCTATCCGTATGCCGCGAGCTACACGTCATTGTCGATTTTATTTCCGGATTTTGCCCGTCCTCCGAATTCGTATGCGTTGGCCAAACGTAATCGTCGGGGCGAATTGGAGTCGTTTGTTCGAGCGCGCGTCGAAAAACGCAACGGCCCGCAGGCCACGGTATTCGGATCCGGACCTTACGCGGGAAAAACGCTGGCCGCCGTAGCGAAAGAACAGGGTGTCCCCTTCGAACGCGTGCTTTTGGATTTGGGACCCAATGGCGCCGAAGCCGCTTATTTCGTGATGGATGAAGCCGTCGTCGAACGATTGTATGCCGATCCTTTCGTGATGATTGGCACCGACGGCGGAGGCGGAGGCCGACATCCTCGAGGGTTTGGGGCATTTGCGAAAATTCTGGACGATTACGTGCGCCAACGACACGTCGTGACCTTGGAAGAGTCCGTGCGAAAAATGACGTCGCTTTCGGCGGCGGCGCTGGGTTTGTCCGGGGATCGCGGCTGCTTGGCGGCAGGATGCGCTGCGGATATGCTGATTTTCGATCCGGAGGCCGTGCGCGTACACGCCGACTTTCATGCCCCGCATCGGCCGGCGACGGGTATGCGGTTCGTCCTCGTCAATGGAATCATCGAACGCGAGAACGAACGCGCCACGAATGCTCGCGCCGGCAAAGCCCTGCGATTTCATTCGCCGCCCACCCAACCGTGATTTGCGAGCGCGAGGCGCGCATCGACGTGCTACGCCTCGACACCTATGCGCAAACAGGCGGCAGTCGTGCTTGTCGTTCTGGGCATGAGCGTAGGCCAAGCGGATGCTCGTGGCCCGGCGCCACCTGCGGCTGCGCTGCAACCCGAGTCGGAAGGACAAACCTCGGCGGGAACGTTGTTACTGCGCCCCCCGACATCGGACGCCGTTCTGATTCGCGAAGGGACGTTCACGATGGGTTCGTCCGCGGAGGAGATCACCAACGCTCGGACGTTGTGCCAAGCCGAACCTATGGCCACCGGCTGCGCGGAGACGCGATTCAGCGAAGAGTTTCCGGATCATGAAGTGTTTCTGTCGGAATACTGGATCGACCGAACGGAAGTGACGGTGGGGCAATACCGACGCTGCGTCGCGGCGGGCACGTGTCTCGAGCCTCCTTATGCGTCGGGGGCGACCAGGTTTGACCAACCGAACTTTCCCGTGGTGATGGTGAACTGGTTTGATGCGACAAACTACTGCAAGTGGGCGGGGGGTCGTTTGCCCACGGAGGCGGAGTGGGAACGCGCGGCGCGCGGCATCAAACGGCGGCGTTTTCCCTGGGGAAATACGTACAACCCCGCCCTGGTGAATCACGGCCGCGTGCTCGGCGAACTGATGCACGATCGATTTCAATGGCTGTTGTGGTCTTCGAGTGACGAGCCGGATGACAGCGATGGGTTTTTGGAGATCGCGCCGGTGAGTTCCTTTCGTGAAGGTCGAACGCCGGATGGAATTCAGGATCTCGCGGGCAACGTGGAGGAATGGGTCCACGATTATTTTCAGCCGCAGTATCCGGAAGGAAGCGCGGTGAACCCCAAAGGCCCGGATCAAAGTGCTTGGCGTGTGTTGCGTGGAGGCAGCTACATCCACGGACGACATCAATTGCGGACGACGGCACGGCGCTTCGATCTGCCCTCGATGCGTCGCCCTTGGCGCGGATTTCGTTGCGTACGCGAAGCTTGACGTCGAAGCGCAAGTCCTTTGGCACGCCGACAAATCCGCGCGCATAGTGCCTCCCCGTGAAGATTGCTCATCTGTCGGATCTGCACTTGCTCGACCTCGAAGGCGCCGTCCCTATGCGCCTGTTCAACAAGCGCATCACGGGCTACGTGAACCTGCGGTTTCACCGAAAGTCGGTGCACAAACGATTCGCCGTCGAAGCATCTTTGCGCGAGCTGAAAAAGCTCGCCGTCGATCATCTCGTCATCACGGGAGACGTGACGAATTTGGCGCTCGAACGCGAGTTCGATCTCGTGCGCACGGTGCTCGATCGCGAGCTGGGCATGTCGCCGGATCAAGTGAGTCTCGTGCCGGGAAACCACGACACGTACACGCAAGGTTCGTTTCGCACGCAGCGTTTTGCGCAGACGTTCGCTTCGAGCATGCGCAGCGACATCGTTTTGAATGACAATCCTTTTCCGTACGTACGTCTTCGCGGCCCGGTGGCGATCATCGGTTTGTCCACGGCGGTGCCTCGTCCGCCTCTGGTTGCAGCGGGGCAATTTGGAAAGCAACAGCTCGAAACGTTGGCGCGACTGCTCGAGCATCCCGAAGTGCGCTCGCGGACGCCGGTGTTCTTGCAGCATCACCCTTGGCACAATCCGCCGGAGCGCCTGCGTCGGCTGCTCGAAGGCCTGTACGACGCCGAAGAACAAGCGGCGTTGTTGCAGCACATCGAGCGCGGCCTCTTGCTTCACGGGCACTTGCATCGACGCGTGCATCGTGTGTTGCAAACGCGTGCGGGGCACATCGACGCGGTGGGGGCGACGAGCGCATCGTTGCTCCACGAGCGCGAAGATCGGATGGCGGGCTTCAACGTGTACGAAGTCGATGCCACGGGCGAGATCCGCGACATCTCGTCGCATCGTTACGATCCGGAACGACAAGTGTTCGAACGCGTAGCGATCCCGACGCAGTGATCTGTCGGAAGTGAAATTATTACGGAAGTAAAAGATTTTCGGCGGGGCGGTAGGCAGGAGTCTCAGGCAGCCGGAACGCGCATGACGTTGACGGCTTGGAGGCCCTTGGGGCCTTCTTTGATCTCGAACTGAACGTCCTCATTCTCGACGAGTCGGCGACGACCTTCGCCGCTGATCTGCGAATAGTGGACGAAGACATCGGGGCCTTGACCCTGCTTGATGAATCCCCAGCCCTTTTCGTCGTTGAACCACTTCACTTTGCCTAAGGCCATGACTCCTCCACATTGACGCTCACCGGCATGGCTACGCGGCGTTTTTGATGCATTCATCCACGCGGCGTCCTGCAAGCGGCGCCAAGGTAGACGGGCGGTTGCAAAGACGTCAAGCGACGGTCCGGATGGCCGCCCACCTGCGAATGCACAGGCGCAGCGCAACCCCGGTGTCTGTGAACCACACTTCGCGTCTGACACGAAAATGACGGAAAAGTCGACATGCGGGAAGGCTCGGAAGGTCGGCACGCGTATCGCATAAGGCCCGAGCATGACGCTTTTCCTTTCCGATACCGAAGCGGGCAACACAGACGTGGACGCGACGACGACGGCTCGACCCTACGCGTATGCCTCACGAGATCCGCGCGCGTTGCGGATCGTGGCGAAGACCATTTATCGCGAGATGCGAAGCGCGGGGCTGACCGAGGAAGACATGATGGCCGAGGCGGGCGAGATGGTCGTCGAAGCGATCGCCATAGCCGTCGAACA
>CAYSYX010000242.1:0-5901 GCA_964435055.1 uncultured Polyangium sp. | reverse complement strand
CTCGTGGCCGGCGACATGAAGGATCGTCGTGACGCAGGCGAGAAGGTCATCGGCTGAACCACGCGCGGTGTCCATCGCTCCGGTTTGCATGCGGCCTTTGATTCGTCCGCGTCGTCGGTGCTCCCCAACCTCGGATGGACGTGTCTGATCCCACTCGATTCCTACGATCGCGCATCAGCGCTCGATCCAGCTTGGCCCTCGTCAACGACATCAAACGCCCCGGGCGCAATTGAGTTGCCCATAACGTTGACATGACGGTCCGGCCTTGCTCGTATTGCCTCTGAATTGCCATTCATGGCCAAGTTGACAGGCGCGGTCCGAGCGGAATGATTTTTTCGGTCATCATCAGTGAGAAGGGTGGCGCTGAACGCCGCGAGTCCTTCGAACGCACGGAAATCAATGTCGGGCGCGTGCAAGGCAACGACTTGATGTTGCCCAAAGGCAACGTGTCGAAGAGGCATGCTCGGCTGTTGTTTCGCGACGGGCGCTTCATCGTCACGGACCTGAAGAGCACGAACGGCACCTACGTCAACGGCCGGAAGATCACGCAAGCGACGATCGTTCGTGAAGGCGACAAGATCTACGTCGGCGACTTTGTTTTGCGCATCGAAGCCGGCGCATCGGAAACCAAGCCCGATATGTCGAAACCCGGCAGCGTCGAAGCCGAAGCATCGGCCGGCGCAGCCCCGTCATCGGCACCGAGCGACGCAGGTTTGCCGCAGGATCGAAAAGGCGACGACGAGTTGCCGAGTGAACGAGATCCCGAGATTTCGTCGGGTGGATCCATCGTTCCCGGACCTCCGCGTTTGCCCAGTACCACGGTAAAACCCGGACCGAATCTGCAAGGTCCGCCCACGATCACGCCCGTTCCCGTAACGACTCCAACGCCTCCGCCAAACCTGGCGACGAGTTCTCTAAAGACAAACTCGAGCGTTCCACCGCAACCCGGTCGTACCCCCACACCGCCTCCGCCGCGCGGCGTACGCATCTCGTCGAACCCTCCCGGTGCGCGAGATTCGAGTCCCACCGGGCCTCGCGCGTACCGCACCATCGTGGCGCAAATCATCGAGCGGGCGACCGAATCGTTCGACTTCGACCGCCTCGGCCCGAACGACTCCATCGACGCGAGTTTGTCGGGACGACTGACGGGCGTCCTGCAGGAACTGGCCACGCAAGTCAAAGCTTCGGGACAAGTCGCCGACTCGGTGACGGTGGATCAGCTCGTCGCGGACGCCAAACGCGAGGCCCTCGAGCTTGCACCGCTCGGACCACTCGGCCCCTTGCTCGTCGACGATGACGTCACGGAGATCCACATCGAGAGCGCCGAGCGTGTGCTCGCGTTCCGAAAGAGCCGCCGGACGCCGACGATCATTTTGCGCGTGGTGAACGAAAAGTCGATCGCTCGCGCGCTCGAACGTTTGTCCAAAGACACCGACAACGATCCGTTGGTCTTTGCAAACTCCATGTACGATCGTCGTACCGCCCAAGGCTTGCACATCCTCGCTTCGTCACCGTTGCGTCGAGCGCGGGGCAGCGTGATCGTCTTGCGCAAACCGCAACGTACGGACAACGCGTTGCTCGAAGATCTCGTCCGTCACGGAATGGTGTCGCAAGCCATGGCGACGTTCTTGTCGTACCTCGTCGCCGTTCGCGCGAACGTCCTCATCGTGGGTTCGGCAGGACCAACCTACGGCGCACTCCTGTCGGCGCTCGTCAACATCGCTCCCGCGGACGAACGTATCGTGGTGTTACAGGATGACGAACCCATCACGGTGCAGCATCCAAACGCGTTGTCGCTGCCGTCGCCCACCGACGGCGCGGATGCGGACATCAAAGCTCAAACCGTTGCTTTCATCGGTGCGGATCGCGTTGTGTGCGGAGGACTTGGAGCGGCCGCAGTTGCTTTGGCGAACTCGCAAGCCGAAGCGGGCGGATGTTTGATCGCGACGACACGAGCGTTGACGTTGCGCGATGCACTGAACCGTTTGCCCGCGGATCTTGCGCGCAAGCAAGCGGGCATGAGCATCGAGACGGCGCGGGAAGCTTTGGCGAGCAGTTTCCACATCGTCATCGAAGTCGCGCGCTTGGCCGACGGGCGCACCCGCGTTCTGCGCATGGCCGAGCTGCGCGTGGATGGACGCCAGCTCGTTTCCCGAGACATTTTCGTGTTCAACGTCGATCGGTCCCATGCATCGGGCCCGGTCGAAGGTCAGCATCACCCCACGGGCACTGTGCCGACGCTCGTGGAAGATCTGACGGCGCGGGGCATCGTGCTCGATACCCAGCTTTTTCGACGCAATCCTGGAAAGTAGACGTTCAACTTTCCCGTGACGCATCTCGGCAAACCAATAAGGTTACGCTAAGTTAGGTTTCGATTGGGTCACCCAGTCGAGATCATCTCCATCCCAAGACATCGACGAACCATGGCGATTCGCACCATCTTGCACTACCCGGACCCTCGACTGCGTCAGAAGGCGCAGCCGGTGACAACTGTCACTCCTGAAATCGAAAAGCTCATCGAAGACATGGCCGAGACGATGTACGCGGCTCCGGGCGTGGGACTTGCCGCGACGCAAATCGGCGAGCCGCATCGGATCTTCATCGTCGACATCGCCGCCGAAGACGAACCGAGCAACCTCATGGTGTTCATCAATCCCGAGATCACCTCGACCGACGGTTCGCAAACGGGCGCGGAAGGGTGTTTGTCTTTCCCCGGCGTCACCGAAGACGTGAAACGCGCGGCAAAAGTGACCATTCGCGCGATGGATCGTAAGGGCAAACCGTTTGAGCTCGAAGCAGATGAGCTGCTCGCCGTCGCCGTGCAACACGAGCTCGATCATCTCGAGGGCGTGTTGATGATCGATCGCGTCGGGATGCTCAAGAAGCGCATCATTCAGCGCAAGATGCAAAAGCGCGCCGAAGCTTGATTCCGCGTTTGTCGCGTTGTGCCGCGACGAACCATCCGCCTACACGACACCCACGCGACAGGATCGCTTCGCGACGATGAACGTCGTCGCGATGCTTCAACGCGGCGGAAACGACAGCGGTCCGCTCACGTAGGCATCGCGTCCGCACAGAACCCAGTTTGGATCGACAATCCGCGGCGCTTCGCTCGGAGTATCCGGTCCCGCCCAATCGACGGCTCCGGGACGACCACGTGGACCGAGCAGGATGGGGGCGATGAACGCGTGCAATTCGTCCGCAAGTCGCGACGCGAGCAGACTGCCGGCAAGCTCCGCGCCGCCTTCCACGAGCATCGACACGACGCCTTGTTCGGCGAGCACACGCAACGCCGCACCGACATCGACGCGACCTTCGGCCGAGTTTGGAACTCGAAACACCACACAACCGGCATCGACGAGCGTTTGTTCGTGCGCTGCGGACGCGCTTTCGCCTGCGAGCACCCACGTGGGTACTTGCGCCGCCGTCTGAACGAGCCTGCTTTGCGCGGGCAAACGCAACCGCGTATCGAAGACGATGCGGGTGGGCGAGCGGCCTTGGTCCGCCACATGCGGCGCTCGTACGGTGAGACGCGGATCATCGGCCAACGCCGTGCCGATCCCAACACCGACGGCATCGTGCTGCGCACGCAGCTCTTGCACCTTGGCGCGAGCTTCGGGCCCCGTCACCCACTTCGACGCACCGCTGCGCGTCGCGATACGTCCATCGAGCGACAAGGCGAGCTTCAACGAGACGTACGGCAGCCCGAGCGTGATGAACTTGGTCCACGGAGCGATGAGCGCCCGCGCTTCAGACTCGGCGATGCCGACATCAACAGCGATTCCAGCTTGCCGCAGGATGGTCGTCCCACCGCCTTCGACGTTCGGGTTTGGATCTACGCACCCGACGACGACACGCTTGATGCCCGCCCGCCGAATCGAATCCACACACGGCGGAGTTCGTCCGTGGTGATTGCAGGGCTCGAGCGTCACGTACAACGTCGCCCCACGAGCTGCCTCGCCGGCCCGGCGCAGCGACAACACTTCCGCGTGCTCTTCGCCCGCGCGAACGTGATGGCTCGCGACGATGACTTCGCCATTTTCCGCAACGATGACCGCCCCAACGGGAGGATTCGGCGATGGCAGCGCCTTTCTCGCCTCTTCGAGAGCGAGGCGCATCATGGCGATGTCTAAATCTGGATCGGCAGCAGTCATATCGTCAGCCCGGATCTACTAGGGCGCCTTCGCCTTCACAAGCTTGCCAAGTTCACGCATGAATTCGTCCACGTCACGAAACGAACGATAAACACTGGCAAAACGGACATACGCGACTTCATCGAGCTCGCGTAGGTGATGCATCACGCGCTCGCCCAATTCGACCGCGGTGATCTCACGACGCTCCGAATCTTGCGCTTCACTCTCGATGGCGTCCACGACCGCGTGCAAGCGTTCGACCGAAACGGGTCGCTTGTTGGTCGCAATCGTCAGGCCACGCAAGAGCTTCGCTCGGTCGAACGGCTCACGCCTTCCGTCCTTCTTCACGACGGTCGGCAACACGTCTTCGATGCGTTCGTACGTCGTAAATCGCTTTGCACAGTCCGCACATTCGCGCCGACGACGCACGACGTTGCCCGTCCCTACGGCACGGGATTCGATGACCTTGTCTTCCATGTGCCCGCAAAAAGGGCACTTCATGTCTTCATCCTTCGAACCGCGAGAACACGAGAGTTGCGTTTGTCCCACCGAACCCGAACGAGTTCGACACGGCATGCCGAATCTTGCGTTCACGCGCCGTGTTGGGCACACAATCGAACGGGACTTCGGGATCGAGCTCATCGATGTTTGCCGTCGGAGGCACTCGGCCTTCGTGAATGGCAAGAGCACAGAACGCTCCTTCGATGGCTCCGGCGGCACCGAGCGTGTGACCTGTCACGGACTTGGTCGAACTGACCCACAGATCCGGGCTCGTCGCATGAGCGCCAAACACTTTCGCGATCGCTTTGGCTTCTTCGATGTCCCCGAGCGGCGTCGAAGTCGCGTGCGCATTGATGTAGTCGATGCTTTGAGGTGCAAGCTTTGCATCGGCCAGCGCGAGCTTCATCGCGCGTTGCGCTCCTTCACCTTCCGGTGCGGGTTTGGTCAAATGGTACGCATCGCACGTCGCACCATACCCCGTCACTTCGGCGTAAATCTTCGCTCCGCGCTTTTGTGCATGGCTCAGCGACTCGAGCATGAGCGATGCGGCACCTTCACCTACGACAAACCCATCACGGGCTTTGTCCCACGGTCGACTGGCCTTGGTAGGTTCGTCGTTGCGCTTGGACAAGGCGTACATCGCGTTGAAGCCCGCAACGCACAACCCGGTGATCGTCGACTCGGCACCACCGGCCAACATCAAAGGCGTTCGGCCGCGACGAATCCACTCGAACGCCTCACCCAGCGCATGAGCGCTCGATGCACACGCACTCGTGTTGCAGTAACTCGGACCGCGCAAATCAAACGCCATGGCGACTTGTCCCGCAGCCAGGTTCGCGATGACCGACGGGATGAAGTACGGGCTGATCTTCGACGGCCCCTTGTCGTGAAGCGTGAGCGAGTAGTGGTAGAGGTTATCGAGTCCGCCGAGACCAACCCCGATGTACGTGCCGCATGCTTCCCGATCTTCATCGGTGAACGTGATGGCGGCGTCATCGAGGCAGAGCTTCGACGCAGCGATGGCCAGATGGGCAAACCGACCCATCTCTTTGAGCTTTTTCCGGGGGATGAACTGTTCCGGGACGAACCCTTTCACCTCCCCGGCAAAGCGCGTGGCGTGTTGCGACGCGTCAAACAACGTGATGGGCCCGATGCCCGATTGCCCTTCGAGCACGGAGCGCCACGACTCCGCGGTGCCAACACCGTTTGGAGTAACGAGTCCGATTCCCGTAATGACGACGCGTTCCATAGTTTGGATGTCCAAAGG
>CAYSYX010000241.1:0-13718 GCA_964435055.1 uncultured Polyangium sp. | reverse complement strand
GCCTCCTGAACCGTGTTTGGTTTGTCCGCAGGACAAACCAATACAAGGGTCAAGGGGCTGGCCCCTTGCGCGGGTCCCGGGGCGCGGAGCCCCGGGTGGGTCCGGGTGAAACCCGGGTGGACGGTCAAGCCGCCAAGTCGGAAACCAGCGCTTCCGCGGTGAGTTTGTCCGCTGCCAATCCTCCGAAATACTGCATCAATCCCACCTCTTCGTACCGCGGCATAATCCGCGGCGACAAAAGGCCGATTTCACGCAAATTCGGCACGAGCCGCTTGAACATCGTCGTCCTGAATTCACGCATTCCCGGCGATCGATACACGACGTCCCGCCATTGCGCTCGCGTCATCAATCCCTCGAACCATTCATCGTACACTTCATACGCGGTAAAACGATTGCGCATGAGCAGCGCCACTTCGAACGCCCAATCTTCGCGTTCCTGACGTTCGCGCTCCGTAATGTGCTTCGTGAAATGCTCGCGTAATGCGCAAACCCCATAATGCACATTTCGAGCTTCATAACGAATGACGTTGGCCAATAGTTCCTTCAGCAAAGGCTCCTTCGTCATCTTGTACATCGTGCCGAACGCCCCGAGCGCGAGCCCTTCGACCATGATTTGCATCCCGAGGAACTTCATGTCCCACCGGCCGTCGGTCATGAGCGAATCAATGATCACGAAGAGGTTATCGTTCACCTGATACATTTTGTTCATTTTCGTATCGAGGTATCGATTGAAGACTTCGACGTGGCGACCTTCATCCATCACCTGCGTGGCGCCATAAAGCTTGCCGTCGAAAAACTGAACCGCTTCCGTGACTTGAGCCGCGGCGAATAACGCCCCTTGTTCTCCGTGCAGAAATTGGCTGAGCATCCAAGTGCCCAGCGAATACGCCAATTTTCGTTGCTCGCTTTCGGTCAGCTTCACGCCCGCATTTTCGATATCGTCCACGGCGACGAATTCGAGCGGCATGAGCTCTCGCTCGGGGTTCAGCGGATCGACGTCGATATGCCAAGGAAGCGCGTCGCCGTCCCATTGCCCGGTTTTTGCGCGTCGATAAAGCTCGGCCATTTCCGGCTGATCACTCGGATACGTCCAATCGAAATGCGCTTTGTGCGAAGCCTGGATGAGCGTGGGTTTGCCTTGCCGACCTCGACGCAGCAACAACCCTCGAATCCCCGCCGGCCCCAATGCGCCGAGCACCTTGGGATCCTTGACCGCCGTGAGCACTTCGAGCGCCTCGAAATATGCGTCGACCTGCGATTGCATTCTCGCCGGCAAAAACTTCGTCAAACGGCTCGTGTCCAACATCGTCGCTCTCCTCGTGTCGTGTTTTTCCCGCTCGTACGCCTACAAAGTCGCCAAGTAATTTCTCATGAGGGCGTCATGATATCGTCCCAGAAACGAATGAATCAGCGGCGCCGCGCGTTCGACCATCTTCGCGGCCACATCCGCCGGCAATTTCGACAATCGCTCCGCAAGCAATTTCGTTTCTTTGGCCAAAAGGTCGCTCATCGCTTCCGCGTAAATAGCCACATCCGGCGCTCCGAAACCGATTTCCTCGGTAAAACCAATCACGCGAAATTCCGCAAACGTTTCAATGATCCATACGTCGTCGCGCGCGATCACGCGGTACGTACGCCCGTCGACCCCGCGTTCCTCGGTCGCCCCGACAACCCCGGCCTCGATCAAGTCTTCAATGTCCCTCGCGCGTAATCCTTGGCGTTCGACGAGTTCGTCCACACGAACCGTCGCCGGAGCCGCAGGGCGAGATCCAAAAGACTGACTGAGGCGCGTCTTCACTTCATTCACGAATTGCCGCTGCGCCGGACTAAACGCCTCATCCTGCTCGTTCAAGAGCGCCTTGATCGCTCGCAAAGGCAAGAATCGTTCGTGTTGCAATCGCCGGACGAGCAAAATGCGTTCGACGTGTTCGTCCCCGTAATAAGCCATGTTGCGTCCGGTTTTATGGCCCTCGGGCACGAGCCCCTGCTGAATGTAGAAATGAATGACCTGACGCAATAACCCCGTCCGCTCGCACAAGTCCTTCATGCGATAGGGATACGCAACGCGATCGACCTTCGTGGCCGGCGATATGGCTTCGACGTGGCCCACCGACATCATGGCACCTCCACGACACACGCCGAGGCCGGTCGAGAAACACACGCCAAGACAAACCCCGCGCGTTTCTCGTCCGCGGACAAACAGTTCGGCTCGTCGCTGACCACCTCGCCCTCGACGAGTTTCACGCGGCACGCTCCGCAGCCGCCCATGCTGCATGAAAACGGCATCGGCAACGCCGCCTCCAGCCCCGCTTCGAGCACCGTTTGTCCCGCTTTCGCCATGACCTCACGCGCGGACGAACCTTGACGGACGAGCATTCGTTGCGGCACCAACGGTGTGCTTTGACGAACCCTGCGCCCCGGTGACGAATAACGCTCTTCACGAATCGATGACGCAGCCACACCTCGAGCTTCGAGCGCTTCACGAACGGCGAGCATCATCGGCTCGGGCCCGCAGACAAAGTATTCATCGGCGGAAGGCAGCGTATCGAGTTCCGCGGTCGCCGCGGCTCGATCCAGAAGGCCGGAGCGTCCGGAAAAACCTTCGGGCGGGTTTGTCAAGACATGACGAACGACGAAACGATCCCCATGCGCCGTCACGAGCGCGGCAAGTTCGTCATGAAAAATGACGTCGGCGGCCGATCGATTTCCGTACACGAGCGACACGCGTGACGAAGGCTCACCCGCGAGCACGGTCGACGCGATGCTCATCAGCGGCGTGATGCCACTTCCTCCGGCGAAGAGCGCGATGTGCCGACGGTTTGTCGAGACAACGTTTGTCGTGAACGAACCCGACGGCCCCAGGACCTCGACCGCCATGCCTTCCGCGGCGTGGTCGTTCAAGTAGTTCGAGACGACGCCTTCGGGGATACGTTTGATCGTGATCCGCGCTTCGCTCACCGCGCCGTCGGCATCCGGCGTGTTGGAAATCGAGTACGCACGCTTGACGACTTCCCCATCGGGAAGATGAACGAGCAGCGTGAAAAATTGTCCGGGCACAAAGGAAATTCGTTTGCCCGTCGGGTCCGCCAACAAGAGCGAAACGGCATCGGGCGTCTCGCGAATCACCCGAGCGATCCGCAGTTTGCGAGTCACGAGCACATCCCGCGCAGGCGTCGCCAGCTTGTGCCGCGCCAACGGCTCGCGAGTCATGAACGAACGTGGAGCTTGTCCCGACCAACCCCCCACGATCATCCGCACATCGTCGGCGATCACTTCCAAACGCGACGTGATGAACTTGGGCAGCCCGCCCAAGACAGAAGAAGCTCGCGGCGAAAAAGCAGACTCGTTTCGTTCGGTACTCATCGTTGCCCCGTTCTAGGTGGGCTCACGTAAAGTGTCAAGTAGCACTTTACACTTTACGCCAAACGAGGTCAGTACGTAGTCGCCACAACAAATGTCCGTCGATGGATGAGGTTGTCGAGCGCGCAGCGCGAGACGCTACGGGGCGACGCCAATTGTTTTTCGAAACGAACCAATCAATCGCCGGCGACCAGCAGGTTCACTTCGACGACGAGCGGAACTCCGAAATGGGTTCGAGGTATGCCGGAATGAGCGTCCCAGGATTGGTCGAGGCGAAATTCGGGTCCGAAGCAAAATTGAGGAATGATGAAACTCGAATTGTCGGATGCGCCCACGGGCATGAGCGCGAGGTGCGCGCCCCAGCCCAAGAAGTCCCGTTCATGAGGTTTTTCGTCGCGATTGCGATAAACGAAATACATGCCGCTGCGCAAATTGAATCGCGGATGTGCGGCATAAATATGATCCGCACCGAGCCCCGTCGTGAAGATTTTCTCACCGGTATCGACATCGGAGCCGCCGCCGATGAAGGCCAAACCTTGCACGTAATGGCGCGAGCGTTGGTGATAATCGACCGGCATGCCGAATCCCAACGAAAATGTCGCTTCAATGGCCACGTTGCTTTTGGAATCGAGCATCGGACCGACACTGAGGCGCGCCGACGACGCCCCGCAGCCCGTGAACACGAAAATCGATGCGCCGACAATCAATCGTTTTCCCGCTTGCCGATTCTTTGATCGCCCAGGTTTCGATTCGTTTTGATCGCCCGCTCGAGACATCGAGAAAAACTGTACGCACAAGCTTATGCCTCCGTCAACGAACATCCGGCGACGTACATTGCGTTTTCCGAGATCATCCCTTGCCCATCCCTGCGATCGAGCGCTACGATCGAGGCAATGCCTATTTTCACTTGGCTCTTCAACACGCTGCGCGTCGCCGCGGATTTTTCGAGTCACCTTTTGCTGCTTTTCGAACTCGCGGCGGTCGTCGGCATCATTTTTTTGGGCGTCGGACGATCGTACGGATTGCCACGCTTATTTTGGCACGAGCACCCGGGTAAACAGGGCATTGTCGGATTCACGGCGATGCTTTTGGTCAATGGTCTGTTTTTCATCAGTTCGTTGCTGGTGCAGCGACCGGATTTGGGCCGTCGCCCCGACGCCGTCGTCGCGGAAATGCCCGTACGTATTTATCTATTGCATTGCCTGCTGGCGTTCGGTGTCGCGCTGCTCCCGCTCATAACGTTGTTTTTCCGCGGCGCCGCAGGCATTCGCCCCAAGCAGCGTTGGCCGATGTTGGTCGGAGCCATCGGCGGTTTGGCGCTCACCGCGGCGTTCGTCGTCCTTGGCGATTGGATCGCCATCACTTTGTCTCCCGGTATTTGTGAAGTCTTGCCGCAGAGCCTCGTCGCGTCGCTCGAAATGGATGCGCCGTGCGTCAAAGTGGTCCATTTGCACGTTTTGGCCACGTCGTTTTCCGCAGTCTTGTTCGGGGTTTACTTCTCCGCCGCGTTTTTCGATCGCGTGTTCATTCCCCCCGCGGCCGGTATTTGCATTACGCTCGGCCTCGTCGCCGCAACGCTCGGGTCATTTTCATTTTGGCTCGGAGGGACGCACGTCATTGTTTTGATCGGTATCGCGGTGTTGGTCGTACGTCTCGCCGGGAGCAGCATGTATCGACGCCGAATCACGAACCTCGAAGCCTATTACGACCCGAAAAAACTCATCCGTCTTGCGCGATATCAACCGCTGCCGGCGCAAAACGTGGGCCTCATCGAAAACGACTCGATTTCATGGCGTTCGTCATTGCCGTTTCACCAAGGCAAACGCCCGCTCGTCTTGATCTGTTCCAGTGGCGGGGGACTTCGAGCGGCCTCGTGGACCACCGCGATTCTTTGTGCGCTCGAACAAAAGCTACCGGGATTCCCCTATTATATTCGGCTCATTTCCGGCGCATCCGGAGGCATGTACGGCGCGGGCGCCTATGTCGCCACATTAAAACCCCCGCCCAAGGTATTGCCGTCGCGCGGCGAAGATCTGCATACGATCTCGTGCCGAGCTTTGTTCGACAGCGTTTCTCGCGACTGTTTGTCGCTGACGACGCAACGGTTCGTTTTCCGAGACATCATTTCGTCCTTGATTACGATGCCCCGCTGGGCCGATCGCGGTTCGGCCTTGGAAGAAGCATTTCAGCAGAACGTTCCGAGCGCCTTTGGAAAAACGTTTGGCGATCTAAACCCAGGTGAAACCGCGGGTTGGTGCCCATCGCTGGTGTATTGTCCCATGTTGGCGGAGGATGGAAGGCGCCTGGTCATTTCCAATTTGGACCTCGATTTCTTGCTGGTGCAGGAAGGGCCGCGGGTAAGTCACGATGACGACGTGCTTTATTCGCGAGGAGGCTACGAACTTGCGCGGCTTTTTCCCGGCGAATTGCCAGGATTTCCTTTGCGGGTCGCGACGCGCCTCAATGCCTCGTTTCCGTACATGTCGCCCGCGGCCATCGTGCCCACTTCACCCAGGCGCCGCGTCGTGGATGCCGGATATTGGGATAATTATGGAACGAGCGTCGCGTGTGCGTGGCTCGAAGCCTGCGTGAGCGGCGATCCGCGTGCGGGTGAAATGAAGCGCTGGTTGAAAGAAAATGTATCGGGCGTCTTGTTGATTCAAATTCGCGATATGGTGGAGCGGCGCAGCGCCGAAGGAACCGATTTTCGCCTCGAAGAACGACGGCCTCCCTCGGAAATGGAGCGCGGCGTCGAGGGGCTCGTTTCACCCGCAGTGGGAGCCTTGTCGGCGCGTGAATCGGCGATGCTGTTTCGGAATGACGAACTTGTGGAATTCGTGGCGCGCAGGTGCAAGGATGAATTCGGCGCCGGGTTTTTCTCGACAGCCACGTTTTGTTTCCGCGGTAATGTCTCGCTGAGTTGGTCGTTGACGGAAATGGAAAAAGGAAAATTGCGTCGGGCAGCGGAACGAGCGGTGGAGGCACAAGCGCCGCATCTCGAAGCATTTTGGCGTAAGCATGGCGGCGTCACGTGGGACGAAGAAAGCGCCGATGAACGGGTGGCGTAATGTCGCTTGGGCAAAGCTGATTGACGCGCGGGGAAAAATCGACCACATAGGCGTTATGCCGACATTCATCGAGAAACCGACGCGCATTGAAGCGGCGGGAAATAAGCCGAAGCTCATTGACGAATACGTGGGACGGGTCAATTCGCGCACGGAAGGCGTGAGCATTGCGCACATGCGCAGCCCGGGAGGTTGGGTCGAGCCGGGACAACGCCCGGAATTCGACGAATACACGGTGGTTTTGCGTGGGGTTTTACGCGTCGAACACGAACACGGAACGACGGACGTGGCGGCGGGGCAAGCGATCATCACGCACAAGGGCGAATGGATTCGTTATTCGACGCCGGGTGAAGAAGGCGCCGAATATATCGCGATTTGTCAGCCGGCGTTTTCGCCGAGCACGGTGCATCGCGACCAATAGCCGCTGCGACGGGCGAACATTCAACCGTTGTTGCGGGGCACGAAATCGAGCGACGCGGAATTGATGCAATACCGCAGGCCCGTGGGCGTCGGTCCGTCGGGAAAAAGGTGCCCCAAATGGCTCTCGCATTTGGCACAACGCACTTCGGTCCGCACCATCCAATGGCTGCGATCTTCGATTTCCTTGATGGTTTCTTTCGAAACCGGGGCAAAATAGCTGGGCCAACCGGTTCCCGAATCGAATTTCGTTTTGGAGTCGAATAATGGTGCGGAACAACAAACGCACGTGTAAATCCCGTCCGCTTTGTGATTCCAAAACTTGCCCGTGAATGCGCGTTCGGTGCCTCCGCAACGCGTCACCGCGAATTGCTCGGGTGAAAGTTGATCGCGATATTCGTCGTCCGTTTTGCAGCTGTTGCTCATGGTGCGCCTCGCTGCGCATCGTAACGCGTCACGTACCGGAACGCGAGGCCCCGGACGACAGATTTTTTTGCCCATCCGTTCAGCACTTGACGCTTGACGGCCAGCTTCATCGGCGATACCAGGCGCGGATCAACAACCCGGGTTCTCTCCGGATCGCCAAGGAATGCGGCTCGGAAAAACCGTCGGAAGTCATGAGATCCGCGATGAAAGTAGCAAAAAATCACTGGGGGCTGCTCGTAGCGCCGTTCATTCTCGGCGCCTGCGGCTTGGTCAAGGTCAACATCAACGGGGAAACGAAGACGCTCGCCGAGCTCACGTCCTCGGAAGAAAACAAAACGGCTGAAAACAAGGCGGAAGAAAAGGGTTCGTCCAGCGGCTCTTCGACAAACTCGACGTCGTCCGGAGGTTCGGGCAGCGCGGGCGGCAGTGGTTCTTCGAGCAAACCCAAGGATGCAGCCAAATCGGACAAGGAGGACCAAGACAAACTCCGCGACGATACGCGAAATTTGATGGCCGAAATGGATAAGACGCTCATCGAAGGCCCGGATGCGATTCCGGCGGCGAAAATCACCGCCATGAGTGAGAAGCAGACGGCATTCGAAGAAGCGGGGCTGCAAAATGAAGCGCTCTACGTGGCGCACCTGCTCACGTATTACAAGCTCGAGAACGCCTGGCGCGGCGATGCGGCGAATACGGGCGACGCGTTGGCCAAGCAATTGAAGGGCGCCGTGACGACGCAAGGCGAATTGAGCGGCAAAGACAAACCCGTCAGCTTCAAGTTCCAAGCCGAAGCGGGCAAGTGTTACACCGTGATATCGCACATGAAAATGGCGGGCGGCGACGACGATGGCGCGAGCGACTTTTTCTTGGATGGCGGCGCCAAGGGCTCGAAATTGCAACGCTACGACATTCCGGCCCGACGCACGCGCGGTCCCGGGCTCTTGCGCCGATTGGCGAAGTCGTACACGGAAGGCGCCTGCGCACTCGAATCGATGGAAGTCACGGTATCGTTGACGATGAAATATGCGGGAACGGCCAATGGTTTGCGATACGTCGTCATCGAACACGCTCGCGACAAATTCCCGAAATACTTGGCTGTGGATTTGCAGCCTTCCTTGAGTGATACGTGCGACGTCGAGGGCTGGACGAATCTGTGGACGAATCCCCTCCCCGGCGCGGTCGTGTATGGTTCGACGGAACCTTTCCTCACGCATGATGCGGGAACGGCCGATGAATTGTGGATGACGGCCTGGACGGCGGGATTTCAAGAGGCGCGGTTGCGCCGTGGTGATGTCGTTTCCACGCCGCCGAAACAATTCAAGTTCGACGACAAACCCAAGTATCGTAAGTGCTCGCGCGAATTGAAGTATGCGCACAGCCCCGAAGGACTGAAGGTCGCGCAATGTTTTGCGGCGCTCGACAAGCGTTTCGATCCGCAATTCGATTCCGCACAACGGGCCAAAGATCAAGCCACCACGTTGCTCGGGGAAATCAATGCGCAAAAGCGCCTCGATTCGCTCAATGCGCAATATGATGAAGAAGTCGATCGTACGTGCGCAAAACAAGAAGCCGACATCAACAAGAAGTTCGAGGACGCGTACAACAAGATTGTGGACTTTTACATGACGAACGCGCCGAAACCGTATTTCGATCGCGCTGCGGAAATGAAAGCCCAGCACGAAGGCGTGAACGAAATTCGCTGAATCGGCTCGTCAACGATGACCGGGAGGCTACGTCAACGACGCAGCCTCCGTCGTCGGATCACCTGCGTCAAGTCGATCTGGCTGCCATTCAAGCCGGCCATTGGATCATGGTCGTCGCGACCGCGACGCCCCAAATGCCACGCATCGTTGTCGCCACGAAGCCGAGCCTTCGCCTCTTCAAGCGCGGTTTCGGCGCTCTTCGCGGGCTCCTCGTTACGTACGGGATGAATGTGCGTGCGCATTGGGCAGGTGGGGCGAAGTTCGAGTTTTCACCAGAGTTCGCGCCGAGTCAAGCGGACACTTCGCCGGCTCGAAAACTTTCCCCAAACCGCCGGACGATGTCCCCGGCCGACTCGATCTTGTCGATACCATCGACGCTCTTGCCGGCCTGAAAATACTCTTTGTATCCCGTGCCGCGCAGCGACGAACGCTTCAATTCCCAAATGCTCTTGAGCGAATACACCATACGCATGTAATGCTTCGCTTTGGGATGACGCAAAAGCGCTCGCGCAATGGGCCCCGCTTTCGTACCCATTCGCTCGACATAGGGTGTGCGAATGACGCTGACCGGAACTCCGCTGATTTTATCCGTGAGAACGATATCGGATTCATGCGCGCGAACGATGGCCAGTTTGTAATCGTCATGCGCTCGGCACTCCGTCGTCGCAATGAATCGCGTCCCCATTTGCACGCCGGCGTACCCCATGTCAATCGCTCGGACAAACGCTTTTTCGTCCCCGATACCTCCGGCGCACACGAGCGGCACGCCGAGCGACGACATTTCTTCGAATAGTTTTTCCGGGGCCTTGCTCCCCGCATGCCCGCCCGCCCGATTGTTCACGCAAATGAGGCCGTCGACGCCGCCTTCCAAGGCCCGCTCGGCCCATTTTCGCTCGGTGACATCGTGGTACACGGTTCCCCCCACCGCATGCACCTTTTGGACAACCCATTGCGGATTTCCCAGCGCGGTGATGAAAAACCGAATCCCTTCCTCCAGCGCAATGTCCACCCATTTGCGCATTCGGTCTTCGTAAACCTTGGACGACTTTTCGACGATGGCATTAAACCCGACGGGTTTGTCCGTCAATTTACGGATCAATCGCAATCCTTCGCGTAAATCGTGCCCGTGGACATACGAGATCGAAATCGGTTGGACGATTCCAATCCCGCCCGCCGCGGAAACCGCCGCGACGAGCTCAGGATTGGAACAAGGATACATCGCGCCGCAAATCAGCGGAATTTCGATGCCCAGCTTGGTGGTGAGAGCTGTGGAACGCATGACGTCGCGAGGAATATCACGAGGCGTTACGTCAATGCAATGAAATTGCGGAGGCTGTGCCAATTTGCGCCCGGAAGGACGCGCGCGTCACGGCTTGGCGCCACTTCAACGCGAGACGAGATCGCTCATCCAAGGCACATCGGCAGGCGTGGCATTTTGCAAATCCTTTTGCCACTCTTCGTCGGTCTTACGCTGGAATTGTTCGGTCACCTGCTCGAAGTATGCAGACGCAACACCCACGTAAGCCTGCGGCGTTCCACAAGGATCCGCCGTCACCACCATCAATCGCGGCAATCCCGTCCCCACATGCAAGACCTTTCCAACCGCATTGCCCACCTCATCCGTCGGCTGCGTATGCACATCCGCAATCGTCGGATCCTCCTGCACGCTGCCGTGATTATCAAAGAACAATTGCGCGTACCACCCGGACGAACCTTCGGGATCCCCACAGCCGAACTGGACCATGACGGCTTGGTTGATGAATGCGAGGTGATCGGCGGTGAGCGGAATGCCGTCGCGTTCGTTTTGCGCCATTTCGCCGAGTTTCTTCGCGACGTCGCGCAACGTCTGGAAGTACGTCGGCACTTGCGTGGCCAATCCGGGATTCTTGGAGAAATCAAGGGTTGCAGCCATCGCGGCTCCGTGCTCGGCGAATTCCACCACGCGAGCATAGAATGCCGGATACGGATCGACGTAAGCGGTCGGGAACATGCAGGAAGCTCCGCCCGTGTACGATTGCTTGGCATAAAGAATCGTGTCGTGGCGCAATTCGGCCCAAGATGCGAGCTGGGTATTCAGCAATCGGCGACCCCACGCTTCGGTCTGGGCGATTTGCGGCAAGCCCATCGGATTCGCCATGGCGTTGCCGGGCGACAATTCCCGCAAAGAAACAAGCCAACGATTGTAGAGGTTATCCTGCCAGAATTCGGCGGGATGCGCGTCGACGAGGACCCGCATCATGTGCAAGTCGCCCGCATAATCGTATTGCTGCATTTCCGGCTTGAGCAATTGACCGGCTTGATCGTTGCCCAACGCGGCAAATCCCACGTCGAGCGGATTCGGCATCATGCGCTTGACGGTGCCTTCTTTGACGCGATCGTAGACGACGTTCGAGAAAACGTGCGAATCGACGACGTAACGTTGACCAAACAGCGCAAAGCTCGACGAAAGCGGCAACGTGCCCTTCCCCAGGCCATTGATCATGATATGGCTGGAGATGCGTTGCGCTCCGTAACCTTTTTGCGCAATCATATCGACGATCTTCTGGTCCGACAGACCCGCCAAGCCCGAAACATCGGCGACGCCGAGATCCTGCAAGAGCATTCCCAGCTGCGGAAGCGTCATGTAATCACTTTCGCCGACAAATGCGCGGACGGCGCTGTCGATTCGCGTGTGACGCGCGACCGCATCCGCCTTGGCCAAGTCTTGCAAGGCATACGCGCCTTCGAGCTGCCGACGTTGAAAGACTTGCGATCCGTCTTCTTGCGTTTCAATGAAGCGGAAATCCACGCGGCCGAGCCACATCATGGCGCGGAAATACATCTCGAGCTCGGGTGAATCCGTGTAATGCCCGCGAGGCTCGAATTGCGAAAAGTCCATGTGGCGTTCACTGCCGAAAAGAACGATATCGCTCATGCCTTCGTGCGCATTGGCTTTGGCCACGAGATCATTGATTTTTGCGGCATCACCGCCGGCCACGGGCGCGACGACTTGACCCGTCAAAAGCGAACGCGCCACGGCAATGAAAAGGTCCGCGTCGGCTCGAGCTTGCGGGCCCAGCGCTTGCGCACCCCCCGCGGCCAATTCCGAGTGCATCGATTTGAGCATATCTTGCAGGTCGGGCGCAAGAGATGCGAGCTCCACGGCCTTCAAAATGGCGTCGTAGGACTTGTGCACCGCGAACATGATGGAATCGGCGGATACGTATACCGGCAAGTCCTGCGCGTACACGTTTTGATAACCGTAAACGAAGGTGGGGAAATGCTGCTTTTCCGAAATGACGAAGCCATTTGTTCCGAGCTTGGCCAATTCGTCGGCGTCGAGCGCCAAAGCGGAAGCCTGAATCAGGGGCATTCCGGCGGCTTGGGTGGGGTCGTAATTGAGGCCCGGAGCGAATGAAACAGGGTATTTGCTGCTGAAATCCGCCGCGGTCATACTCGCGGCAGCTTCGGCCTGTTTCATGAGAGCATCGAGTTCGGCTTGTTTTTCAGGCGGCAATTGCGTCGGAGGAATCACCGTTCCGGGGTCTACTTTGGGCGACGTATTCTTTTCCACGACCGTGGAGCAACCGAAAGCGAGGCCCAATACGAGCGGAATCGAGCACAAGGAAAGCAGCGTCGTTCGCATGATGAACTCCCTGTTGTTGGGGGACACAAACAGCTCAGCAAGAGCCGTGCCGCCTTTACGGATGATGGCAATGGTGGATATCGTGCAAGCATTCGCTCCACATGCCGGCGGTGACGAAAACAGGTGCAGTTCTTACAATAAATCGCTCGTGTAACTCATACGACGCATGGAAGGGTGCGTGGCAAAACGCACTAAAATAGCCCGTACCCAATGATTCGATACGCGCCGTGAGCTGTCGAGTTTATCGGCGAATGATTGCTGCAAAGGTGTTGCGCCACCGCTTTTCATGATAGGGTGACACGTTGGTCGACTGATCTTCAACAAGGAGACCCTTATGAAAACCACTTCGCCTCACGCCGTCTTCACCATCGTCTCAATGGCGCTCATGCTGAGTGCTTGTGCTCCCGTCGATGACTCTGTCGGGAACAACGAGAAGATTCAGATCGGCCTCAAACCCAATACCGGCGGCACGTCGTATGAACCTCCCTCGGGACGCAATGGCCTTCGCCCCTCGGAATTTTGGAGTGAAGTCGCCCAAACTGCCTACCGCGATATACAGTCCCGGCCGCTATCGATTGGCCAAAGCGGAGGCGTTGATATTCTCAATGCGCCGGTGGGATCACCGCTTCACGACCTCCTCATTACCTACCCCAAAGCCGCCATTGATCTCATCGAATGCGCACTCACGGAGAACCAAACGGTGCACGACAATGAAACGGGGCTGGACATCAAAGGTTGGTGGGGAATTGCCCCCGATTGGATGACTTCGCCGATCGCGGGGTTGCGTGACAAGCAAGAATGGCTCACCGGCTGCATGCTCGCGCGTCTCAATTACTTTGGTATTGAAGTTCCGATTCTTCTCGAGGGCGATACGGCGCCGATCCAAACCGACCCGCTGTGGAATGTTCTGATGCCGTTCGACGAGTCCACGTTGTATGGCAATATGTTCGATTCTCAAGACCCCATCGCAGCGGATACGCCCGCATTTGCGGCCTATATCTGCCGTGAAAATCAGCTGGCTTCCACATGCAAGAGCGATGACGGAAAAGCGTACATGGACAAACGCATTTGTGACGACGTACCCAGCCTCTGCGGCCTCATTGACCTCGGCCTGTGCGACCC
>CAYSYX010000240.1:0-13726 GCA_964435055.1 uncultured Polyangium sp. | reverse complement strand
GTTGTACCCGGTGCGCCCTTCGGTTTCACGCGGCGAACTGAGCGATTGCAACGAAATACGCGTCTTGCGAATCGGCAATTCTTCCATGAAAGGATCGGCCGCATTGAAGGTTCGTCCGATGACCACGGGACGATCCGGATCTCCTTCGAGGAAATGACACGCCACTTCCCACTTCGTGCGCGGCATGGATGAAGACCGGCCCGTATTGTCTTGCAAAACCGGTATCCAATGCGAACAAGTGTCATCCTTGGGTTGCAATCGATCCCAGGGGAAGTGGACTTTGACGCGCCCCCATTGATCCGTATGAATATCCGCCCCGGCGGGTCCCGTCACGAACCCCGTGAGCGGATTTCGCAACATCGGCACGTACGATTCGACCGGCGGACGATACGCGGTTTTTCCTTTCAATGCTTCAAAACCCAACGAAAACGCAGATTTCGTTCGATCCCACGCATGTTCGATCTTGGTGATCACATATTCGCCGTCCTCCACCCCCGACGGCGCATCCGTCAAGACAAACAGGCTCCCGGTCATCATGCCCGCCGCAGTGGATCGCCCCGACAAACGGTTTTTCAGACACGCGAGCGCTTCGGCGCGTAAATCAGCCTTGGCTTGCCCTTGCGCGGGTAGTTCGTATTCGCCCGGATAATCGTACCATTCCGGTCCCCACGACGTCGGTCCTTTCGCCGAAACGTCCATCTTCAATCGCGGTCGTTCGGGATTGAAATCACGCAGCGACACCTTCCCGGGAGTGGCTTGTCCCGACCAACCAATTTCGTAAATCGCGTCGCGTTGATCATGCAGACCCGAATCGTGGCGGAACGGAAGCACGCCGGGACCGTCGACATACGCCGAAGAAAAGTCGCCGAGCACCATCTGTCCCTGGTCATCGACGACGTAGAAAATCCCCTCGTCCTCCAAGAGTCGCGCGGCGAAATTCAAATCCGATTCGCGCATTTGCACGCAATACGGACGCTTCACGTACGAGCCCACGAGCTTCTGCACGACGGATACGCCGTGCGCGCCAATCACCTCGGCGACGATTTCCGGAGCGGATTTGTCTCGAAAAACGCGAATGTCCACGCGATGTTTGGCCGTCGCCAAACGCGGCTCGAGAATCAACGTCACCTGCCCCGTCCCGGCATTCTTTCTGCGCGTGGCAGCGCGTTTGATGTCCGTCACGACGCCTTGAATACGCCGTTCGGATGATTTCCTCGACAAGAGCAGCGCCGCGTCCGAACCAATCAATGCGTCCGGATCCAGCGCGTCCGTCGGATCCACGTGCAGCGTGATATCGAAACGATAGGTCTGCGAAAGGGCTTCGTCCCCCTTGACCGTCGTCACGCGATAGGTCGTTCCGCCAAGCTCGATGTAATAAAGTACCGGATCTTCCGTCGCCATGGCGTTCCCCTTCAGTTATGCGTAATGAGCGCACTGTCGGCGTCGAGTTCAGGGCCCGACAAAGAAATCTTCGACGCGGTCAACGTGATTTTATCCTTGGTCAAGGTAAGGACGCTGCCGCCGCACAAAAGCTTGATTGAATCAATCGCTTCGACGTGAATGATCGGAGCCGACCCCAAAACCGAAGCCGCAACGGTCCAGGTTGCCGTCGTATCGGCATTGTCGAGGTATTTGTCGTTCGAAACGCAGACGATCGACGCGCCGACGTCTTCTTTGTATTCGGTGTCGACTCGAAGCGCGCGATCCTTTTTCGCCATTTCGATTTTCGAGCCGCCGATGAATTGAAGCGAATCCTTCCGCGCCGCCTCCGAAATGTCCTCACCCGCGACCTTGATGACGCTGCCCCCGACAACCACCGTCGAATATCGAGACACCATATTGACGTTGTTCGGCGTCATTTCGATGAGCGAGCCTCCCACCGACAACGTGCGATTTCCCTCGACCGTAATACGGTGCGCACCGCCAAGCTTGATATTCCTCGACCCGCCGATCGTCTCGGTATCACTCCCCGTCACCGTATGCATCCGGAAACCCGAAATCGTCGACGAATGATTGCCGCCAATCGAGTATTGCTGGTCCAATACCACCCGCTCATCGAGGTTGTCGTTGACCGTGAGATCATGGTTCACCGCCACACTGCGCGTCGAATCGTTTTGCACCGTTTCGTACTTCGCATCGAGGATCTTGTAATTCATATCCTTCGACGCATTGATGAACATTTCTTCACTTCCCGAACGGTCCTCGAAATAGATTTCATTCGCCGTTCCATCCGCCGGGACCGTCGCCGTTTTCCACACGACACGCGTCATGTTCCCCGGCAAACTATACTCGGGCAAACGTTCTCCGTCGTGAATACGCCAAATCACGCTCGGAGCATCCACTCCGCCTTCTTCATTGAACGTAGCCACGTTCCAGCCCATACGCGGAAACAACATCGAACCGGGACTGGCCCGTTGCGCCACGCGCATCCACGTGCCACCTTTTTCATTCCGCGGCCCGAGCCGATCCCAATGCAAAATCGTTCGGACACGTGCGAGTTCGTCGGGATGTACCTCCTGTCCCTCCGGACCAACCACCTGCCCCATCTGTAAACCCGCTTGTTTCGCCTCGGGAGTCGTGCGTAAAGGTCGAAATGGCACCTCCAGACGAATCGCCGTAAAACGTGTCGAACATGGATGATGTTCGTCTCCACGAACCTCGACGCTCGTCACCAAGTACCGTTGATTCATTTTGCCCACGGGGTGACCATCGAGTTCCATGGCGACGCCGGGAAACGGACGAATACTCGTGCACAAGCCCGCAACCCCCGAACGATGCGCCGTGCCGGCTTCTTTTTGATCCTTCACGCGGACATTGAGAATGCCCTCCATCGACGGACCTCCGCCCGGAGCATCGTAGAATTCGTGTTTACCCGAGCCCGCCTGAGCCTCGATACGCTTCAACGGTCGTTTGAGGTCAAATGAACGGGCGGCGAATTTGCCCGTATGCGCGGCGCTCGTCGAACCAAGCTCGATGATGGCATCTTGCGCCGGTTGTAATGCACTTTCGCGGACCCAGGGCAGAAGCGCACCGCCGTGCATATCCGGCGCCGCCGTCGATTCGTCACTAAAAACCACAATCGATTCGGCCGCGTGGTCGAACCAATAATAAATACCTTCTTCTTCGAGCAGACGACCGACATACGTCCAGTCGTCCTCCCGATATTGAACGCGATACGGGTATTTCGGATAATCGCGTGTCAGCGCCCAGCGGTATTTCCCGGTGTAATCGGCCAAAACGTCGTCGACCACGTCCTGCACGTCCACGTCTTGCGACGCGTAACAATCCCGCCCGAGCGATTGACGCCACACGATGGGTCGCAACACGAGCTTCGCGTGCGCACGCTCATTGTCGAGCGCTCGCGCGGTGCAACAAGCCACGACCGCGACGACCGTCCGCTCACGTCGCGCCTGATCGCGAAGAATCAAGGTCGACTCCGCACCAATCATTGCATCGGCATCGGGAAGCGGCAATTCGAGCTCCACGTCGAGCTCGTATTGGAACAACGTCGAAATGGCCTCACGCCCGTGCACGCGCAAAACGCGTCGGACTTCGACCCCGGGTACCTGTAGTTCGGCGAAAGCAACTTCCATCGCAGTATCTCCTCAGGAAATCAGGGGGTGAGTTTCTCGGCATTGCCGCGAACGACGATTTTCGAGCCGCTTTGTTTTTTCAAGGGCCCCGTCAAGGCCACTTCACCCGGGGTCATTGCAATTTCAAGCCCGCCGGCCTTCAAGGTAATGGATGCGGACGCCACCACTTCGATTTCTTTGCCCCGCAATTCGACACGTTCGGCGGAAGTAAATACGGCGGAAGCCCCGACGTCGACCTGCGTCTTTTTCGCCGAGACGCTCATGTCGCTTTGAGATTTGCGCAATACGAATCCACTCACGAACATCCCGAGTTTGTCCGCTACCGATTGCTTGATACTTTGCTCGGAAGCCACCGTCAGCTTCGTTCCACCGGCGATTTCCGTCAGCGATTCTCCACCTTCGTGCGATATCGCCGCCCCCGCCAAGGCAATCGAAGATCCCCCGACGATTCGTGTAAACGATACCTGCACCGCGCGGTCGATTGCGCCGTTGGCAGCCGTTCCCGCGCGCGAAATACGCGACCCGCCGACGTTCTCCACGTCATTGCCCGTCACCAAAAGCTCGCCTTCGGACGCCGACGTAATCTGCTCATTGCCACCGACGGAATGCGATCGATCGAGCTCCACTTTCCCAATCACGTTTCCACCGATGTTGCGCGTCTGATTGCCGCCGATCGAAACCTGTTGGTTTTTCTCGACCGTACGACTCGATTCCGCCTCGACGAAGACGGTCAAATTGTTGCCGACGGATTCGGTCCGATCATTTTCGATGAGCGCTCGCCAATCCTTTTGCGCATGCCAATCCATCGTCATCGCGCCCGATGAGTCTTCCATGCGCAGTTCGTTGTGCCCCTGTTTGCCCGGGTACGTCTCCGTCTTGATCGTCATGCGCTTGCTGAACGACGGTTGTTGGTACGTCGGGACCATTTGACCGTTGATTTGTCGGGCCAAACCAATGGGCCTCGTCGGATCGCCGTCGATATAACCGACGCTGACCTCCCAACCGACGCGACACAAGGCGATCGACGTCGATATCTCCTGATTCATGCGAATCCAGCGGGAATCTTCGTCCGTACCTTTACCTTCGCGATCCCAATGGAATTGAACTTTGGCCCGACCATATTGATCGGTGTGAATCTCTTCGCCGGCAGGACCGCGGACCATCGCCGTGTGATTGCCGTCGACGGTTGGTCTCGGCGTAACGAGCGCCGGACGGAACGGAACCGACGCCGGGATCGCTCGAAATGCATTCTCGTATTTCACGACGCCCGCTTCTTCGCGATACGTGTGTTCGACACGGACCAAACAATATCGTCCGGAAAAACTGGCCGCTTCTTCATGCGCGAAGGCGAAAATATGCGCCGAACCAAAGGCCGCCACCGTGCCTTTGCCTTCGACGTAACGCTTTTGCGCGGTCAATGCTTCCACGCGCAATTGCGCCAGCATCTGCCCCGTGCCGGGATCGCGATATCCCACCGGATAATCGTACACCTCGAGCTGCGTGTCTTTCGCGCCCGTCGCCGATGCCAACAACGAGACCGCCGGCGTTTTCCAGTTGTAATCGTTGACCGTCGCTTTGCCCGGCGCCACCGCCGCACCACGCTCGAAGTACGTAATGCCAAGCTCCCCATGCGACAAAGCATCCGCGGACTCGATCAACGTGTACTCCGCTCCCCCTTCGACCTCGGGAGACGCCCCCGAAGCGTCCGCGATGATCATCGTGCCGTCGGTATCGAACGTGTAATAAAAGCCTTCAAACTCGAGCAATCGGCTCACGAAATCGAGGTTTGTCTCTCGATACTGCACTTCATACGGTCGCGACGCGGACTGCCGCGTCGTCTTCCACGCGTGCGGAACGGACGATTCGCCAAGGATTGTCGAGACAATCTCTTCGGTCCGTTGGTCGCGAAACTTGCGGATGTTCTTGTCGAGACGCGCAAACCAAAAGGCGGGGCGAAACTCGAGCTCGTAACGAAGATGCCCGCTCTCTTCGTCGATGAAACGACACGACGCCAAACGCATCGTAAACCGCCGAATCTCAAAACCACCTTGGGCGATGGTCAGCGTGCCGTCCTCTTCCAACATCGCTTCGAGGTCAAGGTCTGTCCCGACAGACACTTCTACCCACGCCCCTCCAAGCTCGCTCATCCCCTCGATGATGCGCGCACTCACCGCGGCGAACGTTTCTTCACCGATGCTCAGGAGCAGCTCGATTCGTTTCACGTTACTCATGGGTCATACACTCCTCGCTCGGGCAGGTTCGGCAGGGCTAACCCCCTGGGAAAACTCGGGACCTCGAATGACTTCTTCGGGCAACGTTCCAACGCCCAACACCACGATGCGTTCGAGCATCTGCCACTTGCGCGGAAGAAGGATCGAAGCGCGAAAACACAGCTCGATGGCGCGTTTGTCGGCGTCGATGAGCACACTGTCGAGATGAGTCGGATGCGCCGTCATTTGACCGTCGACACGACTGCCGAAGTTGACTTCATACCGAGGAAGTTTGAACTTCCAAACACCTTCCGGTAAAACCCCACCCACTTCGACCTGTTCGTCCCCCACGAGCGGCGTCGCACTGTAGAGGTTCGGAGTAGCCCAACAGTTGTGCAAGGGATCGAAATCGCGTGGACGCACGGGCGCGCGATGTTTGGCCCAAGCCGCATCGTGTGTGCCGATACGCGATCGTCGCGGCTCCCAATGCGCCGAGATCGGGGCGAAACACCCGTGAGAAGGATGCGCGTCACCACCGCCTTCTTGGAGCGTCGCGGGCTCGAGCGGGGCGACGGGTTGCCCAATCAGCTTCGCAGGTTGGCTCGAAAAACCCATGCCCAGTGGGTTGCGCGGTTCGTGCGTTCCCGTCGTCGGGTCCGTCCCGCCAAACGTGAGGTCGTAACGCAGCGGCACAGGCTCGACGAGCGGCCCCGGATCGGAAGGAACGACGTTTCCTCGCCAGTCCTTGGTAAAAAATCGCGGGCCGTGGATCGCGATCACCTTGCGTAGCGGACCCATCGACACCCACGCGTACGCACGACCTTTTGTCGATCTCACCGGCGGATACGCGGTACCGACGAGAGCCACATCGGTGCCGGGTTTTTCGTCGGCTTCGAGATCGGCGGGGAATCGAATCGAGCCGCCGATGTCCGGGATTTCACCACGACGAACCGCGGCGAGGGCCAGCTTGGGTTTGCCCTGGAGCGATACCGTGTACGCCATTTTGGCGACAACGACGGCTACATCGCGGCCGTGACGATCCAACGTCGTCTCGAGACCGACCGATGCCCAGCTGATGTTTTCGATGCGTTCTTCGAGGCTCACGTAAGCCGAAGATGCTACCGGTGTTCAGTGGCTCGACGCCAGAGGGTCCATGCGGATCTCGCGCGTTTTTGCAGGCCAAGGTCCACCGCTCCTCACCGCAAAGTGAGAGTGAAAACGTCGCTTGTCATTGCACGCCTCGGTTCGTGCAGCACTCCGTGATAACGTCGTGAAAATGGTTCAAAACGCCGGAAATCATCGCGATCGATGGCTCGCTTTGGCGTACGTATCGAGCGCGCTGCTCACGTGTGTGCTCGTCGAGACGGCCCCGACATCGCTTACGTATCGTCTTGCAAAAGTATCGCCGTTGCTTCTTTTGTCGGCGGCTCGTTTTAGCGAGGCTCGAGATCGCGCAGCGCAATGGGTTGGACTCGGCCTTGTGGCATCGTTCGTTGGCGATGCCGTCATTGATTCGAGTTTCGTGGCGGGCTTGGCGTCATTTTTGGTCGGACACGTATTTTATATCGTCGCAATGGCTTGGCCGCGACGAACCATGGGTACGGCGTTGTGGTCCATTCCGGCATTGTTCTTGGCCGGAACGACCCATTCGATTCTGGTCGCATCGGAACGAGCGCCCGAGGCGCTGCGTATTCCAGTGACCCTCTATATTTTGGTGATTTCGACGATGTTCGGCCGAGCCACAGCGCGCGCATTTTCCGAGGTTCGCGATCGGGCGTCGCGCATCTTTTTGGCGGGGGCATTCTTCTTCGTCATTTCAGATTCGTTGATCGGCATTCGTCGCTGGGTCGTGCCGATCCCTCACGGCGCCGTCCTCGTCTTGGCAACCTATTTTCTGGGCCAATGGGGAATCTATTGGGGTTCGCGAGCACCCGCGCGCCCATGAATGCGCCGAAACGATCGATGCCCGGCCGGATTCACCAGGACAAACTTTCCCCCACCGCCGTCGGACATGAGGAGCACTGGCCCGAGGTCGCATGGGCAGCATCGAACGGCGCATGCGATCCAGGTCGTTTGTCTATTGAAACCTGCACCCGGATCGCGTGTCGGGTGCCGACATGCAAGGCATGAGAAGGCGTCCATGAGCAAATCGCAGCCTTTCGCGACTCAGGCCTCTCCCCGAGGTAGTTCGTCTCAGCAAACTCAACCTGAACTCGACACACCGAGCAACTCTCGAGAGTCGGCCCGGAAGTCGCGGTGGTCATCCAAAAGGCGCCTGGACAAACCCACGACGAGTCGCCCCACAAGCCCGAAAATTTCGGTGCGACGTGAACAGCGTCTCCCGCAAGCACGCGCGGAGCGGCTCGACACTGCTCGCCACCGGGAGAGCGTCGGGATCGTTTGACCTCCAAACGATCCCTGACGCACGTACCGAAACGCCTCGAGGTGCGCCGCATGCCTTCGACGCCTGGGCCGCGCGGCCGAAGGCTCCGGAACCCGACACAAAAATTCATCAGGTTTGTCGCGTTGTTTCGCGAAAGTGTTGGGAACGCCGGGTGTTGCTGGAAGCAGCATTTCGTCGCGTAACGAACTTGATGCGGACACTCTTGCCAGACACGGCCCAAGCAGCGCATGATGGCGCGCGATGAGCCATCAGCTGCAGGGAGACGCCGATTTCACGTATCGCAGTTTTGGTTCGTTTCCGTTGGTCGAACACGTTCTCGGTGTGGGTCGGATGTCGGTCGCGCCGCGGTTCGAGCTGGTGGACGAACAAGGCGAACTGCTTGGTGAAGAGGGATTTTTGAGCGATCTGGGGGAAGAAGCGCCGCAACTGTGGCTTCCCCTCGTCGATGATCTCGTTTCGCTGCCGACCGCTGCCGATCTCGACTTGGTTCTCGCGGATCTGTTGACCACGCTGCGCATGTCGGACGACTACATCTGCGAGACGCAAAATCTGACCGAGATTCCGGCGCGCGTACGCTGGTCGCTGCCGTTTGTCTGGGAACTACAACGCGACGAATGGCCCGATTTGTTGGCGCTCATCAACGAAACGCTCGCCGAAGCCGAGCCGCTCACGCTGGAGTTTTTTCAGTATCAAGATCCGGAAGGGATATTGGATCGACTGACGGATCCGAATACGCGGCTTGGTCAACTGCACGGGCGCCTTCCGGAAGATCTGGCGTTTGGCTTGGCCGCACTCGCGTTTGCCGCGGCCAACGGCTTGGAGAGTTTCTCGGTCGAAGACCTGCCTGAATTTCACGAATACGATGATGGCGGACCATTGCCGCATTTGATGGAGCGATTGGCGTCGGAAGTCTTGGACAAACCTGAAGAATTGCGAATCGAGCAGATCCACGCCTACGCCAATCACGCCCTCGCGGCGCTCGACGCGGGAGAATCCGAAGAATCGCTGGCTTGGACGAAATCGGTGCGAGCTTGGGCCTTGGGTATTCGTCGACGCGATGAAATTGCATTGGCATATCGAACGAGCGCCGCGGCGTGGCTCGACGTCGAAGTGCTCGACCGAGCCGTGACCGACGCGTCGTGGGCTTTGCAAAATCATTTGTCGTCGGATGCTTACGATACGCGGGCGGTGGCTTTGCATATCGCGGGGCAACTCGAAGCAGCGCTCGCCGATTACAATCGCGCCCTCGAATTGGATCCTGAAAACGCCCGAATCATGGCCAATCGAGCGGAAGTTTATTACGACCTCGGCGACGACGAAGCGTGTATTGCCGACGCCGAAAGCGCCATGGACCTCAATCCCGACGATCCATCGCCATTTGCATTGCGCGGCCGGGCATTGTTTCGCCGGGGCGAGCATAACTTGGCCTGGCAAGATGCCGAGCACGCGGCGTCGTTGGGCGACGACTCATTGCTCGAAGAATTGGAAGGCTGATCGCCCCTCGATTCAGTCGGCTCACGCGCGGAAAGGCCGTCGCGGCGCCGCCTGTTCGGGCGTTCGGAACGGTAGTTCCAAGACTTACCAAACGTTTGTCAAGGCCGAGGCGGAGGTTGCGGGAGACGTTGTTTTGCCGACGCGGCAATCTCGGCTTGCCTGGCCCGAATCCATTCGCGATACGCAGGTGTTCCGGGACGAGGCTCAAGCTTGAGCTCGACTTGGGAGTCTTTTTCGAATAACACGAATTGGGCCAATGGTCGATGTTCCGGCGCCGACGCTTCGAGACGATGCCCGATTTTATCGACGGGGAACTTGCCCGTGAAAGGATTCGACGGGAGTTTGGCGCCGTCGAGATACACCGTCGCATTCTCGGGAATGACCGTGACCCTCAATTCGACGGTTGTTTGTTGAGGTGGTGTCGCGTCGGGGCTTTCGGCGCTTGGAGCCTGCGATGCAACCATAGCGGGAACCGCAGAAGCCGAAGGCGGCGCCGAGGGCGTGGGAACCGGGGCGGAAGGCGTCGGGGCGGAGTTTGTCACGTTCACCCAAACGCTGGGTTTTACCGGAGGAACGACGTGATCGGTGGCCGCCTTGTTGCGCAAATAAAGGAATGCGCCCAAAGACGCGAAGAGCGCAATGGCGGCGACGGCGTAAAGTCCGCCACGACTTCGCCCATTGCCTTCTCCCGCAGCGCCGAACTGCACCGAATCGGATTGAGCCACCGGCGCCGATGTGCTTTTGCCTCCGGAATGCGCGCTATTCGATTGATGGCTCGGATGCGAATCGGAATTCGACGACCCCGCCCCGGGCAAACTCCGCACACCGGACCCACCGACTCGCGGCAAATCAGCCGGATCGGTCAACGATTCGAGCGGAGTGCTCAGGTCGAGCAATCCCGGCACGTCTTCCGCCGGCTGTTTGACCGTCAATTTGCGCAATTGCTTTTCGATGATCTTCTTGATTTCCGCGCGTTTGTCGGCAAAAACCGCGCACACGTATTCGGCGACAACTTCATTGGTCACGCGAATGTTGGCGGAATCGAGATACGCGAGAATATCTTCGCGCATCTGCGCGGCTGTGTCGTACCGACCTTCGGGATCGGGATGAAATGCTTTCTTGATGATCTTGAGAATCGCCTCCGGAGTGTCCGGACGAACGTCCCGCAAATCGGGCATGTCTCCGAGCGCCAAGCGATGCAAGACCTCCATATCGGTGGCCTTCTCCCAAATCTTCGTTCCGGCCATCGATTCCCAAAGCAAAATACCCACGACGAAGATATCCGCGCGGCGATCAAGAGGTTTGGCGCGGGCTTGCTCGGGCGACATATACGAGATTTTGCCTTTGACGACGCCCGCCCTGGTTTCGATGGAACGAGCTTCGGATTTCGCAATGCCGAAATCGAGCAATTTCGTTTGCCCTTCGTACGTCACGACAATGTTGTGCGGACTGACGTCGCGATGCACGATATGCAATGGTTGACCGTCGTATTCGGTCAATTCATGCGCGTAATGCAATCCAAGCAGCGTATCGGCCAGGATCTTCAGCAATACTCCAGGCGGCGGAGGCTTGTTGCGAGCGCGATTGAGGATGCGATTAAAAGGCACCCCGTCGAGATACTCCATGGCCAAGAAGTATTCGCCTTCGCTCTCGCTCACCTCGAACGTCTGCACGACGTTGGGATGATTCAGGCGCGCAGCCAAACGCGCTTCGTCGAGGAACATCTCGACGTGATCGGGATCATCGAGGTAGTCGCGACGCAAACGTTTGACGACTTGCAGCTTCGTGACCCGCGCCGGACCTTCCACGACCGCCAGATAAACGTCCGCCATTCCACCACCGCCCAAACTGGCGATGAATTTGTACTTGCCGACAGCGTTGGCGTCGTAGTTGGAAGGGCGATCGAATCCGGACACGGGCCCATCATCCGCCCATTTTCTTTCCGAGGCAAGAAAGATCGTCATTTTGTACCACAACGCGAATGCCCTGGTGGGACGAGCCAATCGCGCACGAGGAAATTCTTTGCTCCCGGACGAGCTGGATGCTCTAGGATGCGTCGCTCAGTCGCTTGGAATTTGCCGCAACCGATGTTTTCTGCGCTCGAACGTCCCGGTCTATCTCGCGGAAAAACGCTTCCGCAACTCGATGCTTTGCGAGGCGTGGCGATTCTTGCGGTGTTTACGCAGCACTTGGGCGATCGATTCTTGCCGCTCGTGCGCAATGCTGTGCAAACGTCCATGCCCGGAGCACTTGTTCCGTGGATTTTGACGGTGCTGCATCACGCGTGGTGGGGCGTCGATTTGTTTTTTGTGTTGTCGGGTTTTTCTTTGTCACTGTCCTGGTTACGTTCCGGAAGATCATCGACGCAAACGTTTTTCCTGCGTCGAGCCGCGCGGATCTTGCCCGGATATTACGTGGCTCTCCTCGTCACCCTCGTATTTCATCATTCGATTGTCTCGCAAAACCATTTCATCCCCGCATTTCTAATGCACCTCGTAGTGCTGCAAGGATATTTCTCCATCGGCGGCATCGTTTTCATTGGGGCGACGTGGTCATTGACGACCGAGATTTCTTATTATTTGCTCTTCCCGTGGCTCCAGCGCGGTGTAGCGTCCAAAGAGCGCCGAATCGTCGTCGCCATGGGATTGCTCGTTCTGGGAGTATGGTGCGTCCGGGCCATGCTGCATGAAGCGAGCCTCGGGTCGGGCATTTTTGCGGGAATGCTCGAATCGACGCAGCGGCGTTGGATCGTCAGTCGCCTGGATCACTTCGTGCTCGGCGCGCTGGCCGCCCGCTTATTTCTCCATTGGGAAACTTCGGTCCATGCAGCGCGTCTTGCTCGGTGGGTATTTCCAGCGAGTATCTTCGGGCTGATTGTCGCGTTTCGCTTGGAAGGTCTTTATTACTACGAGCAAGGCGGCGGGTTTCCTTATGCCCTTTTGTCGCTCGTCACGACGTCTGTCGTCTTGTCGGCCTGTTTGTCCCAAGGACGTCTTGCGCGGTTCATCGCTCCCAGGCCGTAGACAAACGTCGGCATTCTCAGTTACGGATTTTTTTTGTATCATCAGCTCGCGCTGGGACTATGTGATTTGGAAGGAAATTCGCCGCCGACGTGGACGAACCTGTTGCGCACGGCGACGTTGGCGCTGGTTTCGTCGCTCGCCGTGGGTTATTTGTCATGGGTTTTCATTGAGAAAAAAGCCATGATGTGGGCGAACCTCAAGCTACCCGCCCGAGCTTCGAAACCACCTTCCGAATGATGTCCAGCGCATCTTCGACCGAAAATGGTTTTTCCAAAATGGGCCTTCCGGATTCCGATAAAAACCGCTCGAAATTCGCCCCGAACCCGACACCGGTCATAAAGACGAATCGGGCGGCGATGTCGGGTCTTTCTTGACGCACCATTTCAAAGAGCGCCTCGCCCGTCATCCCCGGCATACGCACATCGCAAAAAATCACGTCGAACGACCCCTTCGACCAAGCCTGCATGGCTTCGTTTGCATTCGCGGCGACGGTCACTTCGTGCACTCGCCCAAGTTCGCTCGCCAATGCACGCGCAAGCGAGGTCTCGTCTTCGATGATCAGCACCTTGGCCGCACCGCCGATCGCTCGCGGAGGCCAAGAAGGCACGCCGGACGGCGGTGCCGACAATGCCGCGGAGGTCGTCGGCAATTCGATGATGAATCGCGATCCACCGGGCGGATTCGTTCCGGGAACCGGGCTCTCGACGTACAATCGCCCCCCGCTGCGATCAATGATTTCGCGACTGATGGAAAGACCGAGTCCCGTGCCGGCCCCCGGATCTTTGGTCGTAAAAAATGGATCCCAGATCCGTTCCTGCATTTCCGGCGGAATACCGACGCCCGTATCGCGAATTTCGATTTCCACGGTTCGCCCGTCGTGACTTCGCGTCGTCACATATACTTTGGCTTCGCCTCGACCACCTCGCGGAATCGCTTGCGCGGCATTTACGAGCAAATTCACGAGCACCTGACCGAGGCGTCCTTCATCGATCAACACATGCG
>CAYSYX010000239.1:9538-13875 GCA_964435055.1 uncultured Polyangium sp. | reverse complement strand
GGGCCCCCGTGCGCATGACGTTCACACGCGCATCTGCTCCATCCGAGGCACCACGTGGGCGACGCAGTGTCGCCGCGGCACGTTGCACGCTGCGTCGTGTCGATACGACGACATCGCGTCCATTGAGAGCGTCGGGGCGGGGAAGGATGCGCTTTACGAGCACTCAGCGCGAATAACCTTGTCGTCAACACCGGGCCAAATAATGCGCGGAAGTCTCCCGATGGGTCCGTGGATCCGCCGCTGCTCCGGCGCGTTTTCCGTTCGGAGATCCTCTTCCAAACAAAGCCCAAGCCGGTAGTATGCGCGGAGTGCACTGCCCCGAGTGCGGGACCAAAGCGAATCCTGGTGCTGTCACGTGTGCGGCGTGTGGCCGCCCGTTGCCTCACGACGTCGTGGATCCATCGAGCTTGCTCGCGGCTCGCACGATGGTTGGTGGAGTCGCGGCAGGTGCAGCTTCGCCGCCGGTCCCTCCGCCGCATCCGGATGATCTGCCGACGCTGGTTCAGGCGCCCAAAGTCAAGGCGAAGGGCCAACCTGGGGCGCGCGGCCCGTCGCGATTGCAAAACACGATTCTTGGTGGAGTCGCCGCTCCGAGCATTCCTCAACCCCCGCCCGAGACAAACTCGTCCGGCAAGGGACCCGAAGGAACGTCTCTCGGCGTGGGGGCTTCGCCTTCACCCAAGGATCCCAACGCGCCTCGTCAAATGCCTCACGAGCTCGGAGCGACGCTCGTGCCGCAACCCGTGCGACCGCGACGGCCAAATCGTGTCGGTGCCGAGCGTCTCGAGCCCGATGCCTTGTTGGTACATCGCGACAAACTCGCGCGTAAACGCATCGTCCTGCCGCCCGTTCGTTCACGAGAAGAGCAGGCTCGCGCGGACGCGCGCAAGAAACGGCGAAGAACGGTCTCTCTCGTCGTCGGCGCGTTTGTCGCTCTCGTGGTTCTCGTTGGTGCGGGTGTTGTCTGGCGTTTGCCGCCGTCGTTGTCGGCGCATGCTCGCCTCTTGCCTGACGGACACGAAGCCATTGAGCTCGAATGCTCGAGTTGTCCGGATGGAACCAAGATTTCGTACGGTGATGCGACAGGCGTGGTCGCCGCGCACAAGGCGCAAATCCCGCTCGTTGCTCCGCTCGCGCTTGGTGAAAATCGCCTGAAATTCAATGTCGATCGACCGGCGGGTGGTCGTGACGAAACCGTGGGTTTGTCCGTTCAAGTCGGTTACCGGCTTCGTCCGGACTTGTCGATGTTGAACTCCGACAAACCGACCTTGCACATCGCCGTCGAAGGCCTCGAAGGAACCGAAATCACGCTCGAGGGCAAACTCTACAAACTCGTCGACGGCCCCAAAGCGCATTCGATTGACGTATCCGCCGACTGCACGGGCTCCTCGGACGAACCGGTGACCTTGAAACGGAGCACCCCGTATTCGGCAAAGTCGAAGGACGGTGTTCGTGTGGATGGCACCTTGGACATCGCGGTGGGGATCGTTGCTTTGCGTGTCGATGCGCCCGGACCTCGCGTCGTCACCGAGAGCGATACCTTCGTGCTCTCCGGGCACACGATGAAAGGCGCCGAGGTTCTCGTCGCCGGGCGACCGATTCAAGTCAGCGCCGACGGCGCGTTCGCGCAACGCATGAGCGTCTCGTCGATTGGCGCGACAAACATCGAGGTTCGCGCGAAAATCCCGGGCATGGCTCCGCGGATCGTCCCGATCGCTGTCCAGCGCGTCGAGCGTCTGGAGCAGGCGGCCAAGGAGTTTCAGAAGGAACAACCCGTCGGGTATTCGACGATTGCCCTCGCGTCGGACGTGGATGTCGGCAAATCAGCGGTCATTTCCGGCCAAGTAGCGGAAGTTCGGACGCAGAATCATCAGACGATCTACCTGCTCGACGTACCGAGTAAGGAAGGTTGTCCCAAAGAATCGTGTCGCATCCGCCTCGTGCACGGGGCTCCGTCGACGGCGAAAGTCGGCGACGGCATCACGGCCTACGGACAAATCGGTCGCCCCATGGTGACGGCCAATGGGGCCCTTCCGGAGGTTCAGGTGGCATTTACGCTTCCTTCCACGAGCCGAGCGTCACCGTGATACGACCGAAGCAGATGCGATCACCCCGCCTCGTTCCGATCCTCGCCATTGCCGCTACGACGGTGTGCGCTTCCGGTGTTTTTCGCGACGTACACGCGGAAGGTTTCGATTCGTCCATGCCGCGGACGCTGATCGTTGGACCTCCAAAGGGTCACGCGCCGAGCGAGCGTTTGGATGCTCATCGTTCCGGAAAAACCTCGCTGCGCCTTCCCGTGCCGGCGACGGAACGTTGGCGTCGTCATTTGGGCGGAAACATCGATCTTCCTCCGGTCGTCGATGACGCCGGGCGCGTCTGGACTGCGCTCACCATTCCCGAGGTCGTCGCCGTCAGCTCCGATGGAAAAGAGAGCTTGCGCGTTCGTATCGGCACCGCGTCGGCCGTCGCGCCGCCCGTACTCACCAGCGATGGTACGGCGGTGGTTGTCACGACAACCGGAGCGGCCATCGGCATCGGTCGTGACGGTCGGATCAAATTTGCCACGCCGCTCGGATTACGCGGTCGAGATCTCGATACGGCTCCTCTTGTCCGCTCCGATGGAAGCGTCGTGTTCGGCGGTCGAGCCTTCGTGGAAGTCGACGCATTCGGCAATGTGCGTTCACGCGCGTCGTTGCCCGAGCGAGCCGTGGGCGCGTTGCTCGAAGGCCCCGACGGCATCATCGCCGTGACCGACACCGGAAACGTTTACGCCTTTCGTCCCCCCAACTTGCCCCGCCGTATCGGAGCGTTTGGTGGCCCCGTTCGTCGCGGAGCTGTTCTCGAAGGAACGCGGACTCTCTTGGCCGTCGTCGGCGGAAAAAATGTGGTTGGTCTCGACATACCCACCGGTTTGACGCACACCCGCATGGGCGACACCGGCCTTGGGTCGTTCGACGAACCCGTTGCTCTGCATCCCCGTGGGTTTGTCATGGTGACAGCGGCATCCGGTTTGCTCGTGGGCGTCGATGCGTCCGGCAATGAAAAGATGCACGCGCTCCTCGACAAAGGACCGAGCGATCCAACGCAGGCGCCGGCGGTGTTTTTTGGAACGGGCGACGCGCACCCGAGTCCCCCGATCGTGGTTGATGAATCGGGACACATCGCGTTTGTCCGGCACAACGGGCGCATGGGAATCGTTCGTCCCGACGGTACGGTCGCCGTGGCCAGCGAGAGGCTTTGCAACAATCCCATCGGCCTCCAGCCGGCCGGGGATCGCAAGCTCGTCGTCGCTTGTCGTGACGGCACGATTTGGATGTTTGGTTCAGGGCCCACGTGACGTCGACGTTGCGCGTCGTTTCCAGCTCTGCGCTCGTGATCCTGGCCGGTGCGTGTGGTGCGCCTGCGCCCATCCGCGAAGCTCGCCCGACCTCGCCCCCCGCGCTTCCATCGCCGATCGAATCCCCTCGGGTTGCGTTTGTCGCGCCAATGCCCACGCCGCAGCCCGAGGTGCAGACCGCGCCGGTCGTGGACACAGTGGTGGAAACGGCAACGACGCCGCCCGTGCCGTTAGCTCCAAGATTACACGCGATCAAAGGTACGCCACCGATCTTGAATATCCCGGACAAACGCACGGGCAAGTATCTGGGGTATGTTCGTACAGGGGAATCGATAGCGTTACGCCAAGAAAAACCAGTGCCCGGTACCGATTGCGCCGGAGGGTTTTTCGCCGTCGAGCCTCGCGGATATATGTGCAACGATTCGTTCGTCTCGTTGCAGCCGTCGAACGAACATATCGTGTCGATGGGGGCGACTGCGCCGCAAAAGGGTCCGTATCCTTATGGTTATGCCATTTCCAATGGCGCGCCGATGTACAATCGAATTCCCACGCGCAGCGAACAGGTTCGTTTTGAAGCCAAGTTTGGTCCTGCGGGAGCCTACGAAAAGTTATCTACTTTTCTTGCGGCTCATGAAGACTTGGCCGCGAATGAACCCATTGCGCCATCGGATCCGATTCCACCTTTTTTGACGGGCGGACAGATGATTCGTCCCGGGCGGTATGGTTTGGTTCGGCAAAACATTCCCCGCGGCTCGATGCTCTCGTACACCAAAGCATTTGCGGTTGACGGGCGGACCTATGTGTTGAGCGTCGATTTGACGGCCGTGCCTGCGGATCGAATTCGTCCTTTCAAGACCTCGAGTTTTCGAGGAATTGAATTGAATGACGAGCTGACGTTGCCGATTGCATGGTTTCGAAAACGTCTGCGTATGAAATGGCGCAAGCTTGCGGATGGGGCCATGGAGCCCATCGGGGTGAATTTTCCGGCTCGCACGTA
>CAYSYX010000239.1:0-9528 GCA_964435055.1 uncultured Polyangium sp. | reverse complement strand
ATCCATTGATGTATCCGGCAAAAAGTATTTGGAGACCAAAGAGCGGGAAGCAGCCGATGTCGTTTGGGTGGCGGCAGAAGACGCAACCGTCGTCGAAGCACGTTCGAAGCTCCCGTTTTTGGTGAAAGAGGGGCAAAAAAAGTGGATCGTCGTCAGCATCGGCCAGGGGACGCTGGTGGCGTACGAAGGAATGCGTCCGGTGTATACGACGCTCATTTCGCCCGGCGCGGGAGGAATTCCCGTCGAAGGGATCGATCCGGTCAAAGCGAGTACGACGCCGCTCGGAACGTACAACATCACCTTCAAAGATCGAGCGGCCACGATGTCGCCTGAATTTGGAGAAAATCGTTCATTTTGGATTGCCGATGTTCCGCACACGCAATACTTCAAAGCTCCGTTCGCATTGCACGCCGCGTATTGGCATGAACGATTTGGTGAACCCACGAGCGCCGGGTGCGTGAATTTGTCGCCGATTGATGCAGAAATCTTATTTCATTGGACGGATCCACCCGTGCCCGAAGGGTGGCAAGGAGCCGTCGGGGCGGGGGCGAGTGAAAATGGTCCGATGACGGCGGTCGTCGTAACGCGCTGACGAATGGGCCTTGCGTGGCATTCGTTCGTGCGCATGATGCAGCGCCATGCGTACCGGAATTCATCGTAGCAATTGGGTTAAACCTCTTCTTTGGCTTTTTGGCGGGACGGACGCTCGATCGTATGTCGAAATCGAAGGCGATTACGTAAGGGTTCGTTTTGGATTTCTATTCGACGAGCGGATTCCCATCGCCAATATCGCGAAGGTCGATCGTCAACATTGGCCGGCATTGGCGGGAATCGGCTGGCGGACAAACCTCGTCGATTCCATTGCCGTCGTCGGCTCGTATTCGAATGTCGTGCGGATCGAGATTTCACCGCGAATGTGGATGAAAGTGCTCCTCCCCGTACGTGTCGAATTTCTTTACGTATCGGTTGATGATCCCGATGCGTTCGTGAACGAGATTCGTCGGCGCATTTCCACGTCCCGCAACTGAAGCATTGACGTTTCGGCACCTGGTCTCGTTTCCCTCCGGGGCGGTCGTCCGATCGCCCCTCAACCAGTCCTTGCTTTGTAGGAAAACCGCAATTATCTTCACGGGTCGTGATGCAGACGTACGCGCTGTTGAACCTCACCGATCTGCGGCTGGGCTTTGAAGATTTGCTCACCGTGCGGCGAGGTCCGCTTTTTCGGACACAGTCGGGCAAGATCTACGAAGAGGCCCTCGAACAGCTGCGTCAGGCGGTGAATGCATTACCTGCGCCGCTCACGGGGGGTCGTCCGTTTGCCGAAGAATTGGCCTTGCGAAATGCCGATCATGATGCTTTCGGTTTTGGCATTTGGCATCTGACGGAAGCGTACTTGCGGGTCCCCGGCGTCGAATCCGAAGTCGTTGCGGCGGCTCGCCGCATCCGCGAAGCGTTCATTCCCGATCCGGAACGATTGCGGGATACCTATGCCGATCAAGCTTCGGCGGTCGCTGCGCGGCGTGAAAATATGGTGAATCTCGTCGATGATCTCGTCCGAATTCCCGTCGCGGGAGGCAGCACGCTTTTCGACTGGGTAGCCGGGTTCGTCGGGGCCGGTGAACAGATAGCCAAGATTTTGGCCCAACGCGCCGAAATCAATGCCACCACGCGAAAAAACGCAATGGCTTTGCATGCGGAATGCATTCGCATCTTGAATGAACTGCGCAAAGCCGTGATTGCGGAGATCGCCCGAACGATGGGGATGCCTCGGACCATTGAAGACGAAATATTCGGGTATTTCGACATGCTCGAAACGACGCGTATCGAAGCCAAACGCGCAATGGAGCAAAATCAAGGATTTGCGGGCCCCGCTTCGACCCGCGGTTTGACCTTGCCGCCGCCGTCGACTCGGGTCATTCCCGCGCCACCCACGTCCAACATGGGTTATTCGAACAGTCCGCCGTCGACTCGGACAATTCCTCCGGCCCCACCCATTTCCAATATCGGGTATCCCATCCCCCCATCGGCCCGGACAATCCCTCCGGCCCCGCCGTCGTCTCCACCCGGACCGCCTTCTTCGCGGGTTTCACCGTCGTCTCCTCCGACAAACCGCGGTCCGCGTAATGGCTGAGCGCTGACAGCGCTGTGAAACGCTACCTCTCGAACGGCACGCATTTCATCATTTGGATTTCAACGGGCGCTTCATCAGGCCGTCGCTCGACGGCTGTGGCGATTCGATGTCGTCCGGCAAGCGTGCGCAAGGAAAACTGCCAACGTGCCGGGTTGTCGGGCAATTGCGGGGCAAAAGAAATGCGTATCGCCTGGGGATTTTCGAGGTGATACGAAAAGTGGTCGAGGGGAATGGCCAAGCCCATTCCGCGTGCTTTGATGTACGCTTCTTTCAACGTCCAATAATCAAAAAATCGATCCCGCTGCTTATGCATGGGTTGGCGCAGCAATTCCGCCGTTTCGAGAGGTGAAAAGAAGCGATCGGCGATGGCTACCGTTTCGCCCGGGCGTTGAATGTCTTCGACATCCACTCCAAGCTCGCGATCTTTGGTGACGAGACAAACGATGAGACCTCGCGTATTCGATAAATTGAAGCGCAGGCGTGGAGCTCCCGGCGGCCCGTAAACCTCGGGACGACCGTGTTTGTTGCGAATGAATTGCCAATCCTTCGGCAATACCGGCGCATAAGCGCTCAATACGCTGCGCACGAGCGCTCGCGTGACGAGATATTCTTTGCGGCCCGCGGCGAAACGATAACGAGCCTGTTGCTGCGCTTCGTCTTGGGACATGACGCTATGGTACGCCGCCAGCAAATACCAATCCTCGATCGCGTCCGGATGGACGTACCATAAATGCGCAACGTTCGAAGGCAATTCGAGCAGCATTACAACCCTTCGGGAATGGGCAAAATTTGACGCACGTAATCGTCGATCGGTCGATCTCCGCGGCGTTCGCGTGGATATCCGAAAGAAACATCGACGAAAGGAACTCCATCGACCCGGCAGGTTCGGCGCACGTGCAAATGGCCGTGGACGACGATACTCGCCCGATATCGTCGATGCCAATCATTGGTTTTTCGCGTACCGCACCACGGAATGAAACGCGGCACGCGCGGCAGCAAAACGATGTCTTGGCGCAACGGAAAATGATTGATGAGCACCGTAGGTAAATCGATCGCTTCCGACAAACGTTTTTCCGTGAGCGACACCCGCGCGTGACACCACTCGGCGCGACCGGCATGCGGCGACGGATCGAGCATGACTTCGTCTCCGGCCACGATGCCCGCTTCCGCTGCCCATTCAATGGCATTTTCCACGGGAATTTCATCCGGGCGAAACGAATAATCATAAAGCAAGAACATCGGCACGAGCAAATGCCGTCCGCCTTCGCCGGTCCATTCCACGTAAGGATCTTCCGGGCATAAAACGCCCGAACGTCGACAGTGGTCGACATACATCCAATAACGCGCTTCGCCCCGCGGATCGCTCGCGGGCGCTCGCGGATCGACCCACAATTCATGATTTCCCGGGACCCAAATGAGTTTGGCGAAGCGAGGCCCCAAGGTATCGAAGACAAACTTGACGTGATCCAGGTTTTCCCCGAGATCTCCACCGACGATCAGCCAATCGTCGGGACGGGCCGTCACGGTTTCGAGCTGGCGACGATTCTCGGAAAAACCCACGTGTAAATCGCTGATGGCCCAAAGCTTCATGGATTCACGATCAACGTCTGAGTTTTTTCGCCATTTGTTCACCAAGCTCGATCGCTCGGTTTGTCGCCGCTTCCACCGCATCAATCAGCGTTTTTCGCAAGCCGCCCGATTCGAGCGTGTGCAGCCCCGCGATCGCCGTGCCTCCGGGACTCGTCACCATGTCTTTGAGCCGACCGGGGTGTTCACCTGTCTCCAGCTGAAGCTTCGCGGCTCCGTAAACCGTTTGAGCTGCAAGCAAAAGCGCCGTGTCGCGGCTCAAGCCCACTTTCACGCCGCCATCGGCCAATGCTTCGATCATCAACATGATGTACGCCGGTCCGCTGCCGCTCAGTCCCGTCACCGCATCGATCAACGATTCGTCGAGCACGACGCAACGACCCACCGCGTTGAACAATGCGCGGGCGACGTCGATATCTTCCTGCGTCGCATGCGCGCCCGGAGCGATCGCGGTTGCGCCGGCCAAAGCAATGGCCGCCGTGTTGGGCATCGATCGAATCACACGCGCTCGTTCGGGCAGGCGACTTTCCAGCGCTTCGAGCGGCACGCCCGCGGCAATGGAAATCACGAGATCGCCTTCGTTGAGGCCGCCGGCGATGGGACCGAGGACGCGATCGACGATTTGAGGTTTGACCGCAAGAACGACCACATCGGCCCAACGAACCAAAGCTTCGTTGTCGGTCGTTGTTTCAATTCCGTACGTTCGTTCGAGCTCGCCGAGTCGTTCCGGCTTGACGTCGCTTGCTCGAATTTGTTGCGACGTGAGCGTGGCGGAATGCAGAAGACCTCGGATCAAAGCTCCGGCCATACTCCCGCCACCTACGAAACCAATTCGTCGTCCTTCGATGCCCTGCGTTTGATTCGTCATAGGTCCTTTGTCGGGCTGAACCGTATCAGAGCGGCTGCATTCGCGACAGGCAGCGCTCGTTCGCCATGCCGAGGCGCGTTTTGGAGACGCTTGCGTACCATGTCGCCGTGCATCATCCGTTCAAATCCAAGGTGCGTCGTCTCGTGTCGCTTCTGCGTCGGCCCGAGTGTGGAATAAATTCTCATACCGGTCGTTGGCGGATCTGATCTGTGCAAAGGGAACAACCATGACGTCCACGCGTTTGTCTCAGCGAAAGAAGCCCTTCGTTTCCAGAGCTTTTCCCGCTGCTGTTTTGTGCGGCGGAGCGCTGAGCGTTCTGGGGTGCGGCCATGAAACCTACGTGACGCCGGTCGTCTCCGCCCAAGATGCCGCGCCTGTTGTCTCGACAAACAGCACGCATGACCCGTCCGCGCCCGCGCCCGCTCCCGCGACATTCAACGTCGCCGACCTTGCGGAGAAGGTCAAACCCGTCGTCGTCAACATCACCACGATGCACACCCCTCCGCCGGGGATGCGTTCGACAAACCCGTTCGACTTCTTCTTCGGACCTCATGGCCCCCAAATGCCCGAGCGACCCATGGCGCAAACGGCGCTCGGCACGGGCTTCATCATTTCCACGGACGGGTACGTTGTGACAAACGCTCACGTCATCGAAGGCGCCGACAAAGTCAAAGTTCATCTCTTCGACGAGCGGGAGATCGAAGCCGACATCGTCGGGCGCGACGTGAAACTCGATCTCGCCCTGCTCAAGCTCAAGAAAGCCGATGGTTTGTCCCAAGCAACCATGGGCACGAGCGAAGCTTTGCGGGTCGGCGAGCACGTGCTGGCTGTTGGAAATCCGTTTGGCCTCGGCCATACGGTCACGCTGGGGATCGTGAGCGCCAAAGCGCGTTCGATCGATATGGGCCTCTACGACAACTACATTCAGACCGACGCGAGCATCAATCCGGGCAACAGCGGCGGCCCTCTGTTCAATTGGAAAGGGGAAGTCATCGGCATCAACACGCTGATTCGGGCGCGAGCCAATGGAATTGGGTTTGCCATTCCAATCGACACCCTCAAAGACGTGTTGCCGCAGCTGCGCGACAAGGGACATGTCGAACGCGGCAAGCTGGGTTTGGCTTTCCAACCGATTACCCCGAACCTCGCGAAAGCACTGGGTTTGTCTTCGCCCAAAGGGGCGCTCGTCTCGGATGTCGCACCCGGAGGATCTGCCGATCGTGCGGGCATCAAACAAGGCGACGTGATCGTCTCGGTCAATGGAACCGCGATCATTCATGCCGACGAACTGCCCCGGAACGTGGCGCGTAACGTTCCCAAATCCAACATCAAGGTCTCGCTGGTTCGTAGTGGAAAACCCATGGACGTCACCGCGAGTCTCGATTTGCTCGAAGCCGATGATGAGGACAAACCGCCGGTTCGTAAGCCCGATGGTCCCACGTCTGCCAATCCTGATCGTTACGGAGCGGAATTCGGAGATATGCCGGGAGGCGGTGTGCGTGTCGACCGCGTTACCGATCCGGACAGCGAGCTCGAACGCGGCGACATCATCGTCGAAGTGAACAACGCCCCGGTGCTCGATGCTCGCGCCTTCGAAACAGCCATGAACAAGGTCTCCTCAGGCTCGTCGGCGTTGGTGAAGGTCAAACGTGGTCGCGCAACGCGATTCGTCGCGATCAACGTGCCGTCCAGGTGACTTGACAGCGCAGCCCGCGCGCGGTCCTTTCCCTTGTATGTCCACCGATATCGGATCGCTCGAGCGCCTCGCGGAACAGCCTCGCGTGTACATGTTGGACGACTTCGTCACCGACGAAGTTTGTCAGCACGTACTGAATCGATACGGCACAAAAGAAGCTCTCACCTCGCACGGCATCGCGTGGGCCCAAAGCGAAGCGGGTTTGGCCGGAGAACTACCCATCGCCGCCGATCCCGTGCTGGTTCGTCTTTCCGAACAAATCACGGAGATCCTGGGATTCCGGTGTGTTTTGGTGGGTGACACCTTTCGTTTTCGTCGGTATTCGACGGGGGACTTTCATCCGCTGCACATCGACAAGTACGTGATTCGCGGTGCGCACCTCGTGGCGACGGCGATCGTGTATCTCACCGATGCCGAGGAGGGCGGAGAGACGGTTTTTCCGGACGCATTGCCCGAGCCTGTGGCGATCAAGCCGAAGGCGCGGAGGCTCGCCATTTGGTTCAATCACGAACCGAATGGTGATGTGGACAAACGGTCGCTTCATCGTTCCGACAAACTCGTTGCGGGGGACAAGGCAAACCTTGCCTACTTCGTTTATGCGCCGCTCGATTGCGCCCGGACAAACCTCGACGAGCGTATGAAGTCATTCCGTAAGCGCAGGTTTGTCTGCGTAGACGACGGTGTCCCGGAAGCGACGCGTCGCGTGTTGAGGGAGGCGTGCGAAGCGCGATCAGTCGCATTCGAAGTGGTGGAGGCTCGGACGTTTGATTTTAGTTCCGCCAAACCCTTGGAGCCCGGGACGATGATGTATCGACCGGCGACGTCGATGGTGGCGATGCGTGTCGAGCAAGCGTTGTTCGGCCCGGGGGTGGCGACGTTTTACACGGGAGAGGACGGTGTTTATCGTTCGGTCGGGCCCGACCTCGTGATGTTCCAGCGAGCGGGAATTCCCGTCGCCAAGTGGGTTTGGGGAGCCACGACGGATCGCGCGATGTTGCGTCGATACGTGGATGCTTTGGGTGGTTTGCCCATCGTGATGAAGTTTGCGAATACCTCGGGCGGAGTTGGTGTTCTGCGCATCGATACGCTCGCCGGGCTTTTCTCGACCATGGACCACGTGCGTGCGTCCGGACGAATGCCCGTCCTCATGGCGTACGTAGCGGATGCGATTCATTGGCGGTGTATCGTCGTGGGTGATCGCGTGGTGGGGTACTACCGCAATCGTACGGACGCGGATGATTTTCGTACCCATGCGTCGGATGATGTCGCCGATTATCGCGAAGCGCCTCGACAGGAAATCATGGACAGCGCGGTGCGTTCGGCGCGAGCGATCGATGTCGAGTTTGGCGGAGTGGACATCCTCGAAGATCCGCATGGCAACCACTACGTGCTCGAGTGCAATTTCCCGTGTTACTTCGCTCGGGCGCAGCTCGTCGGCGGGCACGACGTGGGTGGGCCGATGGTCGATTGGTTGTTGGCGAAAGCGGTCCGCTGACGTCGTTTCGTTAGACAAACTCGGCTCCGACCGGGCGTGAAGGCGTCCACGGCGGGTACACATCGTTTGCCGTGCCAATCGGTATTGGCATGACGAATATATTCGTCATAGGCGGACGGGGTATTTCGTTCCAATTGTCGTCAAACCATCGGCGCGGGAATGACCTGCGCATTTACGCAATTCGTGTCATGGGATGAAGTCCGACGCCGGTTTCACCTTGTGGAACGGCTGGACGCACAATCGAGGGGGAAAACATGACGCACAAGACGGCTGGGCCCGGCTACGAGGACGAAAAAAGCGAAAGTCTCGAGCGTAATCGACAGGATTTGTCCGGTACGTATTTGACGACCGATCAGGGCGTACGCATCGATGAGACGGACAATTCGCTCAAAGTATCCGCCGATGGCCCCACGTTGCTCGAAGACTTTCATTTGCGGGAAAAGATCACGCATTTCGATCACGAACGCATTCCCGAACGAGTGGTGCATGCGCGAGGTTCGGGGGCGCATGGGTATTTTCAGGTCTACGAGCCGCTCGGGCATTGGACGCGCGCCAAATTCTTGAATGATCCAACCGTAAAAACACCGGTATTCGTGCGCTTTTCGACCGTGGTCGGTTCGCGCGGATCTGCCGATACGGTGCGCGACGTACGCGGCTTTGCGACCAAGTTTTATACCGACGAAGGCAATTTCGATCTCGTCGGCAACAACATCCCGGTCTTCTTCATTCAGGACGGCATCAAATTCCCCGACCTGGTTCACGCCATCAAACCCGAACCCGATCGGGAAATTCCCGAGGCCTCATCCGCGCACGATACATTTTGGGATTTCGCGTCGCTCGTCCCGGAAATCACCCACATGCTGATGTGGGTGCTCTCGGATCGCGCCATTCCGCGTAGTTACCGCATGATGGAAGGGTTTGGCGTGCATACCTTCCGATTGATTTGCACGAAGGGGACGACTCGTTTCGTCAAGTTTCATTGGAAGCCGATCCTTGGCGTGCATTCGCTGGTTTGGGACGAAGCGCAAAAGATCGCCGGCAAAGATCCCGATTACCATCGGCGAGATCTGTGGAATGCAATCGCCATGGGGGCATATCCCGAATATGAGCTCGGAATGCAAATCATCGAGGAGGAGCAGGCGAACGATTTCGACTTCGATTTACGTGATGCGACCAAAATCGTTCCGGAGGAGCTCGTTCCGGTACAACGTGTCGGCAAAATGGTGCTCAATCGCAACCCGGACAATTTCTTCGCCGAAACCGAGCAGGTGGCGTTTTGCATTCAAAACGTCGTGCCCGGCATCGATTTCACGGACGATCCGCTCCTTCAAGTGCGGCTCTTTTCGTACCTCGACACCCAACTGACCCGTTTGGCCGGACCGAACTTCACTCAAATACCCATCAATCGACCGCTCGCTCCGGTGAACAACCACCAAAAGGATGGTTTTCATCAACATCGTATTCCGATGGGGCGCGCCCATTATTTGCCAAATTCGCTCGGCGGCGGATGTCCGGCCATGGCTCAACCCGGTGCGGGAACGTTCACGCATTTCCCAGAAATGGTCTCGGGACAAAAGATCCGCGAACGCAGTCCGAGCTTCGGCGACCATTTTACTCAGGCGACTTTGTTCTGGAACAGCATGTCGATGCCCGAAAAGGAGCATCTCGTCAAAGCTGCGGTCTTCGAATTGGGTAAATGCGAAATGCGAGCGATTCGCGAGCGCATGGTCGAGCGATTCATGCGCGTGGAT